>DATMZT010000138.1:0-17031 GCA_035573335.1 Hyphomicrobiaceae bacterium | reverse complement strand
CGCCGATGAAATTGTCGCGCCGCCGGGCCTCGCGCGTGGCATAGCGAATGGCGTAGATCTCGTACTCAGGCAGCGGCGAGGGCATGCTGGCACTCCATGCCTTGGCGATCTTGAGCGGCGGTACGACGATATGGCAGGCGCCTTGGCGACGGAACGGAAAATTTGGTCCGCTCTAGCTGCGGGATCGATGCGGGTTTGGCGGGCCCCGCGCGCCATGGCGCGTTGCAGTTCGCGGGCGCTTATGACCTAATGCCGGCACGAGGAGCCATGTTGCACCTGCGCCGATGGATCAGCGTCGTTGCGGCCGTCGGCATGCTGGCCCATGCCGCAGCCCTTCAGCGCCACAAGACAGCCATGCTCGGCGCGGCCGTGCAGCTCTCCAAGCTCGCTGCCGATCTCGCCCGGATTTGTCACGGCGGCGACAACGCCGGGCTCGCCGTCGACCGGCTGCCGAGCCCTGCGGACAACCAAGTCAACTGTCCGATCTGCGCAGGGTTGGGTCCGCCCTTTATCGACGTGGCCACACCGAAAGCCTCGCTTGCACGCCTGCTCGCGCCGGCGCCGGCAACGCCGCGGATTGCCGAGCGGCGCGAGGGCTTGAGGCTTGCCCTGCGTCCACCGGTGCGCGGGCCGCCCGCGCCGGTCCTGTAACCGTTTTTAGCGCTTGGCGCCGCCTGCCGGTGCCGCAGCTTTCCTCGCCCCCTGAAGGATTATTCTCATGCTTAGCCTTTTGCCTTCCCTGTTTTCCACGCGGGCACAGCGATACGCGGCCTTGGGCCACCGCGGTGCCCTCCTCGCCATCATGGCGGCTTTTGCCTGTGGCTTGGCTTGCCCGGCCAGCGCGCAAACCGGCAGCTACACGCTCGGCGACCTGTTGATCCAAGCGCCTTGGGCGCGCGCCACGCCGGCGGGCGCCAAGGTCGGCGGCGCCTACCTCAAGATCACCAACCATGGCCCGCAACCAGACCGGCTGGTCGGCGGCTCGCTGACGGGCGCCCGCGAGGTGGAAGTGCACGAAATGTCCATGAGCAACAATGTCATGAAGATGCGTCACCTCAAGGATGGCCTTGAGATCAAACCCGGTCAGACGGTCGAGCTAAAACCCGGCGGCTATCACCTGATGCTGACCGGGCTCAGCGACGGGCTCAAGCAAGGCCAGAAGGTCAAGGGCAGTCTCACCTTCGAAAAGGCCGGCACGGTCGAGGTCGAATACACGGTCGCCCCGGTCGGCGCCGCCTCTGGCGGGCACATGCATTAGGGCCACCGACGACCGGCCGCTGTGCACGAGCCCGGCACGGCGACCGGTCGGCTAGGCCAAGGCGGCGCGCAAGCCCTGCGCCAGGTCGGCGATGAGATCGGCTGGATCCTCCAAGCCGATGTGCAGCCGCACCAGCGCGCCGCCATGCCAGCCGTGAATGACGGGATAGGTGAGCGCCAGGCTTTCGTAGCCACCCCAAGAGGCGCCAATTCCGAACAGTCGCAGGCTATCGATGAAGCGGTCGGCGGCCGCGGGCGCAATGTGCGGGGCAAACTCGATGGACAGGAGGCCGTTGGCGCCCCTGAAGTCGCGCCGCCACAAGGCGTGGCCCGGATCTTCCGGCAGGGGTGGATAGAGAATGCGCTTGACCTGCGGCTGCTGTTTCAGCCAGGCCACGACTTCGGCGGCGTGCGCGGTGTGCATGGCCAGTCGCGCGGCGGCGCTGCGCAGACCTCTCAGCGCATTGTAGGCCTCGTCCGGACTCACCGTCTGGCCCAGCAGGGCGGCATCGCGCCAGAGCTGGTCGGCGCAGCGGGGGCCCGCTGCCACCGCCCCCATGACGAGATCGGAATGACCGGCGAGATACTTGGTGATCGCCACCACCGAAAGATCCGCCCCGAGCGCCAGCGGGCGATAAAGGCCGGGGCAACCCCAGGTGTTGTCCACGGCCAATAAGGTGTCACGACCTTTGAGCAGCCGCGCCAGGGCCGGCACGTCCTGGATGTCGTAGACGATGGACCCAGGATTATCGAGATACACCAGGCGGGTCTCGGGGCGCAGGCGCTTGGCCACCTCCTCATGACCGCCCGGATAGAATTCGCAAGCGATGCCGCGCGGGCCCAGATAATTGAGGGCAATGGCCCGCGCCGGCCCGTACACGGTTTCACCCAACAGCACGTGATCGCCGGGTCTGAGCAGCGACAAGAACACGTGCGCAATGGCCGCCAATCCCGTCGGCAACAGCACGCTGCGCTCGCCACCTTCGATTTCGTTGATGGCATCCTCCAGGGCGAAGGCGGTCGGGGTGCCGCTAGCGCCATACATGAAGAGGCGCTCGCCCTGCTCGCGCCGCGCCCGCACCTCCTTGCGCGTCGCCATGTCACGGTAGAGCACGGTCGAACACCGCACCACCGGCGGGTTTACGGTTCCCACCAACCCAACCGGCCTGGCGCGGGACACATGCACCAGCCGCGTCTTTTCTCGCTCGCTCACGATGACCAACTCCCGTTAGGATGGCTGCGTCTTGAGGCCTGTTGGCACCGAGACGGCCAGCAACCTTGGCCATCGCTCAAGGCCGACGCAAGACCTCTGCTGGCATTTTGGGAGCACATGCATGCCCCGCAAACCCAAGGCTGTCCCAACGCCGGTCGGCAAAGCGGTCGAGCCGGCGTCCGGACCCGCCTTTTGGCTGCTCAAGTCCGAACCCGATAGCTTCTCCTGGGAGCAGCAGAAGGCCAGGGGCAAGAAGGGTGAGCCCTGGGAGGGCGTGCGCAACTTCCTCGCCCGCAGCAACATGTTGGCAATGCGCCTCGGCGACCGCTGTTTTTTTTATCACTCCAACGTCGGCAAGGAGATCGTTGGCATCGTCGAAGTCTGTGCCCTTGCGCATCAGGATGCCAGCGACGCAACGGGCGTGTGGAAGTGCGTCGACGTGCGCGCCATCGCCGATGTGCCGAAGCCCGTGAGCCTCGTCGCCGTCAAGGCGAACCGCAAACTCGCAAACATGGTCCTCGTGCGTTCCTCGCGCCTTTCCGTGCAGCCGGTGAGGCCGGAGGAATGGGCCGAAGTCTGTCGCATGGGTGGCCTCGACCCCAGGTCGATCTGAGCCGCCCCCGCGCGCGACACACAAGACTTCGAGCGCCTTTCTGTCGGCGGCCGCTAGTCTTGCCTCAGACGCTGGCGGACCGTGGCCAACCCGCGCCGTCTGCCACGAAAGGCGGCAGCAAAATGTCTTCTTGCTCATGAAGTGATCACCGGCACGCGCGCGGCGCGCGCTGGCGCTTGCCCGCGGGCCGCCGCGGCCGGAAATTGCGGCCCCTTTTTCGATCCTTGGCCGGCCACGCCGCCGCACCCCCCAGGGCTTGCACGATAGTTGCTTGGTCGCGGCAAGGTCCTTGCGGCCCGGGTCCGGCCGGGGCGCCGGCGCCTGGGATCAAGGCCTAGCACGGGCGGGCTAAGGTCGGGGCGCGACGGAGCGGGAACACCCCGACGTTTTAGGGGTTAAGCCCGCAATGAGGCCCCCACCAACCGGGCCAGGAGCGATGATTGTGAGGCAAAGTCATGCAGGCAAGTGAGCACATCGAGGATTTTTGGTCGGACACCTACCGCGGGCGGAGTATTGCCATCCTTAACCGCGGCGGCAGCTGGCTCGTCTACTTGGACCACGTGATGCAGCATCGCATGCTGTTCGACACGGCGGAGTCGGCGGTGCGATGGTTGCGCCGGCAAATCGACCAGAGCCGCGGCGCCCGGCTACACTAACGGCCACCGCAAGGGCGCCGTCCCGGCCGGGGCCGCAACACTATGCGCAGGCGGGCCCCCACTTCGCGCGGGCGGGTTCAGGATCAGTTCAGCCGCAACTCGGTGATGTGGCGCGGGTCGGGTGCCAATTCGCCCCGCTCAACCCGCTTGACGATCTCCGTGAGGGCGGCGTTGGCACGGCAGGGCAGGGCCAGCCGCGTCCCCTCGCGCACCACGTAGCCATTGAGGAACTCGATTTCTGTGCGCCGGCCCTTTTGCATGTCCTGGCCCATGGACGGGCGCTGTTCGGCAGAGGTGGCCTTGCCGTCTTTGCGCCGCCGTTCGTCGCAGGCGCACATGGCAGCCTCGTCGCCCTCCCCGGCGCGGGCGATGGTCTCGGGCGGCAAATGCAGGATCTCCTCGAGCTGATAGCCGAGCGCCTGTCCGACCCGGATGGCTTCACTGCCAAGACGCGTCGAAAAGCGCCGGATGGGGTCATGGTCCAGCATTTGTGCACCCGTCAGGCCCGTGCAGGCCGATAGACCATTGCCCATGACGTTGGCGACGAGTTTCGACCAGCGTTCACCCCACAGGTTGTCGGTGGCCTTGGCGCTGTCGGCGTAGCCGACCAGCCGACACACCTCCTCGGCGCGCTGGGTGATGCGCCCGTGCACCTCGCCGGCCCGGAACACGGTGTGGGCGGCCCCGCGTTTGCCCGCACCGCGGTGGATGTGGCCGGGGTCGGGCAGATTGACCGTGATGGAGCTGGCGATGCAGCCGAGCGTCTTGCCCCATCCCACAACCCCGGCGATCGTTTCTTCGTTCATGCAGTTCTGTAGCGAGACCAGATAGCCGTCAGCGGCCAGGTATTGGCCAATCATCATGGCCGCCCAGGCCGTGTCATAGGACTTCGTGCAGATGAAGGCGATGTCGACGGGCTCTTCCTTGCTTAGCTGCTGCACGTCGGTGAGATGCAGGGCGCGCGCGGGTACGGTGAATTCCGCCACGTCCCGGGCGTGGGTCACGCGCAGGCCGTGCTGGCGCATGTGATCGACGTGGGCGGGCCATGGATCGATGAAGGTCACGTCCTCACCCGCCTGCACCATATGCGCACCGGCGTAGCCGCCGACCGCGCCGGTACCAACGATCACAATCTTCTTGCCCATCTGCTGCTCCCAACCTGGTCCGGCCGCCGAGCCTAGCGCGGTTTCCACCCCACTCACAATGGCGCCGCGCCGGGGAGGGCAACGGCAGACGCACGCCTCACCCGGGTGCTAGAGTTGGGGCAAGCGCGGTCTTTCAACCCGCGCGCGCCTAGCCAAGGGAAGACACAAATGCTCGAGAACAAGCGCTGGAAGAAGCGTCCAGAAAATTCCACCTGGGGAGACTACGGACCTGACGATCAGCTTGGGCGCCTCAACGAGCTTACCCCGGCCAAGGTCAAAGAAGGCATCGCCGAAGTCAAAGAGGGCAAGACCTTTTGTCTGTCGCTGCCGCTCGACTATCCCGGCGGCAATCTTCTGAATCCGCGCCGGCATCCCCCGCAGTTGCGCCCCACGGTGCGCGGTGACAGGCCAAACTGGCTCTACCGCACTGCCTGGGACAATCCGGGCATGACGGATGTGATCAACGACGATGCCGTGGTCCTGCACCTGCAGTATTCGACGCAGTGGGACACGCTGGCCCACGTCGGCGCCCTGTTCGATGCCAACGATACGGGCACACTCGAGCCCACGTTCTACAACGGCTACCGCGGCGGCATCGACCTAGTCGGACCGACCGAGGCCAAGGAGTCCGGCGCCGTCCCCGGCACCTTCGTCGAGGCCAAGGGGACTTCGTACGCTAAAGCGCTCGGCGTCGAAAACATGGCGGTCAAATGCCTGCAGGGCCGCGGCGTCATGATCGACCTGTTCGCCCACTTTGGCCGCAAGCGCCAGCCCGTGGGCTACGCGGACTTGATGCGCGTGCTGGCGGCCGACGGCGTTAGCGTGGAGGCTGGCGATTTCGTGCTGCTGCGCACGGGCTTCGACGAGGTCGTGCTGGAGGGCAACAAGACGCCCGACAAGGAGCGGCTGGAGACGAGTTGCACCGGTCTTGATGGCAGCGACAAGCGCCTGCAGCAATGGGTGTCGGAGACCAAGCTCGTCGCCCTGATCGCCGACAACTACGCCGTCGAGCTGCTGCCGCAAGCCTTTGCCCCGGGCGACTGCGCCATGCTGCCCCTGCATCAGCACTGCCTGTTCAAGACCGGCGTCAATTTGGGCGAGTTGTTCCGCCTCTCGGAGCTGGCCAACTGGCTCAGGGCCAACAACCGCAGCCGCTTCCTGTTCACCGGGCCACCGCTGCGGTTGCCGGGAGCCGTGGGGTCGCCGGCAACGCCGGTTGCAACGGTTTGACGGCAGGCGTGCGAAAGCAGCGATTGCGCTGCAACGGGCGGACGCGGTTAAATTCTCGCAAAATTCTTGGCAAATGGGAGCTGGGACGCAATGCAAGGCAATGGCAAGGCGCTCGCATGTCTCAAGGGCGTGCGCGTATTGGACCTGTCCCAGTTCGAGGCAGGTCCCTCCTCAACCGAGGCGCTGGCCTGGCTCGGGGCCGAGGTGGTCAAGGTCGAAAACCCAAAGGCCGGTGACCCCGGCCGCATCATCTTGTCGGAACCGGATCGGGATTCGTTTTATTTCCTCAGCTTCAACGCCAACAAGAAGTCGCTGGCGATCGACCTGAAGTCGGGCATCGGCAAGAAGCTGGTCATGGATCTGGCGGCCAAGGCCGACGTGTTCGTGGAGAATTTCGCGCCCGGCGCCATCGAGCGCCTGGGGCTCGGCTATGAGGTGCTGGCCGAGATCAATCCCGGCCTGATCTATGCGCAGGTTAAGGGCTTCGGCGAGGGCAGCCCGTTCGAGAGCAACCTCGCCTTCGACATGATCGCCCAGGCGGTCGGCGGCATCATGAGCATCAGCGGTTCGCCCGGCGGGCCGCCCATCAAACCCGGTCCAACCCTGGGCGACACCGGCACGGGCATGCTGCTCGCCATCTCCATTCTGGGCGCGCTGTTCGAAAAAAAGACCACCGGCAAGGGCCAGCGGCTGCAGGTGGCGATGCAGGACGCCATGTTGCACTACATTCGCCTCGCCTTCGCCACCCAGGCGCGCAAGGGCGGACCGGTGCCGCGGGTCGGTGACCAATCGGTGTCGGGCGGCAATCCCCCGCAGGGCATCTTCCCCTGCCAGGGCGGCGGCCCCAACGACTACATTTACGTCTACACCAGCCGCGCCAATCCCGAGCATTGGAAGCGCCTGCTGCAGGTGATCGGCCGCCAAGATCTCATCGACGATGCGCGCTACGCCAGTCCGGCGGCGCGCCTGGAGCACGAGGCCACCATCAACGCCCTCGTTTCCGACTGGACCAAGCAGCATGACAAGCACGAGGCCATGCGCCTGCTTGGCGGGGCCGGCATTCCGGCGGGCGCGGTGCTCGACACCAAGGAGCTCATCGAGGATGCAACGCTGCACGAGCGCGGCATCCTGCAGGTGATGGATCACCCGGTGGTCAAGGACTACCGCATGCCGGCCTGGCCGGTGCGCCATGACGGCGCGCCGCCGGCGGTCAAGGCCTCACCGCTACTGGGCGAGCATTCCGCCGAGGTGCTGAAGAGCTGGCTCGGCCTCAGCGAACGCGAGGTGGAAGGGCTGGTGCAGGACCGCGTGGTTGCGCGCCGTTGAGGTCAGTCCGACAGCGCGACGGTGGCGGTGAACGGCGGCCCGCTGGCGCCGTCCCCCTATCCCATCGCGGGCACAGTTTAGGGGATCCCACGTCGAGGAGAACACGACCATGGCGGAGCTGACGGGCTCGGAAATTCTGGCAAAGGCGCTGAAGAAGGAGGGCACCGAGAACCTCCTCTTCATCATGGGCGGGCCGATGCTGCTGGCAGAAGCCTCTTGCATCAAGGAAGGCATCCGGCCGATCGACGTGCGCCACGAGCAGGCGGCGGCCCTGATGGGACAGGCCTACAGCCGACTGCTGCAACGGCCGAGCGTCTGCATGGCCGCGAGCGGCCCGGGCGTGATCAATCTTACCACCGGCATGGCCAACGCCTTGATCGACTGCTGCCCGGTGGTGGCGATCGGCGGTTCGAGCCCGATCCTGCAGTTCGGCCGCCAGGTCTTCCAGGAGATCGACCAGGTCGCCATCATGCGCAGCTGCGTGAAGTGGGCCGACCGCGTCTACAATCTCAAGCGCATTCCCGAGCAGGTGAACAATGCCTTCCAGCACGCCATGAGCGGCAAGCCTGGTCCGACCTATCTCGATTTCCCCGGCGACCTGCTTTACAGCAAAATGCCGGAAGAACAGGTCGACTGGTCGATGAGCGGCCGCCCGCTCCTCAATGCGCGTCCACAGGGCGATCCCGAGCAGGTCGATGCCCTGATCCTGGCCCTGTCAAAAGCCAAGCAGCCGGTCATCGTCTCGGGCAGCGGCGTGATCTGGTCGCGCGCCTGGACCGAGATGCGCGAGCTCATCGAGACGGCCGGCATTCCCTTCTACACGACGCCGCAGGGCCGCGGCGTGGTGCCTGACGATCATCCCCGCTCCTACCTGTCCATGCGCTCGACCGCGTTCAAGGACGCCGACCTAATTATCGTGCTCGGCACGCGCATGAACTATATTATCAGCCACGCGGCGCCGCCGCGCTTCAATGCCGAGGCCAAGATCGCCCGCATCGATATCGATGCCAATGAGATCGCCACCGCGCCCCGCAAAATCGATATCGGTATCGTCGGCGACTGCAAGATGGTGCTGAACCAGATCCTGACCGGCATGAAGGGCAAGGTCGATCCCGATCGCTTCAAGGATTGGCGCAAGCGGTTGGCCGACGGCGTCGCCGAGAAACTAACCTCGCCCGGTGCCAACAAGCCGATCGAGGACGGCGATATCCATCCCCTGCGTTTGTGCGAGGAGATCAACAACTTCATCGATCGGGACGCCATCTTGGTGGTTGACGGACAGGAGGTGCTCAACTTCGGGCGTCAGTCCATGCAGACGCACACGCCCGGCCATCGCCTGAACTCGGGACCCTTCGGCACGATGGGCGTTGGCCTTCCCTTCGCGCTCGGCGCCAAGCTCGCCAAGCCCGACAAGCAGGTGGTGTGCCTGCATGGCGACGGCTCGTTCGGGCTCAACGCCATGGAACTCGACACGGCAGTGCGCCACCGACTTCCCGTTCTCGTCGTCATCAGCCTCAACGGCGGCTGGACCGCGGATCCGAAGCGCGAAAAGCCTGGCCGCGACCTCGGCTACACGCGCTACGAAAAGATGGCGGAGGCGCTCGGCTGTTACGGCGACTATATCGATAAGGCCGAGGACATCCGCCCGGCGCTCGTGCGCGCCCAGCGTGAGGTGGATAAGGGTCGCGTGGCCGTCCTCAACGTGCGCACCGACTACCGCGCCCGCGCCGGAACGCTGCAGTTCGCCCAGTACTCGACTTGACTTAAACTGTGGTGCGCGAACGGGCCTTAGCCCGCCGACTTCTTGGCGGCGGGCTTGGCGACCGGCGGCCTCGCCGGCTGGCTGGCACCGGGGGCCGCCGTGGCCGCCGGCGGTCCACCCTCGCCGGGCCAGCACACCAGCGCGCTGGCCTTGCAAGTGTGCTCGTCAAAGACAATGAAGTTGAGGAAGAGCTCGCAGCTCACATCTTTTTTGCCAACCGTGTAGTTCGTGACGTTGTTGTCCTTCGTCCACTTGGCAATGTACTTGTCGAGCAGGTCCTTGGCGTCCTTGGTGGGACCATCCTTGCCGTAGTCGTTGACCGAAAAGCCAAGCGTCGTGCAGCGCGCCGCAGCGGAGCTGGCGCCGACACCAAGGACGGCGACGGCGGCGGCAAGCGTGGCGCAAATAGAGTGACAGCGCATAGAGCACGCTCCAATTTTCATCGAGGACAGCGGGGATACTATAGCCGCCGCTCCCGCCATGCCTAGAGCACGTGGGCCTCGCCGGCGTGCGTTTTCTACCGGAAAAGCACGACCGCGTGCAGCTCTCGCCGCGCACCGTGGCCGGCGCGCATCGCAAACTGCGAGCGGCCCCGGGTCACTCACCCGGCGCGCCGAATCAGTGCGGGTAGGGAGCGTCGCCGCCGTGCAGCCCACAACAACCGGAATCGAACCAGAAGCCGCTGTCGAAGGGGCCGCTCGGGGTCTGTCGCACGTGCATGTAGGGCGGCGGGTTGCGCGAGTTGTAGGTGCTGATGACGTCCGGCACGCGGTAGGAATAGCCGCCGCGGCGGCGCTGGGCATAAATGTCGATCTGGAGCGGCGGGCGCTTCTTGCGGTAGGCGCGCACTTTTTCCGGGGCATCCGCCGTCGTCACCATCCGCGCACTGCGCCCCTCCTCGGCGGCGAGGGGTCCTGTCGCAGCCGCGATGGCGAGGGCGCCAAGCGATAGCAGGAGGGACTTGAGCATCATTGTGGTCGTTTCCGTTTTGGCCCGAAGACGAGGATGCCGCAGCCCCCGCTCACCAGTCTAGTGTAGGGAGGCAACCAATGTGTAAATAGTTCGCCGAGGCGGCACGCCCAAGCGGGGCCGACGGGCCACGCAGGCACAAAAGGGACCGTCCGGCGTGCGCCGGTCGGCCCCTCAAACCCTTGAAAACGCTAGCCTAGCAGGCGCGCTGGCTGGCCTTGCACTCCGACATGAAGGGACCGGAGCACGCATAGGAGACCTTGCCTTTGGCCTTCATCTTCTTGTCTTGGAGGCCGGCGGCGAGATTCATCTTCGCCATTTCCTTGGCCATCTCCGGTCCAAGGCCGACGCCCGAGGCGCTTGCCTTGCCGCACTTCGCCTCGGCCGGCGCGCCGGTGAACAGCACCAGCGCCGCCAGCGCGCAACCGCCGAGCGCAATCCCGAACAACCTTTTCATAGCCTCACCTCCAGCAAGTCATGGACGAGGGCATTATGGCGCGAGCAATCTGCATTGCCGAGCGCATGCAGATTCCCGGCGCCGCTTTTGCATGTCCCGTGGCCGATCAGTCACGGTTACGCTGGGGCGTGCTCACTTGCAAAGTTTGGCCTGCACGACGCACTCGCTCCCGAGCCCGCCTTTTTTGCAGCGTGCCTGTAAATTGCTGACTTTATACCCGGGCGCGGAGCCGTATTTCATGCCCTGCCCCATCCAAACCGACCACATGCCCCAGTCGGTGGCTTGCAGCACCGCCTCGTAGGCTTGGCTCTTGGCGCCATCCTCCGTCGAGTTGGTGCCCTGGCCCGCCTTGTTGACGCACTGGGCCTCAACGCTGCCGGCCGCAAGCCCAAGCGCTGCGACCGCCACTGCCAGTCTCGAACCGTGTTGTATCAGCTTTCCCACGCGCTGCATCGTCGTTCTCCTTAGCGAGTCCAAACCGAACCGGTCTTCGCGCCTTAGGCCTTTTTGCAGAACCTGGCCCTGGCGCGGCACTCTTGGCCCACTCCGCCGGGGCCGCACTTGAACTTCAGTCCGTCAACCCGATAACCGGGCGCCTCGCCAACCTTGGCCCCGGAGACCATCCAACCCGCCCACATGCCAAGGTCGGTGCCCTGAAGCATGGCCTCATAGGCCTGGAATCGAGCGCTATCGAGGTTGCCGCTGGTGCCCTTGCCGCCGATGGTGGTGCATTGCGCCTCAGCCGGGCTCGCCGCCACCAACAGAACCGCGACGGCCATAGCGCCGCCAAGCCTGGGCATGAACGGTGTCATGTGTGCCTCAAAAAAGAAAGCGACCCAGGGCACACTGCCCGAGATCGCCCACCTTGCACACTGGCGGCCACCACCTAAGCTGCAGCGGCCCACAGATTTTACGTCACACGTTGCGCGCGGGTGACGGGATCTTTGCTTTACGTCGCCGCCTGTAAATTGACGGCCTTCGGTCCCTTGCCGCGCTTGTCGGGTTCGGTTTCGAACGACACGCGCATCCCCTCGTCCAGAGGTCCAATTCCCGACCGCTCAACGGCCGTTATATGTACGAACACATCCTTCCCGCCCTGATCCGGCGTAATAAAACCGAACCCCTTCGACTGGTTGAAGAACTTGACAGTTCCATTCTGCCGCATGCGAGGTCTCCATGTCCCCGGTAGAATACAGAATACGCGTCAGCTGCTGGCGAGCCGGCGCGGGTGAAGGTTAGGCAGTCTCGTCCGATGTCGGGGAACGTGAGGTGCGCGAGATAGGAATAACGCGTCTGCGCAAATCATCTCAGAACAGTCTCAGCAGTCTCCGCCGGGTCCGATAGGCCGCCCGAACTGCGGCGAAGTATCGGTGATTGCCACCACCTGCGCAAGGCAAATTAGCGTATGAATTTCACGATTTACGGCGCACGCTACGCACTTGAGTTGCCTGGTCTCAATCCGTGTGCAACGCCTTGACCCAACGCACGGAACAGTTGGCGCCTGGGCCCGCGGCGAGACGCCGGACTAGGGCCGGGCCCGCGATTTTGAGCTCACCTTCTAGCGTAAAGGGCGGGTTGGTCACGAGCAGGCCGCAGCCATTGAGCGCGTCGGGATTGCGGGGTTGGCGTATCAACACTTCAAGGCTGAGGAGCTTCTGCGGCGCGATCTCGGCGACCGACTTGATGAGGCGGCGCGGCGTCTTGGCGTCCTTGATCGGGTACCAGGCGATGAAGACGCCCGTGCCAAAGCGTGCCAGGCCCTCCTTGAGCCCGGTGACGAGGCGGTGGAGCTCGCCGTCCTGCTCAAAAGGCGGGTCGATGAGAATGACACCGCGCCGCTCCGGCGGCGGCAGCAGCGCGCGCAAGCCCACCCAACCATCGAGCCCCGACAGCTTGACGGTGCCTCGCCGCGCCCGGCCGAGGTCCGCAGCCAAGTGCTTCAACTCTTCGGGATGGGCTTCATTGGCCACCAGGGTGTCCTGGGCGCGCAGGAGGGCCTGGGCGATCGCGGGACTGCCGGGATAGCAGGCCAGCGCGCCCGGCACATTTTCGCCGCGCACCACGTCGAGGTAGATCTTCAGGGCTTTGGCGAGTTCCCGCGGCAGTGGCTCGGCGTCTGGGCCGATGAGGCGCGCGATGCCCTGGCGCCACTCCAGCGTCTTGTTGGCTTCGGCGGCGGCCAGCTGGTAGCGGCCGCGTCCGGCATGCGTATCGATGATGCGGAACGGCGCGTCCTTGCGCTTCAAATGGTCGATCGCAAGCGCAAACACCCAATGTTTCACCACATCGGCGAAATTTCCGGCATGGTAGGCGTGGCGGTAGTTCATTGCCGAGCTGGGGAGAACGAGCGCGTCCGCACCAACACACGAAGGCCTATTTCATGGTGGGGATCACGAACTCGGCGCCTTCCTTGACGCCCGAGGGCCAGCGCGACGTCACGGTTTTGGTCTTGGTGTAGAATCTGATCGCATCCGGTCCGTGCTGGTTCAGATCGCCGAAGGCCGATCGCTTCCAGCCGCCGAAGGTGTAGTAGGCCAGCGGCACTGGAATCGGCACGTTGACGCCGACCATGCCGACGTTGACCTTGGCGGCGAAGTCGCGCGCTGCGTCGCCATCGCGGGTGAAGATGGCAACGCCGTTGCCATACTCGTGGTCGTTGGCGAGTTGTAGGCTCTCCTCATAGGTTTTGGCCCGCACCACGGACAGTACGGGGCCAAAAATCTCTTCCTTGTAGATGCGCATGTCCCGTTCGACGTGGTCGAACAGGCAGCCGCCCATATAGAAACCGTTCTCGTAACCTTGCATGCGAAAGTCGCGGCCATCGACCCGCAAGGCTGCACCTTCATCGATGCCGATCGCGACGTAATCCTTGACCCGCTTGAGGTGTGCGGCCGTCACCAGCGGCCCGAAGTCGGCATCGGCGGAGGTGGACGGCCCGATCTTGAGGGATTCGATGCGTGGAATGAGCTTTTCGACGAGGTCCTCGGCGGCAGCCTTGCCCACCGGCACCGCCACGGACACCGCCATGCAGCGCTCTCCGGCCGAGCCGTAGCCCGCCCCGATCAAGGCATCCACCGCCTGGTCCATGTCGGCGTCGGGCATGACGATCATGTGGTTCTTGGCACCGCCGAAGCATTGCATGCGCTTTCCCTGCGCGCAGCCGCGGGCGTAAATATATTGGGCAACCGGCGTCGAGCCGACGAAGCCGACGGCGGCAATGTCGGGATGGTCGAGGATGGCGTCGACGGCGTCCTTGTCGCCATTGACGACATTGAGAATGCCGGGCGGCAGGCCCGCCTCCAGCATCAGTTCCGCCAACATGCTGGGCACGCCGGGATCGCGCTCGGAAGGCTTGAGGATGAAGGCATTGCCACAGGCAATGGCCGGAGCGCACTGCCAGAGCGGGATCATGGCCGGGAAGTTGAAGGGCGTTATGCCCGCGACCACGCCGAGCGGCTGACGGATGGAATAAAGGTCGATTCCAGGTCCGGCGCCTTCCGTGTACTCGCCCTTCATCAGATGCGGCACGCCGCAGGAAAATTCGACGACTTCCAGGCCGCGCTGCAGGTCACCCTTGGCGTCGGCGATCGTCTTGCCGTGCTCGCGGGCGAGGCAATCGGCAAGCTTGTCATAATCGCGCTGGGCCAGTTCGAGAAATTTCATTAGCACGCGGGCGCGGCGCTGCGGATTGGTGGCGGCCCAGGCCGGTTGCGCGTGAAGCGCATTTTCGACGGCCATCGCCACCTCAGCCTTTCCCGCCAAGGCCACCTTGCCACGCAGTTCGCCCGTCATCGGCTGGAAGACGTCACCCGTGCGGCCGCTCGTTCCTTTCACCGGTTTGCCGCCGATGAAATGCCCATAGTCGATCATGGCTCACACTCCCGGTTCTCACCGCCATTAACCCATGCGCTAACATGGGCCCGACGGCCCTCGCAAGGGCGGCGGGCGCTGCCTGGAAATGCGTCGGCGGCGCCCAGCTTGGCCTCGTCCCCTAGCGCGACTTTGCCGGCACCGGCCGCAAGGCGCCTTGGCGCTGCCGACAGTTCTCGGACTAAAGTCCAAGCTTCCCGGGCCGGCCAAGGCCGCCGCGCCGCATTGCACCGGGCCCTTCCGAACGATAAAAGACCAAACAAAAAGCGCCCAGTTACGATGGGGCGGTGCGGCCTACTCAGGGAGGGCGTTAAAGCGTGACTGGGATGAGTGCCTCTCGAACCGTTGCGCCTGCCGGCGACGACGCGCTCGACACGATACCCAAGCTGCTGCTCCGCAACGCCACCACCTACGCGCTGCGACCGGCGATCCGGCACAAGGATTTCGGCATCTGGCAAACCTGGACCTGGGCGCAATTGCGCGAACAAGTGCGCGCGCTCAGCATTGGCCTGCGCAAGCTCGATCTCAAGCGCGGCGACACGGTTGCCATCATCGGCGACAACCGACCACGCCTCTACGCCACCTTCGCCGCCGTGCAGTGCCTGGGCGCGATCCCGGTACCGGTCTATCAGGACTCGGTCGCTGAAGAGATGGCCTACGTGCTCGAGCACGCCGAGGTGAAGATCGCCGTCGTGGAGGACCAGGAGCAGGTCGACAAGGTGGTCTCGATTGCGGATCGATTGCCGCAACTCAAGAAGATCATCTATGACGATCCGCGCGGGCTCAAGGAGTACGAGGCCACCAACTTGCACGCCTTCACCGACGTGCAGGGGCTCGGTCGCGAGGAGATACACGCCAATCCCGGTGCCGAGGGATGGTGGCTCGACGAAATTGGCAAAGGTCAGGGCGCCGACGTCAGCGTCATGCTCTACACCTCGGGTACCACCGGGCGGCCCAAGGGGGTGATGCTGACGCACGCCAACATCGTCGTCTCCGCCCGCAACGGCAACCGCTTCGACGGTTTCGGCCCCGACGATACGCTGCTCGCCTACCTGCCGATGGCTTGGGTCGGCGATCACCTGTTCTCCTACGGCCAGGCCTACGCCGCGGCCATGTGCGTGTGCTGCCCGGAAAGCCCTGAAACCGTGGTCGAAGACCGGCGCGAAATCGGTCCCAGCTATTTTTTCGCGCCGCCGCGCGTGTTCGAAAACCTCCTCACCCAGATCATGGTGCGCATGGAGGATGCCGGTGTGCTCAAGCGGCGCATGTTCCACGCCTTTCTGGGGGTGGCGCGGCGCTGCGGCGAGGACATCTTGAACGGCAAACGCGTGGGCGCCGCCAACCGTCTGCTGTATGGGCTCGGCAACTTCTTGGTGTACGCCCCGCTCAGAAACCGCATGGGCTTCTCGCGCACCCGCGTCGCCTATACCGCCGGCGAGGCCATCGGGCCCGAGCTGTTTCGTTTTTATCGCGCGCTTGGCATCAACCTCAAGCAGCTCTACGGGCAGACCGAGGCCAGCGTCTACATCACTCTGCAACCGGACGGCGAAGTCTATTCCGATAGCGTCGGCAAACCCGGACCCGACGTCGAAATCAAGATTGCCGACAGCGGCGAAGTCTTGTTCCGCAGCCCGGGCGTGTTCCTCAAGTACTACAAGAACGAGGAGGCCACGCGCGCCGCCAAGAGCCCCGAGGGCTGGGTGCATACCGGGGATGCCGGCTTCTTCGACCAGCGCGGCCACCTCAAGATTATCGATCGGGCCAAGGACGTGGGCCGGCTCAACAACGGCGCGCTGTTCGCGCCGAAATACCTGGAGAACCGCCTCAAATTCTACCCGGAGGTGCGCGAAGCCGTCGCCTTCGGGCAGGGGGAAGATTTCGCCACCATGTTGGTCAACATCGACCTCGTTTCGGTCGGCAACTGGGCGGAGCGCAATAACATCGCCTATGCCAGCTACCAGGAGCTGGCCTCCCATCCACAGGTGATCGAGATCGTGCGCGCCCGCGTCGATCAGATGAATAAGACGCTGGCGGAGGAGCCACAGATGGCGGCCTCGCAAATTAAGCGTTTTTTGATCCTGCACAAGGAATTGGACGCCGACGACGGCGAGCTCACGCGCACGCTGAAGGTGCGTCGGTCCTTCATTCGGGAGCGCTATGGCCCCCTGATCAAGGCGCTCTACGACGGCTCGCGCTCCTGCCACGTCGCCACCGAAATGACCTTCGAGGACGGTCGCAAGGGCGTGGTCGAGGGCGAGGTGGCAATCATCGACCTGGACGTCTACCCGGCTCGCGCGCCGCAACCGCTACGGGAGGCTGCCGAATGAAGGCGGACGTCGAGCCCCGGCCGGTGGCGGGCCGCAGCAGCGTGGCGCCCGGCGACGTCTTGCTGTCGCTTGAACACGTCTCGTTGTCGTTCGGCGGGGTCAAGGCCTTGCGCGATGTGTCCTTCGACATCCGCAAGGGTGAGATCCGGGCGATCATCGGCCCCAACGGCGCCGGCAAGACCTCGATGCTCAACGTCATCAACGGC
>DATMZT010000137.1:0-27577 GCA_035573335.1 Hyphomicrobiaceae bacterium | reverse complement strand
CAGCAGGAAATCGCGTACCGTTGCCGCCGCGACATCGCGCGTGGCGAACGCCTGGCCGATACCGTGCGCGAGGATGAGCGTGAGCTGGCCGGCGCGGACCTTCTTGTCCTGGGCCATGAGACGCAGCAACGCCTCCGCCTGCGGCCATTCGTTGCCGGCAATGTCCTTGATGTGCGTCGGCAAGCCGGCGCTTGCCAGGTGGCTGCGGACCCGTTCGGCGCTTGTCGCCTCGGTGAAGCCGAGCTCCCGCGAAAGCTGAAACGCCAGGGTGATGCCGATCGCCACCGCTTCGCCGTGCAAAAGCTTATCAGAGTAGCCCGCCCATGCTTCCAAGGCGTGGCCAAAGGTGTGCCCGAGATTGAGCAGCATGCGCTCTCCCGTCTCGGTTTCATCGCGCGCCACAATGGCGGCCTTGCCGGCAACGGCGGTGCCGATTGCCTTGCTGAGAACGGCGGGCTCGCGGCGAAAGAGCGATTGCCGGTTCGCTTCGAGCCAATCGAAATAGGCCGCGTCACCCAGCATGGCGTACTTTGCCGCCTCGACGTAGCCGGCACGAAACTGCCGCTGCGGCAGGGTCGCCAACAGATCGATATCCGCCAAGACCAGGCTCGGTTGATGAAACGTGCCGATCAGGTTTTTGCCGTGCGTGGCATTGATCGCCGTCTTGCCGCCGACGGAAGAGTCCACCTGGGCCAACAATGTCGTCGGCAGCTGCACGTAGCGGATACCGCGGCGCAGGATGCTGGCGGCAAAGCCGGCAAGGTCCCCGATCACGCCGCCACCGAGCGCCAGCACGAGGTCTCCGCGCTCGAGCTGCATGGCCAGCAGGCTCTCGCAAAGCTCCTGCAGGATGGCGAAACTTTTGCTGCCCTCACCGGGCGGCAGGATTTTGCTGCCGGCAAGCCGGCCCCGCGCCGCGAGCTCGGCCGCCAGGCCGTCAAGATGGTAGGCGGCAACGTTGGCATCGGTGACGATCGCGCACTTGGCAACACCAAGATGCTTGCCAATGAGATCGGCGGCGCGCGCACTCAGTTGCGGCCCGATCAGCACATCGTAGGAGCGGCCAGCCAGCGCGACCCGCACCCCGACCAAGGCGTCGGCTTGCCCGAGGCGGGTTTGGGTCGCGTCGGGGCCCGTCGCTTCCGCTTGGCGTGCGCCGGTCACATCGCCTGGTGTTTTCATATGGGCTCGCCGCTGCTGGGGGATTGCTCGGCGCCGGGTGTGACCGGCTGGCGTGGGACGGCCTGCGCCGCCAAGGCCTCGATGATCTCGAAGACCATGACGTCGTGCGGCAGGTCGCGGCTCTCGACCGTGATGTTGGCGGTGGCGTAAATCGGATAGCGCGTTTCCACCAGCGAGCGCATCACACCTTCCGGGTCGCGCTCGAGCAAGGGGCGATTGTTGCGCTTGAGCACGCGCCGCAGCAGCAGCGAAAGCTCGGCCTTGAGCCAAACCGAGACGGCGGCCTGGCGGATGTTGTCGCGCGTCTCGGCACTCATGAAGGCGCCGCCGCCGGTAGCAAGCACCTGTGAGCCGGAGTTGAGAATGCGCGCAATCACCTTGCGCTCGCCATCGCGGAAATAGGGCTCGCCGTGGTCCTTGAAGATGTCGGTGATGGCCTTGCCGGCGGCCAGTTCGATCTCATCATCGGCATCGACAAAGGGCATTTCGAGACGACTGGCCAGGCGCCGCCCAATCGCCGATTTGCCGCAGCCGGGCATGCCCACCAGCACGACCGAGCGCCTGCCCAAGCCGGCGCGGACCTTGGCGGCGAGCTGCGCGATCTGCTCCTCCTTTTTGCCTCCGTACCCGAATCGCATCATCTCTGTCCTGTACGATGGCCGTTGATGCCACCCCCCACGCTTTCTGGTATCAGGTTTGCGCGTAGCCCTCAAAGCCGCACGGTGCTTCGGAGCGCCCCGCGCGGCGAGCCCCAACCCCCATTCGGCTGGTCGGGGCGTCATTTAGGCTCGAACGGTTGCCGGAAGCAGGAGCAGCGTTGCGACATGCCGAGCCTTATCCGGTTTCTCGTGGTTGTGGGCATCATCGGAGCCGCGGTGATCGGCGGCCTTTATGTCATGGCGGTGTTTTTTGAGCCGACCCAGCGGGAAACCGCCACACCGCTGCCGGGCGTCAAGGTTCGGCGTTAGGGCCGGTGGCGTTTTTTTCGCTTGCCGGGGGATGCTGGTGACCACCAAAGACGAAATTCTCGAGAGCTTTTTGGAAATGCAGGCCGCCGAGCGCGGGGCCGCAGCCAACACGGTAGCGGCCTACCGCAGCGACCTGA
Source organism: Hyphomicrobiaceae bacterium (assembly GCA_035573335.1). Taxonomy (GTDB): domain Bacteria; phylum Pseudomonadota; class Alphaproteobacteria; order Rhizobiales; family Hyphomicrobiaceae; genus AWTP1-13. Next base: position 25,290 of record DATMZT010000137.1, on the reverse strand, counting down.
CGCACTTCCTCGCCTATCTCGAGGGCCGAGCTAAGGACCCCGGCTTGGCCGACAGCCGTGACATCGCCGCCTATCAGCGCCAGCTGGCGGCTGCGGGCATGGCGCCGAGCACACGCGCGCGGCGGCTTTCGGCCGTGCGCCAGCTTTTCAAGTTTCTCGCCGCCGAGGGTGTCATCGACGATGATCCGGCGCACCGCGTCGCCGGTCCGAGAAGGGGTCGGAGCCTGCCCAAGACCCTCTCAGTTGCCGACGTCGATCGCCTCATCGAAGTGGCCGGTGCACGCGCGCAGAGATCGCGGGGCCGCGACCGGCTGCGGGCGCTGCGGCTCAACGCGCTGATCGAGGTCCTATACGCCACGGGCCTGCGCGTCTCGGAGCTCGTGAGCCTGCCGCGGAGGGTGCTCGATGGCGACGGCAAGGTGCTGATCGTCAAGGGCAAGGGTGGGCGCGAGCGCATGGTACCACTGACGGCGGCCGCGCGCGCCGCCCTGGCGCGCTATCACACTGCCGGCCTCGACGATCCCGGCATGACGCCGATGGTAAAGACGCGCTGGCTGTTTGCCTCGCGCAGCCGCGAGGGCCATCTTACGCGCCAGCGGCTCGCCCAGGAGCTCAAGGAGCTTGCCGAGGCGGCCGGTCTCGATCCACGCCGGGTGTCGCCGCACGTGCTGCGTCACGCCTTTGCCAGTCATCTCCTGGACCGTGGCGCCGACTTACGCTCGGTACAGCAGCTGTTGGGCCACGCCGACATCTCGACGACGCAGATCTACACGCACGTGCTCGAGGAGCGGCTAAAGAAGCTTGTTTTTGAGCACCATCCGCTGGCACCGCCCACGGCGCGGCGCTAACCCTTGACCGCGCCGCGCGAAGGCCTGCCACCGGCGCGGTTGCGCTAAGGCGCCCGTTAACTTGACTCGCAGCGGCAGGGGAGCCTAACTCGCCCGCTCAAGTAGGCCTCCCCACGCTGAACCAATCGGTCGTCAGCAATGGATCGTTCGCTCACCGTTCGCACCTACCTGGACTTTGAGAAACCGATCGCCGAGCTCGAGAGCAAGGTGGCGGAACTCAGCGCGCTGAGCGTGGAGGATGATGGTTCCGTCTCGATCACCGAGGAGGTGACGAAGCTGCAGCAAAAGGCGCACCAGGCCCTCGTCGATACCTATGCCAAGCTCACGCCCTGGCAGAAGACGCAGGTCGCGCGCCACCCGGACCGACCGCATTGCCTGGATTACGTCAAGGCCTTGATCGACGATTTCACGCCGCTCGCCGGCGATCGCTACTACGCCGAGGACGCCGCCATCATGGGCGGCATCGGCCGCTTTCGAGGCCGTTCGGTGATGGTGATCGGTCACGAGAAAGGCTCCGACACGGAGAGCCGCATTAGGCACAACTTCGGCATGGCGCGCCCCGAGGGCTATCGCAAGGCCGTGCGCCTGATGGACCTGGCGGAGCGCTTCGGCATGCCGGTGGTCACGCTCGTCGACACCGCCGGGGCCTATCCCGGCATCGGCGCGGAGGAGCGCGGTCAGGCCGAGGCCATCGCCCGCTCGACGGATCGCTGCCTGTCGCTCGGTGTACCGCTGGTGGCCGTGATCATCGGCGAGGGAGGCTCGGGCGGTGCCGTCGCCATTGCCACCGCCAACCGCGTGATGATGCTGGAGCACGCCATTTACACGGTGGCCTCGCCGGAAGCCGCCGCATCGATCCTGTGGCGCGACCCCGCACGCGCGATCGATGCCGCTACCAGCATGAAGATCACGGCGCAGGACCTAAAGGCGTTGGGTGTCATCGACGTGATCATCACCGAACCCGTCGGCGGGGCTCATCGGGATACGGCGATGATCTTCAAGCAAACTGGCGGCGCAATCGCCGGCGCGCTAACGGAATTCTCCGGCATGAGCGCGGACGCCATCCGCGAGCAGCGTCAGGACAAATTTTTGCAGATTGGGCGCAGCCTGTAGTGGGGACTTGGCAGCCCAAGGCCGGCGCCGGCCTGAGGGCGCGTGCGGTGCCGCCGCCGCGGGGGTTGTGTTCGTGTTAACCCCATATTAACGTTTGCGAATCATTGGTGATCGCCAAACGCCTGGGGCACGTGCGTATGAGTTTGATCATCTCGGGGGCCAGGGCCAAACGCGCTTGGGTGACGCTAGTGGCATTGTCGTGTCTGCTGGTCGGCTCGACGCTGGCCGGCTGCATGAAGGTGGAGCTTGTCGGCCCGCACCTGGTGCCGCTGTCGCAAGACACCCTGATGCTGCTCGGCAAGAAGGGAATGGATCCCCAGGCGCCGATTTTCATCCGCATCTTCAAGGAAGAATCGGAACTCGAAATCTGGAAGCTCAAGAGCGACGGACGCTTTTATCACTTCAAGACCTACCCGATCTGCAACTGGTCGGGCGAGGTTGGCCCCAAACTAAAAGAGGGCGACCGGCAGGCCCCGGAAGGGTTCTACTCCGTCAGCCGCGAACAGATGAACCCCGACTCCAAGTATCACCTGGCGATGAATCTCGGCTACCCCAACGCCTACGATAAGGCGCATGGCCGCACCGGTGAATTCTTGATGATCCACGGCAAGTGCAAGTCGGCGGGCTGCTACGCCATGACGGATGCCTTGATGGAAGAGATTTATGCCATCGCACGCGACTCTTTCCTTGGCGCCAATGACACCTTCGAGGTGCACGCCTTCCCGTTCCGGATGACGGAGGCCAACATGGCCCGCCGGCTCGATCACCCCGCCCATCCCTTCTGGAGCACGCTCAAAGAGGGCTATGACTACTTCGAACTGACAAGGCAGTTGCCCGCGGTGGCGGTCTGCAATCGCCACTACGTGGTCAACGTGGCCATCCGAGGCGACCTCAAGCAGCTCAATCCCACCGCGGCCTGCCCCCCCTTCCGACGACCCAAGCCGGATCCCTTCAGATCCACCGACGCCGATGTTGGTGCCAAGGGGAGACCCACACCTGGCGGCGAGGCCCCGGCATTGCGGTCGGGATTGACGCGGGGGGCGGTCCCCTTGTCGAGCTTGAGCGTTGCCCCGGCGCGCTAGCCCGGCGTTGCGCCCAGGCCTCGGGTCGGGCAGCGGCGGCGCCATTTGCGATCATCATTCACAGTGCATTCATGCGCTGGACCCGATGATCGGCTGATCGGGCAAATCAGGCCAAAGGCCGGGAAGTCACGATCTGCTCTGATAGCCTTACAAACTGGAGCACGGAGCTCAATCATGCACAGGAAATTACTGCTGTCCCTTGTCGGCGCCAGCGCGGCCGTTGTCATGGCGGTCGGAATGGCACAAGCCGCGCCCAGTTCGAGCGCTGGGGATGCTTTGCGCAGCTACGCCCAAGACCAGAGCGCCGTCCAAGACGTGCGATGGCACCGCCGCTGCTACAACCGCTGCTCGTGGCACCGTGGTCATCGGCATTGCCGCCGGGTCTGCCAACGTCGCTGGTGGTAGGCGGGACGAGGTCCGCAACAGGCCGGCGCGCGCCTCGGGGTACGCGCCGGTCTGTCGCCCTAAGAGCACCATTTGCGGCTCGCGCCTAGCTCGGCGGCGGGCGCTCGAAGACGACCCCACAGCCCCGGCATTGCTCGGGCAGGAACAGTCGCCCATGCGAGCCGAGGCGCAGGCCACAGCGCGGGCAGCGCTCGCGAAATTGTACCATGGCGGCGGCGGCGAGCAGGACAAACAGCCAGGCGACCGCCGCGCGCCGTACCCAGGCCAGCTCCCCGAACATCAGCATCAGGGCACCGGCCAGCGCCAACAGGGCGATGGCGATGCCGTAAAAGACGAACATCCGGCGTTGCCAGCGCCAAATGCGGGCGAGCTCGCTGGGCGTGAGCGGCACCGGGTCGGTCATCGTTGAGGCGTGCCGGCTGCGGCCGCCTGGGGCAACCGCTTTACCGAGCTGATCGGTAGTCCGGCCCGCGCCATGCGCTCCAGCGTGCTCCGCACCGGCTCAACAATGGCGGCCATGTGGTGGGCATTGGCGTGGAGCAGCATGAAGCCGTCCGTCATGATGCCGACGTGGCCCTGCCAGAACACGAGATCGCCGCGTTCAAGCCCGTCGAGGACGTTGTTGCCTTCGAGGCTTTGGCCGAGTTCGGCCTCCTGCATGTCGCTGTCGCGTGGGCATCCCCTGCCCGCCGCCTGCAAAGCCGTTTGCAGGAGCCCCGAACAATCGACGCCGAAGCGCGTCCTGCCGCCCCAAAGATAGGGCACGCCGAGGAAACGCTCCGCGGCGGAGACGAAATCGGCAACGAAGCGGTCAGCTTCGGCGATGTGGCGCGTCGGCACGAATGTGCCATCGGTGAGCCTTGCGAAGCTGGGCCCTGCTTCGGCGATTGAGAGTAGCGCATTCATGCTGAGCGGCATCAGGGGGGGCGCCTTGATGTCGGCGGCGGCATAAAGGAACGTCCCAAGCGCCCGCACGCGGTGCGTGGCGGCGTTGACTTGCGGCGACAGCGACGAAGCGCGGACGTAGCCGACATAGCCGTCCGAGGCCAGCTGCACCCAGGCCCAATCTTTGTTCTCGTCATAGACCCGCACCCGCTCGCCGTAGAGGGCCTCCGTCGTCCAATTCTCGCGCGCATCCGGGCGCGCCCTGAGCGGGGTCGCCGGATAGAGGACCTGGCGGTCCCAGCCCGGCGAGTAGGTGCGTGCCTTCACGGTGCCGCGCAGGCCCTCGGCGGCGAGATCTTGGCGATAAGCGTGGCGCCGGGGATCGGGGGGGCCGGCCTCGGGCATTAGCGCTGCCGCCCTGCAGCATCGCGCCGCAGCACCTCGAACAGGGCGCGCGCGACCTGCGGCTCGGCGCCCTTGGGCCCAAGAGCCCTTGCCGCTGGCCGCCAACCGAAAATGTCGAAATGCGCAAAAGCGCGCGCCTGCTGCACGAACCGGCGCAGAAACAGCGCGGCCGTGACCGAGCCGGCAAAGGCGCCCTCCGAGACGTTGCTGAGATCGGCGAGGGGGCTGTCGAGGGTGGACTCATAGCCGCCCCAGAACGGCAGTCGCCAGACGGGATCGCCGACGCTGAGACCGGCCGCGGCGATGCCGGCCGCCAGCGCATCATCGTCGGTGTAGAGCGGGGGCAGATCAGGTCCGAGCGCGACGCGGGCGGCGCCTGTCAGGGTGGCGAAGCTTGCCATCAGCTCTGGTCCCTCCTCGTCCCCCAACGCCAGGGCGTCGGCCAGCACCAACCGTCCTTCGGCATCCGTGTTGCCGATCTCGACGGTTTTACCCCGCCGGCTCGGCAGGACATCGCCGGGGCGAAAGGCGTTGCCGGCGATGCTGTTTTCCGCCGCTGGAATAAGGATACGCAGGCGCAGGTTGAGCCCCGCCGCCATGATCATATGGCCCAGCGCCAGCGCGGTCGCCGCACCGGCCATGTCCTTCTTCATTAGCAGCATGCCGCTGGCGGGCTTGATGTCGAGGCCACCGGTATCGAAGCAGATGCCCTTGCCCACCAGCGTGACCCGCCGGGCCCCGGGTCTTCCCCAGGTAAGGTCGATCAGCCGCGGTGGGCGCGGGCTGGCGCGGCCCACGGCGTGGATCATGGGAAAATTGCGCGCCAGCAGTTCATCGCCAACAATGCTCGTGAGCTGGGCGCCGTGCCGCTCGGCCAACGTGCGCGCCGCGTCCTCAAGCTCTTGCGGGCCAAGATCGCCTGCCGGTGTGTTGATCAGATCGCGACCGAGCCACACGCCTTCGAGGATCGACTGGGCCCGGCCGGCCTCGGCGCCGGCCGGCAGGCGCAGCCGGGCGGGGTCCTCGCCGTCGCCGCCTTTGTAGCGCCGGAAGCGATAGGCGCCGAGCCCCCAAGCGACGGTCGCCAATTCCCGATCCAAGCCGTCGTCGGCCAGGTGATAGCAGCCGGCTGGCAGTAGGCGCGGCAAATGTCCGATCGCCAGCTCGGGCTTGTCGGGCCAGCCGCTGTGCTCCTCGCCAAGCCACAAAACCGCACCGGCCAAGGTGCCGTCTGGCCCCGGTAGGAGAACGTGCCGCGATCCGCCGCTCCCGCGCCTGTCATGAGCGCCCACCCAGGCCTTCTGCGCGGCACTCAGGGGGGCTGAGCGCACCCAGTTGGCATCGCGGGCCAGCCAGATGGGCAGCGATGGCTCGCGGCCATCGGCGGGCGTCAGAACACTGTGCAGGCCAAATGATTTTTCGCTTGCGGGCATGGATCGTTCGGTGGCCACAGTTTGCGGAGCGCTATTATCATCAGCGTGAGCCGATATGACAATCGGTGTCGGCGTGCCGGAGGGGAAGGGTCATGGCCTATGCTCTCGTGATAGGCAGCAAGAATGTGTCGAGCTGGAGCCTGCGCCCCTGGCTTGCCCTCGTTGAAGCCGGCATTCCGTTCCAGGAGATCTTGATCCCCCTGCGCCAGCCCGCCACCAAGAGCCAGATCCTGTCTTACTCCCCTGCGGGCCACGTGCCGGTGCTGATCGTGGAGGCTCGGGGTGAGCGCCAAGCGATTTGGGACAGCTTGGCGATCCTGGAATTCCTCGCCGAAACCCACCCCGAGGCCCAGCTGTGGCCGACGCAAAAAGAGGCGCGCGCTCACGCTCGGGCCATTTGCGCCGAAATGCATGCGGGCTTTCGCGACCTGCGCGAACACTGCGCCATGGACCTCTTGGCGCGCCGGCCATTGCCAGGCCTGCCGGAGAGTGTCGCCGCCAACGTACGACGCATCATCGAGTTGTGGACGGCAAGCCGGCGGCGCTTTGGTGGCGCCGGCAGCTTCCTGTTTGGCGCCTTCACGGCGGCCGACGCCATGTACGCGCCCGTTGCCTCCCGCTTCCGCACCTACCTGCCCGATCTTACGCCCTACGGCGATGATGGGACGGCGCAGGCCTACCTCGAGGCCGTCTTCGCCCTGCCGGGCATGGTCCGCTGGGAAGCGGGTGCGCGGCGCGAAGGCAACGGCGAGACGCCCTAGGATTGCGCCAGGCTGATCGGTCGCCGTTTGGCTTAAGAGATTGTTGACCGCCGGCCGGGACACTGAACCCGTGCGCGCGAATCGGCGCGCCGTCGCGGAAGCCACGAGCATGATGTCACACCCTTCGAGCCCGATTGCCGCCTTAAAGCGCTTCGCCAGAGTCGGTATCGCTGGGTTCGCCAGCGCCACCCTGCTGGCCGCCTGCGCCGGTTCGCCACTGCCGAGCCTCGCCGGCGGCGATGGCGGACTGATGTCGGTGCCCGATGCGGCCGAGACGCGCCTTGAGCCGACAGCCAAGGGCAGCATCGAGCATTGGGGCAAGGCCTACGCCAAGAACCCGCGCAGTGCCGAAGCGGCCCTCAACTACGCCCGCCGGCTGCGGGCCTCGGGCGACAAGCAACAGGCGTTCGTTGTCCTGCAGCAGGCCGCATTTCTCCATGCCGGACATCGCGGCATCCTCTCCGAGTACGGTCGCCTCGCTCTCGAGCTCGAACAGGTCGAGCTTGCCCAAAAGCTGCTGGGAGAGGCCGACGACCCCGCCAATGCGGATTGGCGAACCATTTCTGCCCGCGGCACCGTATTTGCTAAACAAGGCAAATATCGCGAGGCGATTCCGCTCTACGAGCGTGCCTTGGCTTTGGCCCCGAACCAAGCCTCGATCCTTAACAATTTGGCGCTGGCGCTGACCATGGAAGGCAAAGCCGAGCAAGCGGAGGGACTGCTCAAGCAGGCCGTCGCGCACGGCGGCCATGAGGCCCGCGTCAACCAAAATCTGGCCCTGGTGCTCAGCCTGCAGGGCAAGTACGAGGAAGCCAAACTGCTTGGCGCCCGCCAGGCATCGGCCGAGCCGGTGACGGCAAATGTGGACTATGTCAAGCGCATGGTCCAGCTCGAGCCCAAACCATTGCCGGCGCTCCCCACGGCGCTGAAGGCACAGGCTAGCAGCGATGCCGCCAGCCCCGAGGGGGCGGCTGGCGCCGGCACGGACACCAGGGCCGCTGACGACTGGATCACGCGCGTGGCCCAGGTAAAGCCGGGTGCTTGATGGCGGCCAAAGGTCAATCGGAGCCGGCGGCTTCCCGCAGCGTCGGGAGGGTGAGCACCAGGGTCGTCAGGAACCAAAGGCCAGTCGATAGTGCCGTGCTCTGATTGAGCCCGCGGATGCGCTCGTAGATCGCCGCCGGGATGCCGCCAAGCAGCAGCGTCATGACGGCGATAAAGATCGACGTGCGGTAGGGCTGCAGCGGCAGGGGTCCTGCGTGCACCGAGCTGCGCGAAAGAAGGTAGAGGATCTGGTCGACCGAATCGTAGATCGGTGAGTAAAGCGAGCCGTTGAAGAGCGCAAGCAGCACGCTGCCGCCCAGCGCCAGGTATCGCAGCGAGGCCGCCCCGCGCGGTGAAATGCTCACGGCAATCAACCCAGCCTGAGGCCGGTCGCGGCGATGCCGGCGCGCAAGATGACACGCGCGGCATACAGCCACGCCACCACAGCAAGTAGCAGCACGGCTGGAGGAACCAGGCGCGGTGTAATGGCCGCGACGGGCCCCACCACCGGCGCCGTCAGCGCCTTGAGCGTGCGAACGATAAAGCCTTGGCCGATCGGGAACGGCGACAGCAACAGGCGGGCCACGACGAGGTAGGAGGCAGCAGCCAAGAGCATGTCGGGTAGGTGGTAGTACCAGTTTTTCATCGGCCTCACGCTCGACATTGATTGCCTGTCGCCGGACGCTCCTTGTCCGACAAACACCACGGGCGCGCAAGCGCCGTGCGCTAGTAGGGAATTCTCTCCAACACTTCGACCATGAATTGGGCGGCCTGCAGGAGAGCGAGTCGGGTCGCGAGGTTGGCCCGGCGAAATCTTGAGTTGAGCAGAATGAGGGCGCTGCGATAGCCGGGCAGCAGCTTGGCGCCACTGTTGAGATGGCTCAAGCGGCGCAGGAGCGCTTCGCGATCGGATTCCAAGCGATCAAGCGAGAGCTTGGTTCGCTTGCTGCTTGCCGACCGGCTGGGTTCGGGGCGCGGCTTTTGCCGTTTGCGCAAGCCGCCGACTGGGTCATCAGTGTGTTGGTTCAAAGGCCGCTCCAGATGGTCGTGGGCTGTTACAGCCAATGCTGAAAGTCCGGTCCTGGCCCGCCAAGCCGCCAAAATATCGCACAATGAGCTGCAATATCAACATTGTAGCGGATCTTTACAGCGCTCCCGAGCGGCAGCTTTGCGCGTCAAAAGGTTGTGAACCCCACTAACTGTTAGCAACAATCCGCATCAGGACGATCGTCCGGGTCTCGGCTGGACGATCGTTTCCGTTCGCAAGCAGCGACCGGGCGCTGCCCGCGGCCTGCCGCTTGTCTGGTTCTGTCCGCTCCAATAGGCTCGGTCGGCAGGGAAGAGGGGAAACATGCCCGCCGACGTCAGTGACCGGTCTCACAGGGGTCGCGCGCTCTTTCCGCGGCCGCTGCTGTTATCCGCCGTTTTTGCCCTGCTGTCCACGCTGTTGCTGGCATTTTTGCTGCCGCTCTTGGCGCCTGGTCTATTACGCTTTGAACACGCCATGGGCGACCTGCGCACGGCCTGGATGTCCGACCAGTTGCCGAGCCAGCATCCCCTGATTGCCGTCGTCGCCGTGACCGACGATACGCTCAATAGCTACAAAACGCGGCTACCGATCGATGCCGGCGTCTTGGCCCGCAGCATTGACGCCATCGACGCCGCCGGCGCCAAGGCCATTGGGCTCGACGTTTTGTTCGTACGCACGGCCCGACCGGACAACGAAGCCGAGCTCATTGCCGCGATCCGGCGGGCAAAAGCAAAGATCGTGTTGGCCGCCGCCGACGAGCGGGTCCAATTGTCACCCCAGCAACGGGAACGTCAGCAGGCCTTTTTTCGCGATGCCTTGCGCCCAGCCGGGTATGCCAACTTGGCTGTGGAGCGCGACTTTATCGTGCGCTTCAAAGCCCAGTCATTTCCCAACTCGGCCTTCCCCAAGAGCTTTGCCGAGGCATTAGCCGAAAATGCCGGCTTTGCCTCCTCCAGCAAGCGCCGGCGCATTGCCTGGCTGCGCGAGCCGGCCGATCGGTCCGATACCTTTCTGACGCTGTCCGCCGATTCCCTCATCAGACCCGCGGGCGATCCTTTGCTCAATGCCGCCAAGCAGGCGCTTAGGGGCAAGATTGTCATCCTGGCCGGAATGTTGGCCGATATCGACGTGCACCGTACGCCCTTGCAGGTGATGCATGGTGCCCTCATTCATGCGCACATTCTGGCGGGGATCGTCGATGGCCGCAGCATCGGCCAGGTCGAGAGCGGAACGGTGGCGTTACCTCTCACGCTTGCCGCCATCACCGGGCTCGGCTTCCTGGTCGGTTGGTATTTCCGTTACCGGCGCCGCGGTCTGCTCGCCAGCGGCGTGGCGACCGCCGTCATCATTGCCGTCGACAGCGTGGTGTTCTGGCAATTGCGCATCATTTTGCCGCTCGTGCTCGCCCTGATGGCCTGGTTCTTGGGCGAGTTCTCGGGCCATTATCTCGGCAGGTGGCTCGGCTATAATACCGATCGATCGAGGTGGTTCGTCAGATGAAAATCGACCGACTTCTGCTTGCTTTGGTAAGCCTCGCCGCGGCCCTCGTTGCCCTAGCGGGAGGTGCCGCGTCGGCCCGGGCGCAGGTCTATGTGATCGAATCAAGTGTCCCCGATATCAAGGTTGGCGCGCAACTTGCCATGGCCGACAGCCTATCGATCCCGGCGGGCGCCGCAATTCGCGCCGTCCTTCCCTCCGGCAAGACGCAGACCGTCAAGGGTCCCTACAAGGGCCCCGTCGCCGACCTCGCCAAGGGACAAGAGATCAACGAGGGGGTGGTCGGTTGGCTCAAGAACATCATGCAGACCGGCGGGGCGACCGAAGCAACGCCGGGAGCAACACGCAGTGCCGGCGCGCCGGCCCGGCCGCGCTCCATGGCGCGTTTTTCTTGGGCCAATGTGCCAACCTCGATCGATGGCAATGTTTGTGTCGGCAAGGAAGCCAAACTGCAGCTGGCGCGCGCCCCGGTCCCGGTCGCCCAGCGTGTGGCCGTGGTCGATGTGGACAGCGCCGCGCGTGCGGAAGTGGAATGGGCCGTGAGTGGAGACCTGGTGGCGTGGCCGGCCGGCGTGGCCGTGCGCCCCGGTGGCACCTACTACCTTTTGGTTGAGGGGCGCCCGCGCCGGCAGTTGAAGCTCGAGGTATTGGACACGTTACCGAGCGAAGACGACGTGCTGGCGGAGCTGCACAAGCGCGGTTGCCGGCATCAATTCGAGGCCTTTGTGCGCGAAAAACTTGCCGCGGCGAAGCCGTAGGCGAAGAGGGGCGAGGGGCCGTCGCCCGGCCGTGTCGGTGGCCGCACCCATGCGGGCGCTGTTAGCCAAGTGGGCCAATTTTGCTCTGAGGGTTCGGTTGTCGCGGCACGGGCGATGGTCGGATCGGCGGCCCCCTTAGGAGGCAGTATGCAGGCGCAAACCTTCGATTTCATCGTCGCGGGTGCCGGCTCGGCGGGCTGCGCGGTCGCCGCGCGGCTTTCCGAGTCGGGTCGCTATACGGTGTTGCTGCTGGAGGCGGGGCGACGCGATCGCTACCCCTGGATTCACATTCCCCTCGGCTATCACAAGCTCTACAACCACGCGAGCTACAACTGGAAATTCGAAAGCGAGCCAATCGCCGGTCTCAACAATCGCACGTCCTATCAGCCTCGCGGCAAAATGCTTGGAGGTACCAGTTCCCTCAACGGCTTGATCTACATGCGCGGCACGCCGGCCGACTACGACGGCTGGCGGCAACGTGGCTGTCAGGGTTGGGACTATGAAAGTGTCCTACCGTTCTTTCGCAAAGCCGAGAACCAGGAACGCGGGGAAAACGAATTTCACGGGGTCGGCGGCCCGCTCAACGTTGGCGACCAGCCGTTCCGGCACGAACTCGTCGATGCCATCATCGCGGCGAGCATGGAAGCTGGGATCGCACCTAATGGGGACTTCAATGGCGCCAGCCAGGAGGGTGTTGGGCGCTATCAGGCGACGGCCGCGGCGGGCCGGCGCTGGAGCGCGGCGGTCGCCTACTTGAAGCCCGCGCGCAAGCGCAAGAACCTCCTGGTAAGGCCCAATGCCCACGCCACACGGATCCTGTTCGAGGACGGCCGGGCCGTCGGCATCCAATATCGCACGCCGCGCGGCCTTGCGATCGCGCGCTGCCGCGCAGAGGTGATCGTCTGCGCGGGCGTTTATGGCTCGCCCCAGCTTTTGCTGCTGTCGGGGATCGGGCCGGGGGCGCATCTGAACGAGATGGGCATTGTGGTGGTGAAGGACCTACCGCCCGTCGGGGCCAATCTGCACGATCATTTCAATTCCTACGTGGCCTTACGCTGCGCCAAGCCCATTACGCTCAATGACTTGACCCGCAGCCCGATGGCCAAGCTGACGGCGGCGGTCCAATACGCCTTCGCGCGCCGGGGCCACCTCGCCGGCCCCGGCCTTTACGCCGGGGCCTTCGTGCGCAGCGATCAGCGCTTGGATCGGCCCGATCTGCAACTGAATTTCTTCCTCTGGAGCATCGAAAAGCGCGATGCGCGTGGCGTCTATCCGCACAAATTTCCAGGCTTCTCGCTGTCGCCAGTGCATTTGCGGCCGGAAGGGCGCGGCAGCGTGCGGCTCGGCTGCCCCGACCCCTTGGCCCCGCCGCGCATCCACCTTGAGTACCTGTCGACCGCCTACGACGTCGAAGCCATGCTCTATGGCATGCGCCTGGCGCGCAAGATTGCGGCGCAACCATCGCTTCGACCCTATGTGCTCGAGGAGGTGTTGCCGGGGCCGACGGTTACAAGCGACCAGGCGCTGACCGAGGACCTGCGTCGGCGCGGCGTTTCCAACCTGCACCCGGTCGGCAGTTGCCGCATGGGTCCTGGTCCCGACGCGGCCGTCGATCCGCGGCTGCGCGTGCACGGCGTGACGGGGCTTCGGGTAATCGATGCTTCGATCATGCCACAGGTGGTCGGCGGCAACACCAACGCGCCTGCGATCATGATCGGCGAGAAGGGCGCCGCCATGGTCCTCGAGGACGCGCAGCGGCAGGCTCAATTGTAGATATAGGTCACCAGGAAGGTGCGATCGCTGCGCGTCGCCCCGGTCGGTGGAATGGGAAAGCTCGACTGCCGTACGGCAAACACCACGCTTTGCGTGAGGGCGGCATCGGCTGCGGGCCTCACGAGCTGCAGCTCGCTGAGGTCACCGGTTGCCGACAACAGCAAGCGAACCGTAACCCTGCCAAGCTCCCCGCGCGCGGGCGGCATGGTCTGCCGCAAAGCGCGGATCACCCGACGTCCGAACTCGTCGTTTTCGCCCGAGCGTGTGATGTCCGGCGGGCGCACGGCCGCCGTCGATAGCCCCGAAGGGGCGACGAAGTTTGGGGGTAAGTCGAGCTGCAAGGAGAGTTTGGGGCTGGTCTTCGGCTGGCCTGTGGCCTCGGTCGGCGGGCGCTGGGTCGCCGCGGGTGGGGCGGCAGCGGGCGGCGAATGGGTGTCGGCCGGCGCCGGCAGGGCTGCGGCCTCTTTCTTGCTCGGCGAGGTCGCAGCCTTCTTGTCCTCCGGGATCGGGGCGGCAAAGCTCGGCGAGGCTGCGTCAGCTGCCGGCGGCGTCGGCGGGCTCGCCACCGTCGCGGTCTCGCTGGGGGCTGGCGGCGGGCTGGTCGTCGACCCGGTTTCGGCGGGGGCGACCGGCCGCGGCGGCCCCGTCGCGGTCTCGCTGGGCGCCGGCGGCGGGCTGGTCGTCGGCCCGGTTTCGGCGGGGGCGACCGGCCGCGGCGGCGCGGCATTGGTGGGCGCGGCCGGCGAGGCGAACCTCGGGCCGCCGAGCTCGCTCGGGTCAACGAGTTCGACACTGATGGCCTCGGGGCTTCCGTCCCGCTCGCCCAGGTGACGCGGTAGGGATCGACCGACGCCTACGATGGCGCTGGCATGCAGCAGGGCGACGCACGACAAGCCGATCCAGAAGCGGTGTTCTGGCACCCGGCGCGGGTAAGGGGACGGTTGGGCTTTGAGCTCCATACTCTCTCCGCGGCGAAGCGCGACCGCTTCGATCGACGGGGTCAAATCCGTTTACCGCCTCGGCGACGACGGCAAGGTCGGGCCTCGAGCGTAGCGGCCAAGGTCGGCCAGGAAATGGCCGCGTCATCGTGCACCCGCCAGACCAGAATCCTAGCTGTCAGATTGCACTTTTGCGCGGTGGTGGCCCTCGCAGCGGTCGCCAGCGGCCAAATTGTCCACAGCTGCGTGCGCTTGGCCCGGCTTGGGTCAAGCTCCGCGCCAGATCTCACCTCGATGCCGTCGGGCGCCGCAAGCCCCGCCGCAAGGGCACCGCAGGGTCGCTGTTAGTCGAGGCGGCGCAGGAAAGTGCGCTCCTCGGCCAGAATGAACCGCTTCTCCTCGGCCAGGCGGAAGTTGGCCGCCCCCGCCTGATCCGCCTTGAGGCGCGACCGGTAGGCCTCGTAGTGGGCAAGGCTGTCGAAGGAAATCAGGCCGAAGGCGATATTGTTGCTACCTTCGTGCGGCATCCAGTAGCCATCGAGCTTGCCCCCGCAGGCCGGAATGATCGTCGACCAGCGGCGCGCATAGTCTGCGAAGGCCTCACGCTGGAATGGGTCGATCTGGTAGCGAATGAATACGGTTAGGGTCATTGTCGCCGCTCCTCGAGCCAGGCTCCTGCTGCTGCCACCGTGTCTGAGGTTTGCCAACGCATGCTACGGAATTGACCGAAGCGCGGCTCGGCGCGGTGCGGTAAGCTGCAGGCACGGTCGCGGAGCCCGTTCCTGATGGCCAGCAGCGCCCTGTTCGCCGAAATTGCCGCTTTGTCGGGTGACCCCGGGCGCGCCAGCATGCTGCACGCGCTGATGGACGGCCGCGCACTTACGGCAACCGAGCTGGCACGGGTGGCGGGCATTACGCCGCAGACGGCCAGTGGTCACTTGCAGCGCATGACGGTCGTCGGGCTTATCAAGGTCCGCCAGCAGGGCCGCCATCGCTACTATGAGCTCGCCACCGTTTCCGTAGCGCGCATGCTCGAAAGCATCATGCAAGTTGCCGCCGAGCTGGCGCCGGATCGGCGGCGCCTGAGCGTCGGGCCCCGCGATCTCGCGCTGCGCCGAGCCCGCACCTGCTACGACCATTTCGCGGGGCGGCTGGGCGTCGCCCTCGCCGAGGCCCTGCGCCAACGCGGGTATGTCGAGCTGACCAGCGATGCTGGTATTATCACCGAGCCCGGTATCGCCTTCTTGGCTGAGATCGGCATCGATGCCGATGTCTTGCAAGTCCGACGTACGACGCGAACACGGCGGCTGCTTTGTCGTCCGTGTCTCGACTGGAGCGAGCGGCGCCTGCATCTTGGCGGCCTCGTCGGGGCGGCGCTCTGCGCGCACTGTATGCAGCGGGGCTGGACACGGCGTCTGGAGGGTACGCGCGCCGTGCTCATCACGGCCGAGGGCGGGCGCATATTCGCCGAAAAGTTCGGAGCCGTGGGCTTGCTCGACTAGCCAGCCCAAGCGGCGGCGGCAACTTGCCTGCCAGTGTAACGCCGCCTCCTTGCGGCCAGTGCCGCAGGCACCTTTCGCAAGGGCGAAAATGCAGGGCCGGAAACGGCCGGGCAAGCAGGCGGCCACGAACAAGCAAACAACGGGCTCAGAATGATTGCTTGCCAAGGCTCGCCATGGCTTGCCCAGTGCTTGCGTCTTTCAGATCGACTTTGAAATCCAACCGAACGAGATGACCAGGAAAGAACAAAAACCCAAAGTAAATGATGGTGCCGCTGCTGTCGCAGGCGATGCGTCGCAACTCCGCAGTGGGCGAGGATTCCTGCAAACGCAGGCGGCGCGCAATCTCGATATCGGCTTCGCCGATCGTGAAAGTCTGCTGGATCTGGTATAGGTCGACGTGGTGTGCGGCCAAACGCTCGAGCATAGGTCTGTTGCTCGGCGCCTCATTCTCCAATGCGCGGTAAAGCCTGCGCTCGATGAGCAAGTCGGTCAACGCAACCGGATGTGGGTAGTCTTTGTGGTGGTGAAGATGCACGACACGATGGTAGCCGGCGCTTTGCAGGCCTTCCTCAGCGGCAACCGGCAAGGGTCGATTCCATGGGCCGCTGTCGATCTCTGAAACCGTGATGGCGGCCGAGTGTGACTCGAGTTCGTTGAGATTGAGCGCGAGGGTGAACCAGCGTCGATCGAGCGGTTGAGAGATGACGGAACTGCCGCGCCGGTCGCGGTGCCTGGCAATCAAGCCCTCATCCGCCAGCAAATCCAAGGCATGCCTAACGGTGATGCGCCCGACGTGGAGCTCTTTGACTAAGGCATCGAGTGCAGGTAGGCGGTCGCCAGCCTGCCATTCACCGGTCGAAATCCGTCTACGAAAGACGGCAGCCACGCGCCGGTAGGTGGAGATGCCGGTGCGCTGGCGGCGATGCTTGAGCGCAAAGTCTTTGCCTACTTTGGCGCCTCGCTTCGACTTTACTTTCACGCCGTCAACCGAACGAGTGGGTCGCATGTGTCTGCTGCCGTCATGTGCCGCTAGCGAACTTCGGCTGCTTCGAATGCGCCTGGGCGCAGCAAATTGTCAGCAAGGCCCGCGCCATTGGCAGGTAGAGTTGGCCATCGCGCACCCTCGGCTCGTCGTTCAACAGCAGCTCAAACAAGGGATCGATGGGCGGCCGGGTGGGCTCATCCCGCCGGGCTCGGTAGCTGGCCAGATCGTCAGCGAGAAAGGGCTCCTCCAGCCAAGCCAAGGCGAGGTCGGCGAGCGCTCGCGCCAGCGCTGGTAGCCGCTCCAGGCTAAAGGATTGTGTCGCGTCCGCCATCAGCGCGTGCCGACCTGCGATCGCCCGCGCCTCCGTTAGCGCCCCCAAAATGAGCCCTTCGTTGGCCGGGATGCGGAACTTGAAGCGGTTGTGTCCTTTGCTGGCCATCTCCGCAATGCTGGCCGGAGGCTCGATCGGCAAGTTTGTCGCATAAACTGCGACGCTACGCGGCGCGGGTGCTGCGCGGACATAATCGCACAGCGGCTGGCCGCAGCGACGGGCGCAGGCGTCCCACAGCGCGATGTCGACCCCTGCCAGGGCTTGCCGGAAGGGGCCGATCGCGCCGAGCTGATTTGCCAACAGCCTGATTTTTGCTGCCGTCGATCGGAAAATGCGGTCCGGGTCGTCCAAGGCCTGACCGATTAAGAGCGGACGCGGGACATTGATCAGAATATCCACCCTATCCCGGCAGCCCCAGGGCGGAAAATTACCCCACACCTCCCCCACTCCCCATGCGCCGTCGTCGCTCTCCACACGCACCAAAAGATTGTGACGCATCGACGCCGTTCCAAAGGAAGCGACAATCGGCGTGGCCAGCGGTGCCGCAATCAGCGCCAGGCGCAGGCGCTCGATCCTCGCAGTACGGCGGGCTGCCGGCATCATTTGACCGCTCCGACGGTTCGACCCGGCGAAATGCCAACCTGGATCGGCAGAAAGAGCAGGAAGACAGGAAGCGTGGTGACCACAGATGCCGCCATCACGGCTCCCCAATCGACATTGTCATCGCCGAAATACTGATAAAGCCCGAGGGGTAGCGTCTTCAGTTCGGTTTGGGTCAGGAACGCAAGCGCAAACAGATACTCGGTCCAACACAGCAGGAAGGCGTAAGTCGCCGTGGCGACAAATCCGGGCAGCATGATCGGGCAAATGATGAGCCAAATCACCTGCCATCGAGATGCGCCATCGAGTACGGCAGCCTCATCCAGGCTTTTGGGAACCGTCACCAGATAGCCAACCAGCATGTATACGGAAAACGGGATGGTGAAGGCGGTGTACGTCAGGATCATCCCGACGTAGCTATTGATCAGGTGCATCGCGGCGAAGGCCACGAACAGTGGGTTAATGAGAACGATCCAGGGAAATACCTGTCCGAACAAAACTCCCGTGAATAGCGTGCGCTTGAGCGGAAAATTGAAACGCGAGAAGGCGTAGGCTGCCATGATCGAGAGCAGCGTCGATAGCAGCGTCGCTGCCGCGCAGATGATTACGCTGTTGAGAACGAACCGGCTGAAGCCCGAGCGGAAGATTTTGAGATAGTTCTCGAAAGTGAAGGTGCCAGACTGCGACAGCAGGCCACCACCGGGTCTGAACGAGCCGATCAAAACATAGACAGCGGGATAGACCAGAACGAACAGCGTGATGATGGCCAGACCGGCCGCAGCAGCTATCGCGAGCGGACTTGGATCGCGCGCGGATTGTCGCAACGGGTTGCCTCCCATCACAGACTTTCCTCGAGTTGTCGGCGAGCGACGAGCCTAAGGTAGACGGCACCGAAAACGGCCATGACCAGCGCCATGACCATGCCGATCGCCGAGCTGTAGCCAAGGCGAAAGTCGACGAAGGCCTTGATGTACACCTCCGTTGCCAGCACGTTGGTGAGGGTCCCGGGCCCGGCCCCCGTCGCCAACCACACATAAACGAAATTGTTGAACGACCAGAACACCGACATCAGGCCGAGAACGAGGATCGCAGGCATTAGGAACGGCAGGGTAATGTAGCGGAAGGCCTGCCATTGGTTCGCCCCCTCCAACTCTGCCGCCTCGTACAGTTCCTCCGGCACGCTTTGCAGGCTCGAGAGGAGCGACAGGGCGATCAAGGGCACCGTGTTCCAAACCATGATCGTCACGATTGCGGGCCAGACCGTGCGCACATTTGCGAAGAACGCCACCGGCTGATCGAGGATACCTAAGCCGAGCAAGGCTCTGTTCACCGCTCCTTGCGGGTCAAGCAGCCAGCGCCAGATGACAACGGCCACGATCGGCGGCGTGGCCCACGGAATGAGCAAAGCGAGGCGTGCAATGGTTTGCATGCGCAGGCGCTTCAGCGCGGTAGAGTTCAGCAGAACGGCCATACCGAGGCCCATGAGCAAGCGGATTGCGACCGATGTGACCGTTAGCCAAATCAACGTGTTGAAG
The DNA here is from genome assembly GCA_035573335.1 of Hyphomicrobiaceae bacterium. GTDB lineage: Bacteria > Pseudomonadota > Alphaproteobacteria > Rhizobiales > Hyphomicrobiaceae > AWTP1-13. Next base: position 6,365 of record DATMZT010000137.1, on the reverse strand, counting down.
AGGATGTGGCCGAAGTCGCCGCTTTGAAGGATCTCGCGATAGTTATCAAGGCCGATCCAATTGCCGCCCCGGCTCATGCCGAGCAAAGATAGGTCGGTGAAGCTCATAGTGAGGTTCTTGAAAATCGGATAGGCGTAGAACAGCACGAGCAGCGTGAAGCTCGGCGCGAGCATCGCGAAAATAAACAATCTGCTGCGCATCACGATCCGGCAGTGACGTCGGGCGATTATGGAGCAGCTGGTGCGTCAGGGACCCAATGGCCTGGCGGCTAGCTTTTTTGCGGCATTAGCTTGCGAACCTCCTGCAACAGCTCCTTGGCGGCCTCGTCCGGTGAGCGCTGACCGGAGAGCACCATTCCAAAGCCGCGTCCCGCCAGGTTCCACAGGCTACCGATCGGAATGGGACCGCTCGCATAGGCGCCCCAGGATCGAGCATATTCCAGCTGCTCGGCGAAACCTTTGAGCTCAGGTCCGAAGTCGACCTTCTTTAGCAGCGAGCGCTGGGCAGGAAACTGGGTCCGGTAGAATTTGCTGAACACCTCCTCCGAGCTCATGTACTTGACAAATTTCCAGGCCGCCTCGGGGTATTTGGTATGGGCGTTGATGACAAGCATGCGTCCCCCGATGTTCGAGCTGCGCGTGACGCTGCCTTTCGGGAAGGGCCCTGAGACGAACGGCAGGGGTTTGCCGGGGTTGGCGGTGGCGTAGGCTTCCAGCACCTGCTTGTAGGTGTTGGGCGGCATGGAGCCGATGGCCTGATTGCCTGTCACCAACGCCTGAAGAATGGAAGGATCGTGCGCGTCACTGGCCGCGAGATTGGCCTTCGGATTGTCGCCCGCATCCACGAAGCTCTTGAAGTACTTCATGCACTCGGCAATGTCCTCGGCGGTGAGGCCGAGGTCGTAGGCGCCATCGTTCTTGGCGACGATCAAGGCCTTTCCGTTCGACCACCAGTAGGACGTCGCCAGAAACCAGATGGCGCCGGACGCGGAGCTGCCGGCAGGAAAGCCAAAGCCCGCCTTGCCCGTTTTTTTGAAGATCTCGGCGCTGGCCTGGCGCAATTCCGTCCAGGTCTGCGGTAGGGTGGCGATGCCCGCCTCCTTCAATAGGTCGCTGCGGTAGACCATGGCCCAGGTGTCGGTGGTCCAGGGCAGGCCAAAGATTTTGCCTGCACTGTTTTTTGCCAAATCCTGCGCGACAAAATCGGTGAATTGGTTGGGAGGTGGGCTCTGCTGTAGCAGGCTGTCGAGCGCCAGCGTGGCGCCCGCGTCGCCCATCTCTTTGACCCACACTTGCGCCGAATGCACCACGTCGGGCCCCTGGCCGACGGCGGCCTCCCGCAGGAACTGGTTGCGCGCGTCGCGCCAGCCGATGCGCTGTAGATCGACCTTGATGTCCGGGTTTTGGCGCTGGAATTCATCGATGGCGCCTCTGATCTCGGCCTCCGTGTCGTTGAAACGGAAAGTGATCGTGGTCGATTGCGCCATCGCCGCCCCAGACATCGTCATTGAGGCGGCCAGCAGGATTAACACCCTGCGGCTCGAACGGAACATGATGACCTCCCTCTGCTTGCGCTGTTCACGTGCTGCGGGCGAAACCGGGATCCCCTGCCGGTCCAACCGGGGGCTTTCACCTTGGGGATAGTGACCTCGTGGGCCGTGAGGTTGGGGCAGTGATCTTGCGGGCAGTGACCCAGCGAGCCAGGGGCATTTTTATCGAACAGGACCATATGTAATCCTGTTATTAGTGTCAAACCGCGGTCGTCCTCGGGGGCAACCAGAGGACACCATCAATCGGCGCGCGCAAAATTCGATTGCAGCAGAGGCTACGACATGACGGAACAGCCGGCAGTCTCGGACAACCATCGCCGGCTCGCCGAGCGGTTCTCGATGGCGGGCAGACGAGCGTTGGTGACGGGGGGCAGCCTGAGCATCGGCCGGGAGATTGTTGGGGTTTTTGCCGAAGCCGGGGCCAACATCGCCATCCATCACGCACGCGAAGCCGACCTGGCATTTGGGCATCCTGGCGCCGCGGAAGAAACCCTCGCCGCTGTCGAAGCGCTCGGTGCCAAGGCCGTCCGAATCGAGGCGGATTTTGCGCATGCTGGCGAGGCGACACGTTGTGTGCAAGACGCCCGCGCCGCTTTGGGCGGGCTTGACGTTTTGGTCGTCTGCGCCTCAATTCAATACCGCACCGCTTTCGAGCAAGTCACGGCCGCACAAATCGAGCGTCAGCTCCAGATCAATTTCCGCGCCACCTTGGAGCTTCTGCAGGCGGCCCTCCCCGACATGAGAAAGCGCGGTTTTGGGCGCATCCTCACGATCGGTAGTGTCAATCAAACGGCGCCCGAGGGCGTGCTGTCCATCTACGCCGCCCTAAAGAGCGCCCAGCACAATCTCGCTATCAATCTAGCGCGCGAGTATGCTCCCTACGGCATTACCATTAACAACCTTTCGCCCGGCCTGATCGGCACCGAACGAAACAAATATCGCCGCCAAGACCCGGCGGCGTGGGCAAAGATCGAAGCCAACTGTTGCCCGATGCAAAGGGCAGGACATCCATCAGAGATGGCAGGCGCCGCCCTTTTGTTGTGCTCGCAGGCCGGCAGCTACATAACGGGAGCGGATCTGCAAGCGACTGGCGGGCGGCATTTGGCGTGGCAGGCCTTTACCTAAGGACCGGCGACTGCCCACAGCTCTAACGTGCAAGGGTAAGGTGGGAGGGCCGTTGCCGGCATCGCCGACAGATCCGACCGGACGCATGGGTAACTTCCAGCTGCGAGGGCAGGTGGCGATACTCGAAAAACCACGGTTCGGTCGCGGCAGATCGCCCTGCGCGTCGTTGCCCGGCGGCTGCGGGGCTGGTCCAGGCCCACGGCGGCCCCTGCCGCATTCATTCCCACTCGATGGTGCCCGGAGGTTTCGAGGTCACGTCGTAGACCACGCGGTTGATGCCATTGACCTCGTTGATAATACGGGTGGCCGCGCGGCCCAACACGTCGTGCGGGAAGGGATAGAAGTCGGCGGTCATGCCGTCGGTCGAGGTGACCGCGCGGAGCGCGCAGACATGATCGTAGGTGCGTGCATCCCCCATGACGCCGACGGTGCGCACCGGCAGCAGCACCGCAAAGGCCTGCCAGATTTTGTCGTAGAGGCCGGCCTTGCGGATTTCGTCGAGGAACACCGCGTCGGCCTTGCGCAGAATATCGAGCTTTTCCTGGGTTACGTCGCTCAAGATCCGAATTGCCAAGCCCGGCCCGGGGAAGGGATGTCGCCAGATGAAATGCTCCGGCAGCCCCAGCTCGCGGCCGAGGGCGCGCACCTCATCCTTGAACAGCTCACGCAGCGGTTCGATCAGTCGCAAGTTCATGCGTTCCGGCAGGCCGCCGACGTTGTGGTGCGATTTGATGGTCACCGACGGCCCGCCGGTGAACGACACGCTCTCGATCACGTCGGGGTAGAGCGTGCCCTGCGCCAAAAAGTCGACGCCGCCCAGCTTTTTGGCTTCCGCCTCGAAGACCTCGATGAATAGCGTGCCAATGGTTTTGCGCTTGGCCTCCGGATCGGTCTTGCCGACGAGCTGGGCCAGGAATTCCCGGCTCGCATCGACGTGCACCAAGGGAATATTGAAATGGCCGCGGAACAGCGTCACGACCTGCCTCGCCTCGTCGAGCCGCAACAGGCCGTGGTCGACGAAAATGCACGTGAGCTGGTCGCCGATGGCCTCGTGAATGAGCTTGGCCGCCACGGCGCTGTCGACCCCGCCGGACAGTCCGCAGATCACCCGGCCGACGCCCACCTGCGCCCTGATGCGAGCGATCTCCGAGCTTTTGAAATGCGCCATGCTCCAGTCGCCGGGTAGGCCGGCGATTCGGCGTACAAAATTGCCGATCAGCCGGCTACCCTGCGGGGTGTGGGCCACTTCGGGATGGAACTGTACCGCGTAAAGCCTGCGGCTTTCGTCGGCAATCGCCGCAAACGGGGCGCCGTTCGAGATCCCCACCACCTTGAAGCCCGGCGGCAAGCGCGTAACGCGGTCGCCGTGGCTCATCCATACGGTGTCGCGGTCGCCCTTGCGCCAAACACCTTCAAACAACCGGCTCTCGCTGATGACCTCCAACTCAGCGCGGCCGAACTCGCGATGGTGCCCCCCCTCCACGCCGCCGCCGAGTTGGGCCACCATGGCCTGCTCGCCATAGCAGATGCCGAGCACGGGAAGCCCGGCCTGGAACACCCAGTCAGGGGCACGCGGCGTGCCAAACTCGGTAACGCTGGCCGGCCCCCCAGACAGAATGACGGCGCGCGGTTTGAGGCGCTCCAACGCGTCCTGGGCGCGGTTGAAGGGCACGATCTCGGAGTAGACGCCCTGCTCGCGAACGCGCCGAGCGATCAGCTGCGTCACCTGGCTACCGAAGTCGATGATGAGGACGGTTTCGGTCATGCTTTTGAGGCCATCGGCGAGGCCGGCAGAGCCGGGTGGGCGCCGGGCCTTCGATAGTCAGGATCACCGCGATAGGTCAAGCTGACGCCGGTGCGTCTGGGCCACAATCCTTTGTCCTTGCCGCGCGGGATCCCACCCGCCGGGGCGGGGGGCTGGCCCTTGTGGCGACGCCCGCGCCTCACTCGGCGGCCACGGATTGACCATGGCCATTGCCGGGCACCTGGGCGTGAAGCGGTCGGGCCACGATGCCGAGCCGTTCCACGGCCGCCAGCAGGATTTGTGACAAGAGTTCTGCATAGCGCATGCCCTGGAATCCCGCCATGATGTTCATCTTGCCGTCCCAGCACCAGCCGGGGTTGGGGTTGACCTCGAGCAACTTGATCTCGCCCTTGGCATCGGCACGGAAGTCGAAGCGGGCGTAGTCACGGCACCCCAAGCGCTCGAACAAACGCGAGGAGTTGTCGATCAGCTGCTGCTGCTTTTGATCGGCCAGGGTCGCCTCTCGGTACTTGATCTGTGTCCAATAGGGACTGTCCGGCTCCCACTTCGATTCATAGCCCAAGATCTTCGGCAACCTTTCGTCGAGCCGGGAGTAGTCGACCTCCAGAATCGGCAGCGCCCTGAGGCCCTGATCGGCGTTGCCGACCAGGCCCACCGAGTACTCCGCGCCGGTCAGGAACTCTTGCACCAGCACGCCTCGCCTCGGAAACTCGGCGCGCAGCCGGTCGAGATAGTCGAGCAGGGCTTTCTCGTTGTTGACCACGGAATCCTTGGTGATGCCCTGACTGCTGTCGCCCTGGTTGGGCTTCAAAATTGCGGGAAATACCGAGGGCAAGGTCGCACCCTGGTCGCCCGGGCGCACATAGGATTCGAGGGGGACAGGCACGTCGAGGGCGTGCGCCACCGCCCGCACTAGCCCCTTGTCATAGCAGGCAGCAAGGGCCGAGGGGCCGGCGCCGGTGTAGCCGATGCCCTGCAGCTCGAGCAGGGCTGGCACATGCAGCTCCTTGAAGGGGTCGTTGTTCCATCCCTCGTCGCAAAGGTTGAAGACCAAATCGGTCCTTAGCTCGGAGAGATCGCGCTCCAGCGTACCGTGGTTGTCGAGATAGCGGAACTTGAAGCCCGGCACCTCGGACAGCGCATCCTTGAGCTTGCGCACGGTTTCGAGGTCTTCCGGATTGAAGGTGCCGCCGCGTTTAACCTGATCGGGCAGACGGTGGTCACCCATGACGACAGTGACGTCGAGCGCCTGCAGCCGCCCGCGATGCTTGCGCACCAATTGCGGGGCGTCGGCCGTGAGAAGGATGCGCCGCGCCATCATGCCGAGATCCTGGTCCCGATCGGAGAGGGCTTCGGCATGGCCATGGTGGCGGATGTTGCGGAAGCCGGTCTTCTCCAGCAATTTGGCGATACTGTCGCGTGTATAGAGGCGTTCGGCATAAAACTGGTCGGCAATCACACCCATCTCGTCGTGCACGATAACTTCGCGTGAGATCAGCCGTTCCCCATCCTGACTGATCGAACGCTCGCGACAGACGAAATGATGCTCATCAATCCACTCCCACGACCGCCGATCGAAGTTATCGTGCATGTGGCTGCCGTCGGTAATGTCCAAGACGATCTGCCCGCTGGGGCGTAAAATCTTACCGACCGCGGTTAGGACCTTCTCGTCGTCCTGCTTGTTGGAGAAGTAGCCGAAGGAGTTGCCCATGATGGCAACGCAGTCCATGCTGTTTTCCGGCAGCCGCGGATTGCGCGCATCCCCCTCCTTGAACACCACCTGCAGCCCCTCGCCCTGGGCGCGCTTTTTGGCGAGACGGACGAGGTAGCGCGAGCGGTCGAGCCCCATCACGTGCTTGAAGCCGCGCCGGGCAAGCTCGAGGCAGTGCCGACCCTGGCCACAGCACAGGTCGAGGATGTGGCTAT
>DATMZT010000136.1:0-5667 GCA_035573335.1 Hyphomicrobiaceae bacterium | reverse complement strand
CGGCGCCGTCACCATGAAGACGATGAGCAGCACCAGCATGACGTCGACGAAAGGCGTGACGTTGATTTCGTGCATGGGTGTGTGGCCACGGGCGCGGCCACGTCGGCCACCCTTGGCGCGTCCGGTCTTGAGACTGGCCCCCATTGGCTTGGCTCCTCAGGTGCGCACGTCGATTTGGCGCGACACAATCGCGGAGAACTCGTCGGCGAAGGCCTCGAGCCGCTGGCTGAGCGCGGAAGAGTCGGCGGCAAACTTGTTGTAAAAAACCACGGCCGGGATCGCCGCCAGCAGTCCCAAGGCCGTGGCGAACAGGGCCTCGGCGATGCCGGGTGCCACCACGGCCAGGTTGGTGTTCTTGGAGACTGCAATGGCCTGGAAGCTCGTCATAATGCCCCACACGGTGCCGAACAGACCGACAAAGGGGGCCGTCGAGCCCACCGTGGCCAGGAACAGCAAGCGGCGGTCGAGCTGCTCCATCTCGCGGCTGATGGTGACGTCCATCACCTTTTCGACGCGGAGCTGGATGCCGCCCAGGGCCCGGATGTTGCCTTCTACCGAACGCTTCCACTCGCGCATGGCGGCCACGAACAGCGACGCCATCGAGAAGGTGCGACCGTGCGCGACGCTGCTATAAAGTTCCTCTAGCGACTGTCCGGACCAGAACATCTGCTCGAATCGGTCGGCCTCGCGCCGGGCGCGGCGAAAGGCGAATACCTTTTCGACGATGATGGCCCAGGCCCACACCGAGGCCGCCAATAAGCCCAGCATCACGACTTTGACGACGGGGTGCGCCGTCATAAACAGCTCCAGAAAGGAGAATCCACCGCCTGTAGCTGGCTTCAAGATATCAAGGGGATTCATGGTGTTGTCCGTCTCACGTGACCGCTCAGTGCTGTGGCAGGGGCCGAGCGCTCAGGGGTAGCGACAAGTACCATCCGCGGCCGCCAATGCTGGCGACACCCCGCCCTCCATCACATGTCCATTGCGTACCCGTTTCCCGCCCGCCGGACCAGGGGTCATACTGGCGCCCAATGTGACGGGAATTGGGCCCGCCACGCATTCGCCGCGTAGGCGCGCGTGCGCGCCAGCCTTAGGCCGGCAAGACCATCTGCGTTTGCATGACGACGGCGCACAGCTTGCCGGCCTGCGACTTGATGGTCGTCTGCCACACCTGTGTGGTGCGGCCGCGGTGTAGTGGCACCGATTCGGCCGTCACTTCCGTGTCGACCGCGGCCGCACCCAGGAAATTGGTTTTCGATTCGATCGTCGTCGTACGCGTGTTGGGCGGCAGGTTGACGACCGTACCGATGGCGCCCAGCGTGTCTGCGAGCGCCATGTAGGCGCCGCCGTGGCATAGGCCTCCCGAGGTGCACAGGTCCGGTCGCACCCGCATGCTGGCAACGATCTTATCCTTGCTCGCCTCTAGGATCTTGATGCCCATGAGGCCCGGAAACAGGGGCGCCATGTGCTTCTGGAAGTCCTCGGCAGCCAGCATGGCGGCGTCTCCTGAGCGGCTCGTTGTGGGGCCCAAGTCTAAGCCGGCGGATTTTTCGCCTGCAAGGCATCCCGCAGATGCGCCGACAGGCGCACTGGCTTGCCCGCGGCCGACATCAAGACCACCATGACCTCGGCGGTAAACAAAAGCACCTCGCCGCGGCTGATGCGCTGGTCGAGGCTGAGCGTGGCCGCCGTCATCGTCCCCACGCGCGTCGTCACCTCGAGGATCTCATCGATGCGCGCCGGCTTCAAAAATTCGAGCGCCATGCGCCGCACCACAAAGGCCGCGGGCTCCCGGCCGCTCGCGCCGGCCAGCAGAGCGCGATGATCGTTGCCAAGCGCGCGCAAAAAGTCGGAGCGACCGCGTTCGCACCAACGCACGTAGCTGCCGTGATAGACGAGCCCGGAGAAATCGGTGTCCTCAAAATAGACCCGAATAGGCAACACGTGCCCTCGCCCCGCCGCGTCCTGCACCAGGTGGCCGGAAAGGTCGGGCCAGCGGCCCTCCGCTTCAGACGGCGACATCGACCAGTACGATCTCCGGCGGCACCCCCATCCGCACCGGCAGGATAGAGCACCCGAGCCCGCCCGAAACGATCAAATGCCGATTGTTTTCGACGATATGCCCGTAGGCGAAACGATTGCCGAAGCGGGAGGGTACCATCGGCGAATAGCCAAATAGCCTCACCTGCCCGCCGTGCGTGTGCCCGCACAGCGTCAACGCCACGCGGGAGGGCACGCGGGGGAAGACGTCGGGCTCGTGCGCGAGCAAGATGACCGGAGCCGCGTCGGTGACCTGGGCCAGCGTACCGGCGAGATCATCGATGCCCTGGAAACTACGCCAGGCCCCAGCCCGGCGGCGGCGAATAAAGGCCAGCTGATCGCCAAGCCCGGCCAGCCAAAAATGCTGCCCATCCTTGGCGAGCCGCACGACGGTGTTTTCATAGACGGGGATGCCGTTCTTTTCGAGCACGCGCCGGCCGTGCACGGGCCCGGCAAGCTTGCGTTGGGCGGCCAGATCGTCCCACCAATCGTGGTTGCCGAGCACGGCATGTACGCCAAGGGGGGCCCGCAGCTGGGCCAGCGCCTTGGCCCAATCCTGCGGCGCGATCGGTCGCCCCTTGAATTTGTGGCTGGCCGCGAAATCGCCGAGCAGCACGACCGTGTCGGCGCCGAGCGCATTGGTGGCCTCGACAATCGCCTCAACCCGCCCCAACGGCATCGCCGGCCCGCCGGCGTGCAGGTCGGCAATCACCGCGATCGAGAGCGTCAGGTCCCGCGGCCAGCCGGCTGGCGCGAGGGCATAGCGCGTCACGTCAAGCCGCCAGAGCGGTTCGACGGCAAAGCCGTAGCCGCTGCCGAGGGCCAGCGTACCGGCGCCGGACCAACCCAACGTTTTCAAAAACCTGCGGCGGGAAATCCTGATCACGGTGCTCGTTCCTGCTTACCTCGAGACCCCCGGCAGCGCCAAAGTCGCAGCGCCGGGGGGATCGCGGCCGGTGGTGTGGCGGCGTGGTGTGGCAGCGTGGTGTGGCGGCAAAGCATGGAGAAGTTGGGGCGCGCGCGGCTAGCCAACGCCGCATGCGCTTGCCGGCCACGGAGATGGAGGGGCTGGCCAATAGCCAAGGTGCTCAACCCAAACCTGCCTTGCCATTGCCATCTTCACTTTCGGGTCTCTCCTCGAACAAGCCAATTTGCGGCGTGGCGGCGCGCGCCGGCCCGCTCAGGCCAAGGTGCCTATAGGCGCGCAAGGTCAGCACGCGCCCGCGGGGCGTGCGGCCGATGAACCCCTGCTGCAGCAGGTAGGGCTCGACGATCTCCTCCAGGGCGTCGCGGGGCTCTGAGAGCGCCGCCGAGATCGTTTCAATACCGACCGGCCCGCCGTCATAGTTCTTGGCGATGCAGCTCAGATAGCGATGATCGAGGGCATCGAGCCCTTCGCTGTCCACCTCGAGCTGGCGCAGCGCCCGATCGGCCATCTCGGCGGTGATGACTTTCGCCATTTCGACGGTGGCGAAATCGCGCACGCGCCGCAACAGCCGGCCGGCAACGCGCGGGGTGCCGCGCGAGCGCCGCGCGATTTCCGCGGCGCCTTCCGGGCTCATGGCAACCTTCAACACGCCCGCCCCACGGGTCACGATCGTGGTCAGTTCGCCGTGGGTGTAGAAATTGAGGCGCACCGGGATGCCGAAGCGGTCGCGCAAGGGCGTGGTCAAGAGGCCAGTGCGGGTGGTGGCGCCGATCAGCGTAAACTTGGCAAGGTCGATTTTGACCGAGCGCGCCGCCGGCCCCTCGCCAATAATGAGATCGAGCTGATAGTCCTCCATGGCCGGGTAGAGAATTTCTTCCACCGCTGGACTAAGGCGGTGGATCTCGTCGATGAATAAGACGTCGCGTTCCTCAAGGTTGGTCAACAGCGCCGCCAGGTCGCCGGCTTTGGCGATGACCGGACCGGAGGTGGCGCGAAAGCCAACCCCCAGTTCACGCGCCATGATCTGGGCAAGCGTGGTCTTGCCGAGGCCCGGCGGACCCGCAAACAGCACGTGATCGAGCGGATCGCCCCGTCCCTTGGCCGCTTCGATAAAGACCTTGAGATTGGCGCGCGCCTGCTCCTGGCCAATGAATTCACGCAGATGTTGCGGGCGCAGAGACGGCTCTGCGTCATCGGCTTCGCGCTTGGCCCCCGTCACAAGGCGGTCGGCATCGGACATGGTTTGTTCTGATGGAACTATTCGGGCAAGGCGTCAAGAACCAAGGATCCGCCCGCCACGCCTCGCGCCAAAATCCCCCTACCGAGAGGACCCTTGTGCTGCGCAGCACAGCGCCACGGCGGCCCAGCTGCTGTGGTGGCCGGCGGGGAGTGATAGCGGCGGGTCCCTCCTCCTCCCTGCCGCGGACTGCGGGGGCGCGCCCCCCGCCTTCACTCCCCGCTCACCCAAACGAGCAGCGTTTAGCCCGGTGCGTGCCGCCGCCAGGGGCTCATACGGGCGGCTCCATGGAATAGATGTTTTGCGGGGCGACGGTCAGACTGAGTGCCATGCGCACGGCCACCGCCAACACCAACAGGGCAAGCCCCGCGCGCAGCTGCTCGGCCTTCAGGCGCTCAGCGAAGCCGACGCCGAACTGGGCACCGATCACGGCGCCGGCAATCAGGGGCAGGGCCAGGACCACATCGACGCTATGATTTTGCACGGCTTGCAATACCGTCGTCAGCGCCGTGACGCAGACGATTTGGAAGGTCGAGGTGCCGATCACGATGCGCGTTGGAATGCGCAAGAGGTAGATCATGGCTGGCACCAGCAAAAAGCCGCCGCCAACCCCCATGATGGCCGTGAGCCAGCCGATGAAGGCGCCCATGACGAAGAGCGGAATGGTGCTGATGTAGCGCTTGGAGCGGCGGAAGCGCTGCTTGAGCGGCAGGCGCTCGATCCAGCCATGCTGGCCGCCGCGATGGGAGGCGCTGGCAAGCTTGGCCGGGGAGGCGCGCAAGGCACGGATGCTCTCGATCAGCATCAAGGCGCCGACCACGCCGAGCAAGATAACGTAGGTCAGCGCCACCACCAGGTCGAGCTGCCCCCAAACCCGCAGCCAATAGAGGACTTTGACCCCGGCCAGGGCCCCCACAAAGCCGCCGGCAACGAGCAGGACGCCCATATGCAGGTCGACGTTGCCGCGCTGCCAGTGGCCGAGCGCACTGGAAACGGAGGCCGCCACCACTTGGCTGGCGCCGGTTCCGACCGCAATCCCGGGAGGCACGCCGAGGAAGATCAGAAACGGCGTCAGAATGAAGCCACCGCCGATACCGAACATGCCGGAGAGGACGCCGATCGCCAGCCCCATGCCGAGCAGCATGTACGCATTGAGCGAAAGCTCGGCGACGGGAAGATAGATCTGCATCGGCCTATGAGACGAGAACTCGGCTCGGCTAGGATGTCAATGCGGCTCCGCAAGGCATCCCCATCGCCGCCATGGTGCGGCACCATAGCCTATCGCGCCAGCTCCTTCAGCCCACGGCGAATGAGTTTAGCCGTATCGACGGCCTCGCCCAGCTCGTTGACCGCAACCGCCACCGCTTGGCTCGCCTGCGCTGGCTGATAGCCCAGATTGGTGAGAGCCGAAATCGCCTCGGCCGCCGCCTCCCCGGCCACGGGCTGCGTGCCAGCCGGCTTG
>DATMZT010000135.1:0-20948 GCA_035573335.1 Hyphomicrobiaceae bacterium | reverse complement strand
GGGCTCACGCGCATTGCCATGTCCCTGTTGGTGCAGCTGCGCGAAGGCATGTTCGCCAAGGTCGCGCTGCACGCGGTGCGCAAGCTCGCGCTCAAAACCTTCGAGCATATGCACCAGCTGTCCTTGCGCTTCCATCTGGAGCGCAAGACCGGCGGCCTCACGCGCGTGCTCGAGCGCGGGCGCACGGGGATTGAGAACATCACGCGCATGACGCTGATGACCTTTGTGCCGACGCTGGTGGAGTTTGCGTTGGTGGTGGGGGTGCTGCTCTACGAGTTCGACTGGCGCTACGCCGCCGTCGTGGTGGCCATGATCGCCCTCTACCTCACCTTTACCGTGCGCGCCACCGACTGGCGCATCCAGATCCGACGCAGCATGAACGAGAGCGACACGGAGGCAAACAGCAAGGCGATCGACAGCCTCCTGAACTACGAGACGGTCAAGTATTTCGGCGCCGAGGAGCGCGAGGCGCGGCGCTACGACAAGGCGGTCGCGCGCTATGAGCAGGCCAGCGTCAAGAGCTACGGCTCGCTGGCCGTGCTCAACAGCGGGCAGGCCGTGATTTTCACCCTGGCGCTGACGCTGTGCATGGTGATGGCCGTCAATGACATCGCCGCCGGGCAGAAGACGGTCGGCCACTTCGTGATGGTCAATGCGCTGATGCTGCAGCTGTTCATTCCACTCAACTTCATGGGCATGGTGTACCGTGAGATCAAACAATCGCTGATCGACATCGAGCGCATGATGGACGTGCTGGCGATTGCACCCGAAGTCAGCGACCGCGCCGACGCCAAAGTCCTGGAGGTGAAGGCCGGCACCATTCGCTTCGAGGACGTGAAATTTTCCTATGAGCCGCAGCGAACGATTCTGGACGGTTTGTCGTTCGAGGTCGCAGCCGGAAAAATGCTGGCCATCGTCGGTCCGTCCGGTGCCGGCAAGTCGACGATTTCCCGCATCCTGCTGCGCTTTTACGATGTCGCCGCAGGACGCGTCAGCATCGACGGTCACGACATCCGCGAGGTCACACAAGCTTCATTGCGCGCCCAAATCGGCGTCGTGCCGCAGGATACGGTCTTGTTTAACGACACCATCCTCTACAACATTCAGTACGGCCGGCCCGACGCCACCTTTGAGGACGTGCGCAAGGCGGCGGCCATGGCGCAGATCGATGCATTCGTCGAAGCGCTGCCGGACGGCTATCTCACCACCGTCGGCGAGCGCGGCCTCAAGCTCTCCGGCGGCGAAAAGCAGCGCGTCGCCATCGCCCGGACCATCCTCAAAGGGCCGCCGATCCTGATCCTGGACGAGGCGACCAGCGCGCTCGACAGCCACACCGAGAAAGAGATCCAGGACGCCCTCGACGAAGTCTCAAAGAACCGGACGACGCTCGTCATCGCACATCGGCTCTCCACCATTGTCGGCGCCGACCGCATCCTGGTGCTGGATCGGGGCCAACTGGTCGAGCAAGGCACGCACGCCGAGCTGTTGGCACGCGGTGGGCTCTACGCCAGCCTGTGGAACCGGCAGCGGCAAGCGGAGAAGGCGCGCGAGGAGCTGGCCGAGGCGCTGGCGCAGGAGGGCGAGCGCATCAGGGATGGACGCCTCGACGCCGCGTTGGCCCTGGAAGGGGCGGCCCCACTTCCCGGCCCCAACTCCGGCCCCAACTCCGGCCCAGGCGATGGCCTGGCGCCGGCGAGCTAAACCTCGGCGGGGGCCGCGCAGCGCCACCTCGGTGCGGCGGCATGGTTTCGCCGGGCGCGGGCGGCAAACTGCACGATGAAGGCGTCGATGAAGGCGGACGTGAGCTGAGACCTTGGAGCGGCGGGTCGGCCGCAGGGGCGGCAGCGTGACCGGCGGCAGGGCCTTTGCGGTGGCGGAGCTTGCAAGGTGGCAAGTCGGAAGCAGACTGGCGGGCCTGACCCGACGAGCGAGCCCGGGGCGCGCGTGACCGCTGGCAAGGGCCTTTCCCTGGTGCGGCAGGGCACCCAACACCTGGGCGCGCTCGCCTTGTTGCTGTGGCGGCTGCTCAGGCCGCTTCTCGCGGGCGCGCTGCAGGTTCTTTTGGCCCTGATTATTGTCTTTGAGGAGTGGGGCTGGCGGCCGCTCGCAGCTTTGCTGGGCAGGCTGGCGCGTTGGCGGCCGTGGGCACGCATCGAATATGCCATCGCGCGGCTTCCGCCTTATGCGGCCCTCCTCGCCTTCGCCTTGCCCACGCTGCTCCTCTTGCCGCTCAAATTCGTGGCGTTGTTCCTGATCGCCCGGGGACAGCTGCTGCTCGCCAGCGGGTTGTTCATCGCCGCCAAGGTGGTGGCAACGGCCTTGATCGCCCGCCTCTTCGAGCTGACCCAACCGGCGCTGATGCAGATCGGCTGGTTCGCCTGGGCGCACGACACGGTCATGCCGTGGAAGGAGGCGCTCACCGAGCGGGTACGCAGCTCATGGCCCTGGAGGCTGGGACGACTGTGGAAGGAGCGCCTGCGTCGGCTGTTGGCCTTCGAGTGGCGCCGGATGTCCCCACAACTCAGCCTTGCCGGCGCGGCCCTATGGGCCGGCGGCGCCCTATTGGGGCGGCGACTGCGGGCGGGTGGCGTGCGCCTCATCAAGACCATCAAGCGCCGCCTGGCGGTGCTGGCCTAAGCCTGCGCCCTCAACCGGCACGGCCGCTATCGAACTCGTGGCGGGCGTAGCCCTGCAAATAGAGGAGCGCCGTGAGATCGCCGTGCTCGATCCGGACCGCGGCGGCGGCGGCTACGATTGGCTTGGCGCGAAAGGCAACGCCAAGACCGGCGGCCCGGAGCATGGACAGATCGTTGGCCCCGTCACCGACGGCCAAGGTGTCGCTCGCATCGAGCTGCAGCGCGCGCGTCAGACGCTTGAGGCTGGCGAGCTTGGCCTCACGGCCGAGGATGGGCTGGCGCACACTGCCGGCCAGCCTGCCATCGACGATCTCGAGCGTATTGGCCTGCTGGCTGTCGAACTGCAGCCGGGCGGCGATGCGCTCGCTGAAAAAGCTAAAGCCACCGGATACCAGGGCGCAGTGGGCACCGTGGCGGCGCATGGTGGCAACCAGCGTCGCGGCGCCGGACATTAAGGTCACCCGGGAAGCGTAGATGTCCTCGAGGATGGCGGCGTCGAGGCCCTTGAGGAGCGCGACGCGCTCCTTGAGCGCGGCCTCAAAGACAAGTTCGCCGCGCATGGCGCGCACCGTGATCTCGCTGATGCGTTCGCCCAAACCGACACGCGCGGCCAGCTCGTCCAGGCACTCCTGCTCGATGATGGTCGATTCCATGTCGGCAACCAGCAGCTTTTTTCGGCGCGTGGCTGGGTCGGCGGGCACGAGATTGATATCGATCGGTCGCGGGGCCAGGGCCGCACCCAGGCGGGCGCGCAGCGCCACCTGCTCGCCGGGCGCGCGCGTCACCACGAGACCCTGCCAAGCCACCCCTTCGGCCAGCCATCGCTGATCGATCAGTTGGGCCGGCGCCAGCTGCGGGCGCAGCGCCGCGATCACCGTTTCGTCGAGCCCGGGCGCCGCCGACGATGCCGTCAATAAAAGAGCATGGGTCGTCGTCTCAGACATCAGGGCCTCAAGGGCGGCGCGCGCGGCTGGCGCCGCTCAGCGCCGGTCGACCCGCCGCCGCGCGGCAGTTGATTTGCGCCGGGGACTGCGGCCTAACTGGCCCTATGATCCAACCCCTGGCAGGACGCGCCATCGTTATTGCCGGGCCGACGGCCAGCGGCAAGTCCCAGTTGGCCTCGGCGCTGGCCGAGCGCCTCGGTGGGGTCATCATCAATGCCGACAGCATGCAGGTCTACCGCGACCTGGAGGTGCTGACGGCGCGGCCGCAACGGGGCGACCTGGCGCGCCTTCCCCACGCCCTTTATGGCTTCGTCAGCGGCCAGGAGGCCTATTCGGCTGGCCACTACGGGAGGGATGCGGCGGCCGCGATCGCGGCGGCACGGCGGGCCGGGCGCGTCCCCCTGATCGTCGGGGGCACCGGACTGTACCTGCACGCCCTGTTGCAAGGCCTCTCGCCCGTACCCACTGCCGATCCGGCGGTCCGGGCGCATTGGCGGCAACAAGCGCGGCAACGCCCGGCGGGGGAGCTGCACGCCCTGTTGGGGGCACGCGACCCGATCATGGCCGCAAGGCTCAAGCCCACCGATCCGCAGCGCATCGTGCGCGCGCTTGAGGTGCTCGACAGCACGGGACGCTCGCTGGCCGACTGGCAGCGCCAGCCGGGTCAGCCGGTGC
The DNA here is from genome assembly GCA_035573335.1 of Hyphomicrobiaceae bacterium. GTDB lineage: Bacteria > Pseudomonadota > Alphaproteobacteria > Rhizobiales > Hyphomicrobiaceae > AWTP1-13. The sequence goes on along the minus strand of DATMZT010000135.1, from coordinate 16,693 downwards.
TCGCGGCAGGCGAGACCATCCCCCTGCTCGTGCTGCCACCGCCGGCCAGCCACGGCGCCGCCATTGCCCAGCGCTTCCAGCGCATGCTGCAGGACGGCGCGCTCGAGGAAGTGCGCCGCCTGTTGGCGCTCGAACTGTCTGCCGAGCTGCCGATCATGCGCGCCTTGGGGGTGGCGCCGCTGGCCGACCACCTCGCCGGCCGGCACAGCCTGGCGGCGGCGACCGCCGCCGCCGAACTGGAGACCCGCCAGTACGCCAAACGGCAGATGACTTGGTTCAGACGAAATATGATTTCGTGGAAGAGCTTTGAAACGAAAGAAATGGAAAGGACAACGGCAGAGATCTTGGCATTCATTGAACCTTAGTGGTTGACCCCACAGGGTGGTCACCTCTATCTATGCGCGGCCCGTCGTCTTAGGCGGCGGGTTTCGCGTAACGGAGCCTCCCAGCATGGCACTCACAATGAGCGGCGCCGAGATGGTCATTCGGGCGCTTGCCGATCAGGGCGTCGAGCACATCTTCGGCTATCCCGGCGGCGCGGTGTTGCCGATCTATGACGAGATCTTCCAACAGGAGAAGGTCAAGCACGTGCTGGTGCGCCAGGAAGGGGGCGCCGTGCATGCGGCCGAAGGCTATGCGCGATCGACGGGCCACGTCGGCGTCGTGTTAGTGACCTCGGGGCCGGGGGCGACCAATGCCGTAACGGGCCTCACCGATGCGCTGATGGATTCCATCCCCGTTGTGTGCATCACCGGCCAGGTGCCGACGCATCTGATCGGCAACGATGCCTTCCAAGAGTGCGATACGGTCGGCATCACCCGACCCTGCACCAAGCACAATTGGCTGGTCAAAAACGTGGAGGATCTCGCCCGCATCCTGCACGAGGCCTTCTACGTCGCACGCACGGGTCGTCCGGGTCCGGTGGTGGTCGACATCCCCAAGGATGTCCAGTTCGCCATTGGCACCTACACGGGGCCCAAGGACGTCAAGCACAAGACCTATCAGCCGCGCCTGCGGGGCGATGCCCGCGCCATCGCCCAGGCGGTCGATCTGATGGCACAGGCGAAGCGGCCCGTCCTCTATTCGGGCGGCGGCGTCATCAATTCGGGACCGAAGGCCAGCCAGCTCTTGCGCGAGCTGGTTCGCCTGACGGGCTTTCCCATCACCTCCACCCTGCTCGGCCTCGGGGCCTTTCCGGCCTCGGACAAGGAATGGTTGGGCATGCTCGGCATGCACGGTACCTACGAGGCCAATCTCGCCATGCACGACGCCGACGTTATGGTGTGCATCGGCGCGCGCTTCGACGATCGCATCACCGGCCGCATCGATCAATTTTCGCCGCGCTCAAAGAAGATCCACATCGACATCGACCCCTCGTCGATCAACAAGAACGTCAAGATCAACGTGCCCGTGATCGGCGACGTCGCCTACGTCCTGGAGGAGCTGATCCGCGCCTGGAAGGCAAAGGCCGTCACGGTCGACAAGACCGCGCTCAAGACCTGGTGGGCGCAGATCGATCGTTGGCGCGCCAAGAAGTGCCTGAGCTACAAGAATTCCAACGACTTCATCATGCCCCAGTACGCGATCCAGCGGCTATATGAACTCACCAAGGATCGCGATACCTACATCACCACCGAGGTCGGCCAGCATCAAATGTGGGCGGCGCAATTCTACCGCTTCGAGCAACCGAACCGCTGGATGACGTCGGGTGGCCTGGGCACCATGGGTTACGGGTTTCCGGCCGCCATCGGCGTGCAGTTGGCGCACCCCAAGTCCCTCGTCATCGACATTGCCGGCGATGCGTCGATCCTGATGAATATGCAGGAGATGTCGACGGCCGTGCAGTACCGGTTGCCGGTCAAGGTCTTCATCCTCAACAACCAGTACATGGGCATGGTGCGGCAGTGGCAGCAGCTCCTGCACGGCAACCGCATCTCGGAGAGCTACACGGCCGCCATGCCGGATTTCGTGAAGCTGGCCGACGCCTACGGCGGCATCGGCATCCGGTGCGAAAAGCCCGGCGATCTCGATGATGCCATCAAGGCGATGTTGAAGGCGCCGAACGACAAGCCGGTGCTGTTCGACTGCCGCGTCGCCGCGCTCGCCAACTGCTTCCCCATGATCCCCTCGGGCAAGGCGCACCACGAAATGCTCCTGGGCGAGGAGGTGACGGAAGAGGAGATCGACAAGGCGATCGGCAAGGAAGGCAAGGTGCTGGTCTAGGCGGCACCGGCAAGGCGCCGCGGCCGCACCAACCGCCAAGGCACGGGGCCCCGCCACCGGCGGCCGTTGTGCCGCCCGTGGCGCCACTGCGGCGTCAATGCCCCTGGCGAGCGCAACCCGATCATACTTGAAGGCGACACACGATGCCCAATACCCAACCCGGCTCCGCCTACTTCCTGGAGGAGCGCAGCGACAAACCCGAGACGCATACGCTTTCCATCCTGGTCGACAACGAGCCGGGCGTGCTCGCGCGCATCGCCGGCTTGTTCTCCGGGCGCGGCTACAACATCGAGAGCCTGACGGTGTCGGAGACCGAGCACGCCAAGCACCTCTCCCGCTTCACCGTCGTGACCACCGGCACCGCCATGGTGCTGGAGCAGATCAAAAGCCAGCTCGAAAGACTGGTGAATGTACACCGGGTCGTCGACCTCACCGCCCTGGGCGAGCCATTGGAGCGCGAGCTGGCGCTGGTGAAAGTCAGCGGCAAGGGCGACAAACGCATCGAGGCTCTGCGCATGGCTGAAATCTTCCGTGCCAACGTCATCGACGCCTCCACCGAGCATTTCGTCTTCGAGATCACGGGACGCACATCCAAGATCGAGCAATTCATCTCGATCATGACGGAGCTGGGTCTGCTGGAGGTATCGCGCACCGGCATTGCCGCCATTGGTCGCGGTGCCAGGGGCATGTAGCAGCCGGCCTCGCGGACGGCCAATGGCGTTTGCCCGCTTCCAAAGCTTCGCGTGACAGGCGACGGCCTCGCCGCATAGAGTGGCCAATCGTCTAAGGAGCCGCCGAACCGAGCGCGGCAGTGGTCGCGAGGCGGCTCATGCGTCAGTATCGAATTGCCGCCATCCCCGGCGACGGCATCGGTGGCGAGGTGATCGGCGCCGGCGTCGAGGCGCTCTCTGTTTGCGCCAGGCGGGACGGTGGCTTTGCGCTCGCCTTCGAGCATTTCGACTGGGGTTCGCAGCGCTACAAAGACACCGGCGCCTTCATGCCGGCGAACGGTCTCGACCTCATCCGCAACCACGATGCCCTGCTGTTTGGTTCGGCGGGCGCTCCCGATGTGCCCGACCATATCACGCTATGGGGCTTGCGGCTCGCCATCTGCCAGCCCTTCGATCAATACGCCAATGTGCGGCCGACGCGGATCCTGCCCGGCATCACCTCACCGCTGCGCCGCGTATCGGGTCCCGAGCTCGATTGGGTGATCGTGCGCGAAAACTCCGAAGGCGAATATGCCGGCGTGGGCGGCCGGGTGCACCGCGGCTTGCCCGAGGAGACGGCCACAGATGTGTCGATGTTCACGCGCGCCGGCATCGCCCGCATCATGCGCTTCGCCTTCGCCCTGGCGCGCTCGCGGCCGCGCAAGCTGCTCACGGTGGTCACCAAATCGAACGCACAGCGCCATGGCATGGTGCTTTGGGACGAAATCGCGCTCGAGGTCGCGCGCGAGTTCCCGGACGTGAGCTGGGACAAGATGCTGGTCGATGCCATGACCGTGCGCATGACCTTGAAGCCGGAAAGCATCGACACGGTGGTGGCCACCAACCTGCACGCCGATATCCTGTCGGACTTGGCGGCGGCGCTGGCGGGTTCGCTCGGCATCGCCCCCACCGCCAATCTCAACCCCGAGCGCAGCTTTCCTTCGATGTTCGAGCCGATCCATGGCTCGGCGTTCGACATCATGGGCAAGGGGATCGCCAATCCGATCGGCACCTTCTGGACCGGGGTGTTGATGCTGGAGCATCTCGGCGAAAGGGCGGCGGCGGGCCGGCTGATGCGGGCGATCGAGCGGGTCACGGCCGACGCGACGCTGCACACGCCCGACCTCGGCGGCACCGCCACCACGCGGCAGGTGACAACGGCGGTTTGCGAAGCGCTGATGGGCGACAACCTTTGAGGCCGCCAAGTCGCGCGGCCATCGGGGCGCAGCTGGCACTGGCCAGGCCAGCTTCAGGCCAGCTTGGTGTGGCGGCGTGGTCAGATGTTGCCGCCGTGGCTATCCTCCGGCTGCCATTTCCAGGGAGAGCGACATGCCACTGAAACGTAGGATCTTGACCAGACTCTCGGCCAGACGCTTGCGCAGACCCGGGGGCAGGCTGCGGGGCAAGACCTTGGCTTCAGTGCTGGTCGTGTTGGCGGCGACGGCAACGGGCAGCACGGCGCAGCAGGGCTTCCCGACGCGACCCATCACCATGGTGGTGCCGGCGGCGGCCGGCGGTCCCACGGACACGGTGGCCCGGCTGATCGCCGAGCCCATGGGCCGGACGCTGGGCCAGCAGATCGTCGTGGAAAACGTCGGCGGCGCGGGGGGCACGATCGGGGTCGGCCGGGTGGCGAAGGCCGCCGGCGACGGCTACACGCTCCTGGTTTGGCACATTGGTCAATCGACCGCGCCGGCGCTCTACGACAACTTGCGCTACGACGTGTTCAACGATTTCGATCCGATCGGACGCATCACCGACGTGCCGATGACAATCGTCGGCAAGAAGTCCCTGGCGGCCAAGGATATCGGCGAGCTGATGGCGTGGCTCAGGGAAAAGCAGGACCAGGTGACCTATGCGCACGCGGGCATCGGATCGGCGGCGCATCTGTGCGGACTGATGTTGATGAGTGCGCTCAATATCAAGATGAATGCCGTCGTCTACCGCGGCACCGGCCCCGCCATGAACGACCTGGTGGGCGGTCAATTCGACATGATGTGCGATCAGACCACCGGCACGGCCAACCAGATCAAGGCCGGTACCATTAGAGGCTTCGCCGCCACCAGCAAAACCCGCATTCCCTTGCTGGCCGAGCTGCCCACGCTCGATGAGTCGGGGGTCAAGGGCTTCGAGGTTTCGGCCTGGCACGCGCTCTGGGGGCCCAAAGGCCTGCCCAAGGAGGTGCTGGAGAAGCTCACGGCGGCCCTGCAGGGAGCCTTGCAAGAACCGGTGGTGATCGAGCGCATGGCCGGACTGGCGACGGTGCCCGTGGCGCAGGATCTCGCCACGCCCGCGGCCTTGAAGGCGCAGCTGGAGTTGGAAGTCGCCAAATGGGGGGCCGTGATCCGGGCAGCCGGGGTGAAGGCCAACTAGTGGCGCAGGCGCGCGAGCAAAGCCGGCTTGGCCGCCCGCGGCTGGGCCGGCACACGCGCGCGCTTGAGCGCTTCGCCAAGTGCCGAGGCCACCGGGGCCGCGGCTCTGAAGGAAACGTCGAAACCGTCGGGCGCCCTCAGCGTCAGAATGATCGATTGATCATCGCCGTTGGGATCGAGCCCCCAATCGGCCAAAGGGTGCACGAGATGCACGCCGGCCGCACCGGTGCACCGCGCGCTGGCCTCCTGCATCGCTGCCGATAAGGTCAGCAGCAGCGCGCTCAGGCTCTCGTGCGGCAAATAAATGACGCCCGGCTTGCCGCAGTGATCCGTAAAGCCGATTTCGACGTGCCGTCCCGAACAGCAAACGTCGCAATGGGTGAGCGACTGCACGGCGATAGGTCGAGCGCTGTCGGACATGGGGTATCGCCTGTTGTGTGGGCGCCTGCCACCAGCGACAGGCGGATCGGGCAAGACTAACTATTGTTGACCACGAGAGTCAACATTTGGCGGTGCGCGGCGACATCAGTTTTTTTGACAAAGTCTGCCTCGGGTGCGTTAATCGCCGCGGCCTATCGCCGGTTGCTTGGGAGTTTTTTGCCATGGCTTGGACGCTTCGAGGCACGTTAACTTTAATCCTGCTTCTGGCTGCGCCGGCGGCCCAGGCGCATTCACCCGAACAGGCGCCGCACCAGCTCTACGCCATGGCCGACTTCAAGTTGGAAAGCGGCGAGCTGATCAAGGACTTTTCCATTTCCTACGTGACGCATGGCAAGCTCAACGCCAACAAAAGCAATGCGATCCTGATGGTGACCGCCATCAGTGGCAATCACCATCGTTTGGATTTCATGATTGGCCCGGGCAAGGCGCTGGACCCCGACAAATATTTTATCATCTGTACCGATGCGATCGGCAACGGCCTGACCACGTCGCCGAGCAATAGCGGCGCGCAACCGCGCATGCAGTTTCCCAAGTTCGAGATCCGCGACATGGTCGCCTCCCAGCACCGGTTGCTCACCGAGCATCTGGGCCTAAACCACGTTGTGGCGGTGGTCGGGCCGTCCATGGGTGGCATGCAAACCCTGCAATGGGGTGTCTCCCATCCCGAGTTCATGGACGGCCTGGTGGCGCTGGTGCCGCTGGCGAAGACGCCGGCCTGGACGGTGACCGTGCTCGAGGCCTCGCGCAAGGCGATCATGCTGGATCCGGCCTGGCAGGAGGGCAACTATTCCAGCCCACCGGAGCGCGGCATTCGCTTGTGGCGCGACATTCTGCTGTTGGCGGCCCGCACGCCGGAGATCAATCGCGACCAGTACCCCCACAACCAGCTCGACGTGTTGCCCTGGCTGCAGCAAACCGAGACAAACCTGGTCAGGGCCTTCGATGCCAACGATTGGATCTATCAGACTTGGGCCTATGAGCGGCACGACGTCGGCAGCACGCCAACCTTCAACGGCGACACCGCCAAGGCCCTGCAGAGCATCAAGGCCAAGACGCTGATCCTGCTCGGCAGCAAGGACCTGCTCAATCCGGAATGGGAGCCGCAAGATGCCGCAAAACACATCCGCAACGCCAAGGTGGTGACCATCAGGCCGGCGGCGATAACCGGACACGCCGCCGCCAGCGGCGCCTTTGCACCCGACGTCGAATTCATCAACCGTGAGACGATCGGCTTTCTCGACATCGTCACCGAGGGCGGCAAGAAGAGCAACTAGCCCTCGACGGCACGCCGCTTCAGCCCGACGGCATGGCCGGCGGCGCGGTCACCACGATTTCGCTCACCCCATAACCCGCTTCGGCGGGAATTCTGAGCCGTCGGCGTCCGCCGGAGAGTCGCTCGACCTGCGGCGTCACGGTGACGACCGGGCTTGCCCGCGCCGCCGCAATCGCGTCCGCGACGGTGGCGTGACGCGCCAGCTTTGTCAGGTTCATTTGCGTGGCAAACACCAAGGTGCGGGTACCGGCTTCGGCCGCGGCCAAGGCCTGCTGCGGCCGGATCCACAAGCCCTCGATGGATTCGCTGCCATCATGGGCGCCGAGCTGATTGACCGGGGCGGCGACCAGCAGGAAATGCGTATCAAACCGCTTCGGCACACCCTCGGGCGTGATCCAGTGCGCGAACGGCACCATCAGATCGGTCGCCAGCGTCAGGCGTTCGCGACGCACGATGTCGAGGAAGGAAAGCTTGCCGGCGATCAGGTTGGCGCGGTGCCGATCGACGAGCTCGTGGGTCTCGACCGCCGAAAGCAGGTCCGGGGCTCCCTGCCGACGCGCAAGCATCAGCCCCGCCTCCTCGAAGCTCTCGCGGGCGGCAGCGACATAGCCTGGTCGCAGCGGCGGGGTGGCCGATACGGGGGCAAGCACGCCCCAGCCCCCGTCGGCATCAGCCGGGTCCACCTTGCCCCCGGGAAACACCAAGGCCCCGGCGGCGAAATCGATGGCGCGGTGCCGCACCACCATGAACGCCTCGATGCCCTCACCACCGTCGCGCAAAATGACAACGGTGGCGGCAGGGCGCGCCGGCACTTGGTCTCTTGGGCCGGCCGTTGTGGGGTCGGTTGTGGGACCTGCTGGGTCAGGTGCGGGCCCGGTCATCAGGATTTGGCTCCGGCGGCGGGCAGTGGGAATTCCTCAAGGTAGCCCTTGTAGGCGTCCTCGACGTCGATCTTGAGCGTGTGCAGGATGCGCACGACGGCATTATAGAAGCCGATGGTGATGGTGAGGTCGACCAACCGTTCGTTGTCGAGGCTCTTCTGCAACTCGGCGTAGGTGGCCTCCGAAATCGCGAGATTATTGGTCATCTCGCGGGCCGCCCTCAGCACCGCTTTGGCGAGCGGGTCGAGATCGCTCGGCTTGCCCTCGGTCTCGGCGATGAGGGCGTGGATATCGGCATCGCTGACGCCGAAGTCACGACCGATCTTGACGTGGTGCGACCACTCGTAGGGCTGGCGCGCCAGATATCCCACCTGCAGGATGGCAAGTTCGCGCAGGCGCGGGTCGAGCCGGCTCTTGAGGCGAATGAACTGGCCGAGACCGCTGAAGGCACGCGCGGCGTTGGGGCTGTTCACCAGCGCCTGGAACAGCGTGATGTTGCGCGCGAGCAAATCTTGATGCTCGGCGGCGAGGTCGCTCTGCTGCAAGTAGGGCACACGGGCCATTGGCGTCACTCCGAGTTCAATGGGATTTGCTATCGCGGGCGGGGGCCTGCAATGAGGTGCCCCCGTCCACCACCAGGGTCTGGCCGGTGATGTAGCGCGCCTGGTCGGACAACAGGAAGCGCACGGCGTGGCCGATATCCCAGCCCGTGCCCTCGACGCCGAGCGCGGAGGCATTGCGGCGCTGCTCGCGAGCGGCGGCGCTCATGCCGGCCGCATAGACCATTGGTGTGTACACGGGACCTGGTGCCACGCAATTGACGCGGATGGCCTGCTGCGCGTGATCGATGGCCATGGCGCGGGTAAGCGCGATCACCGCGCCCTTTGAGGTCGTGTAGGCCGTGAGGCCGCGCGGCCGCAGCGCCGAGATCGAGGAGATATTGACGATGGCACCCTTGCCGGCGGTCTCGACCATGGCGGGGATGGCATACTTGGAGGTGAGAAACATCGCCTCGACGTTGACCTGCATGATGCGCCGCCAGCTCTCCGGCGATTCCTCCACCACCGAACCGCGGCTGCCGATGCCGACATTGTTGTCGAGAAAGTCCAGGCGGCCGAAGCGCTCGACGCAGGCCGCCACCATGGCGCGGCATTGCGCCTCCTCGGTGAGGTCGGCCCCATGCGCAACCGCCTCGCCGCCTTCGCCGGCAATCATGGCAACGCTGCGCTCGGCGAGGGCGACATCGCGATCGACGACGAAGACGCTGACGCCGGCGCGCGCGAGCAGGATCGCCGCCGCGCGGCCGTTGCCGATGCCCTCGCCGACGGCGCCGCCGCCGGCGACGATGGCAACCTTGCCGGCTAGGCCCGCGTCATCCTCCGCGCGCATCACCGTCCGCGTCACCGCAGTCATGACTTACCCTCAAGACTTGCCCTCGCCGTTGGCGTGATAGCGGGGATCTGAGGCCGATGGCAAGCCCGGCGCCAGGGCCGGCGGGGAGAGGCAGGGCCTGCGCCGGTGGGCCCTGCCGTGGCAGCGGGCGCCAACGGCGGTAGCCGCCGTCGCTCGGTCGGCACAAAACCGTGTTGGGGAGCTGCTATGCTGAGCCTTGGCCGGCGTGATGTCTCAGCGCACCTCGGCCAGGAACGAGAGCTGGCTCGCGTACGCCTCGCCGTCCTGGTCGGTGAGTTCGGTGGGATAGTCGCCGGTGAAGCAATGATCCGTGAACTGCGGCGCACGCGGTTCGCGCCGCTCGATACCCAGCGCGCGATAAATGCCGGCAACGGAGAGGAAGGCGAGGCTCGTACAACCCGTGAAGGCGCGCATCTCCTCGATGCTCATGTTGGCAGCCAACAGCTCGGTGGTGCGGGGGGTGTCGATGCCGTAGAAATCGGGGTGGGTGATGGGCGGGCTCGAGACGCGCAGGTGCACCTCGCGGGCGCCCGCTTCGAACATCATCTGCACCAGTTTCTTGGAGGTGGTGCCGCGTACGACGCTATCATCGATCAGCACGATGCGGTTGCCGCGCACGGCGCTGGCGTTGGCGGAATGCTTGAGCTTGACGCCCAACTGGCGGATGCGCTGCTCGGGTTCGATGAAGGTGCGCCCCACGTAGTGGTTGCGGATGATGCCGAGCTCGAAGGGAATGCTGCTGGCTTGGGCATAGCCGATGGCCGCGGGTACGCCGGAGTCGGGAATGGGAATGATGACGTCGGCGTCGGCGGGGGCCTCGCGGGCGAGCTGGACGCCCATCTGCTTGCGCAGGTCGTAAACGTTGCGCCCGCCAACGATCGAATCGGGGCGGGCGAAGTAGATGTACTCGAAGATGCAGGGCCGGGCCGGGCGTTTGGGGAACGGTCGATGGCTCTCCACCCCGTCGGCGGTGATGGTGACGATTTCCCCGTTCTCGATCTCGCGCACGAACTCGGCACCGACCATGTCGAGGGCACAGGTCTCGGAGGCCAGGACATAGCCGCCGCCGAGGCGGCCGAGCACGAGCGGACGGATGCCGATCGGATCGCGTGCGCCGATCAGCATGTCGTTGGTGAGACAGACGAGCGCATAGGCACCCTCGATCTGGCGCAACGCCTCCACGAAGCGCTCGATGACGCGCCGGCGCTGCGAACGCGCCATCAGGTGCAAGATGATCTCGGTATCGGAGGTGGATTGGCAGATGGCACCGGTCGAGATCAGCTCGCGCCTCAGCGTCAGCGCATTGGTGAGGTTGCCATTGTGGGCGACGGCAAAACCGCCCGTGTCGAGGTCGGCGAACAAGGGCTGCACGTTGCGCAAAATGGTGTCGCCGGTGGTGGAATAGCGGTTGTGGCCGAGGGCGATATGGCCCTTGAGGCGGGCGATCACATCGGCCTTATTGAAATTGTCGCCGACAAGCCCGAGCCGGCGCTCGGAGTGGAAGCGCGTGCCATCGTAGGTGACGATGCCGGCGGCCTCCTGGCCGCGATGCTGGAGGGCGTGCAGGCCAAGCGCGGTCAGCGCCGCGGCGTCCTCGTTGCCAAATACGCCAAACACCCCGCATTCCTCGCGCAGGCGGTCATCATCCGCACGGGGCACGCCCGCCGCGGCTTCAGCGTGTAAGGGCGAACCTTGCATGGAAAGCCTCGTGACGTGGATAGTCCGGCGTACGGCCAAGCCCACTCATCCCGAATCTGCGGCGACGACCTCAGGCGAGCTGGATATAGGGCAAGTCAACCGGAGTTGCTACTGGGGGCGTCGTTGAGGCTGTTATGATCGAGCCGCAACCGGCCCTGCCGTTGCTCCCCGGTCCCCAGGGGCACCGAGGGGGCATAGCGCGACAGCAGCGAAAACAGCGTGCCGCTCGTCTGGTTGATGAGCGGCAGGGACTGGGCATTCTCCACCCAGCCCGGCAGCTCGCCCGGCCGGCAGCCCTGCGCGGAGGAGCGCGCCGGATTGTCCTTGCAGACGAAGGAGACGGCAAACATGTAGGGAATGACGATCAGGACGAAGCCGCGCACCATGCCGAAGGCCAAACCAAGGATGCGATCAATGGCACCCACGCGGCTGTCGAGCACCGAATCGGAAATGCGCGCTGTAATCAGATGAACGATGATCAAGACAACCAGGAAAATCAGGCCGCCGATCGCCACCTGAGCCACGTAGACGTAGGAGGTCTGCACGGGGTTGGCGAACTGCTTGGCCACTTCCTCGGCGATGTCCTTGTGGTAGCGGATGAAGTAGAAGACGGCCCCGGCCGCGGCGGCCCAGGAGAGGATCGAAAGCACCTCCCTCGTCAGGCCGCGATACATCGCCACGAGGCCCGAGAGGACGACGATGGCGATCACCGCCAGGTCGAGATTGGTAAAGGGTCCCACTCCGCTCATGATTGAGGATCCTCAGCCAAGCGCAAGGACTGCCCAAGCGCAAGCGCCCACGGGGCCCGCCACGCCACCCCGGTCGGTCTCACCCAAATAAGGCCCACCCAAGTCAGGCCCACCCAAGTCAGGCCCACCCAAGTCAGGCTCGCCCAAGTCAGGCGGGGCCAGACGAAGGACCAATTAGGGGCCCCGGGCCGTGCTGTGCTCGTTTCCGCGCAGGTCAAAGTCCGCTCCCGGTGCCAGGCTCAGGCCGCGCAGCCCAGCGCGCCCGCCCTCCCCGTTCCCCTGTCCGACGCATAGGCTCTAGGGCAGCTTGGTGGCGAACACAATATAGCTGGGTTCGACGCGGCGCGGTGATGCTGGGTGGGCACAACCGCCGGGGGATCCGCGGCGCCGGTATCGCGATCCCTTTCCTCACCCCCGTGCCGCCCCAGGTGTAGCTGCGCCTTGCCCGCTCGCGGTCCGCCGGGCCGGGCGCGGGGCTGCCGCGGGCGCCGACAGCGCCGCCATCAGCTCACGCACGTGGGTCAAGGGCAGACGCTGCAGCGGGTCGTGGTCGGCGCCGGCCTCCGCGGACGCGGGCAGAACGGCCGCCTTGAAACCCAGCTTGCTCGCCTCCTTCAGACGCAGGGGCGCATGCCGGACGGCCCGCACCGCCCCCGATAGGGCGATTTCCCCCAAAAAGACCCGGTCCGGGGCCAACGCCAGTTGGCCGATCGACGACAGCAGGGCGGCGGCGGCGGCGACATCTGCGGCGGGTTCGGTGATCTTCAATCCCCCCGCCACGTTGAGATAGACGTCGTGGGAGGAAAAGCTCACCCCCGCACGCGCGTCGAGGACGGCAAGCAGCATCGACAGACGATTGGCATCCCAGCCCACGACGGCACGGCGCGGCGTACCAAGCCCCGATGGCACCACCAGCGCCTGCATTTCGACCAGGATCGGGCGGGTCCCCTCGATGCCGGCGAACACGGCCGAACCGGGCGCGGAGGCCTGGCGGTCGGGAAGGAAGAGCTCGGAGGCATTGGCGACTTCGCGCAAGCCCTCGCCGGCCATCTCGAACACGCCGATCTCGTCGGTGGCCCCAAACCGGTTCTTGGTCGCGCGTAGAATGCGGTAGGGGTGGCCGCGATCGCCCTCGAAATAAAGCACCGTGTCGACCATGTGCTCGACCAGCTTGGGCCCGGCGATCTGGCCATCCTTGGTGACGTGCCCGACCAGCACGACGGCACTGCCGCTCACCTTGGCGAAGCGTACGAGCGCGTGGGCGGCCGCGCGCACCTGGGCAACGCTGCCGGGGGCGGCCTCCAGCCCATCGACCCAGAGCGTTTGGATCGAATCGATGATGATGAGATCCGCGACCGGACCGTCGTGCAACGTCGCCAGGATGTTGGCAAGATTGCTGTCGCAGGCCAGCGCCAGGGGCGCGTTCGCCACGCCAAGGCGCTCGGCCCTGAGTCGCACCTGCGCGGCGGCCTCTTCCCCCGAGAAATAAAGCGCCCGCCGCCCGCGTGCCGCCAGCCTGGCGGCCAGCTCAAGCAACAGGGTCGATTTGCCGATACCGGGTTCGCCGCCGATCAGTAGGGCCGACCCCGGCACAATGCCCCCGCCGGTGACGCGGTCGAACTCGGCGCTTCCGCTCGCCAGGCGCCGCATCGGCGGCGTATCGGGCCTCGCCAAACTTTCCAGCTCGAGCACCCGACCCTTGCGGGCCGCCCCGAGCCCGGTGCCGGGCGGGGGGGCCGCGCCCGCCTCTTCCACGAGGCTGTTCCACTCATTGCAGGCGGCGCATTTGCCGGCCCAGCGGGCGAAGCCGGCGCCGCAGTTCTGGCACACGTAGGCGTTTCGCTGCGGGCGCGCCATCCGGTCAAGCCCCTTCGTAGACGCGATGCACGCGCTGCCCCAGTCGGGTCAAAAGCTCATAACCGATCGTGCCAGCGCGATCGGTGAGATCATCAACCGTGACGCGCGCCCCGATCACCTCCACCCAGGCGCCGCGGCGGGCAAGCTCCGCCGGGGCGCCGGTGACGTCAACCGTTGTAAAATCCATGGAGACGCGACCGACGATCGGCACGGGATAGTCGCCGATGAACCCTACCGGGCCCGCCTCACCGGTCTTGACGCTCAAGGCGCGCAGGAAGCCGTCGGCATAGCCGCAGCCGATGGTGGCAATGCGCGAGGGCCGTTGCACCCGGTAGATGGCGCCATAGCCGATCGTCGCCCCCGGTTCCAGCTCGCGAATCTGCAGAATTTTGGCGGCAAAGCGGACCACGGTCTGCATCGGGTTTGGTCTGCCCTCGTGCGCGCGCCCGCCGTAAAGGGCAATGCCGGGACGCACCAGGTCGTAGTGAAAGGGGCCGCCAAGAAAGGTGCCGCCGGAATTGGCGAGGCTGGCCGGGGCGGGCGGCAGCTTGGCACGCAGGACATCGAAGCGCTGACGCTGGCGCTCATTCATTGGGTTGTCCGGCTCGTCCGCGCAGGCGAGGTGGCTCATCACCAGGCACATGTCGAAGGCCTCGATCAGCCCCGGCTCGGCGGCGAGCCGCTCGATTTCGGGCTGCGGCATGCCGAGGCGGTTCATGCCGGTGTCGAGGTGCACGGCCGCCGACAGCTTGCGCCCGCGCGCCCGGCCATAGGCCGCCCAGTCGCGCACCTCGGCCAGACTAGAGAGCACGGGCCTCAGGTCGAAGCCCGCGTAGCTGGGCTCCGCCCCCGGCAACAGGCCGTCCAGCACGTAGATGGTGGCCCCCGGCTGTACCTCTCGCGCGGCCCGACCCTCATCGACAGTGGCGACGAAGAAGGTTTTGCACCCCTCGCGGGTGAGCGCCTTGGCGATCGGCGCCAGGCCCATACCGTAGGCATCGGCCTTGATCACGCCGGCGCACTCCGCCCGACCCGAGGCCTCATTGAGCCGCGCCCAATTGGCGCGCAGCGCCGCAAGGTCGACGGAGAGCACGGCCCGGGCGGTCGGCGGCACCCCCGAGCGCGGCCTGCTGCGCGCGCCTCCTTGCCCCACGCTCACCCGAGGCGCTCCGGCAAATAGGCCTCACGCGCCAAGTCGGAAAAGCGCGTGACGTTCGACTCGAACTGGAGCTGAACCGTTCCGACGGGGCCGTGCCGCTGTTTGCCGATGATCACCTCCGCCTTGCCGCTCACCATCTGCATCTTGGCCATCCAATCCTGGAACTCGAGCGTACCCTCGGCCGGCTTGGTGCGCTCAACATAGTACTCTTCACGAAACACGAACATGACGACGTCGGCATCCTGCTCGATGGAACCCGACTCGCGCAGGTCCGAGAGCTGGGGTCGCTTGTCCTCGCGGTTTTCGACCGCGCGCGAGAGCTGCGACAGGGCCAGGATCGGCACGTTGAGCTCCTTGGCCAGGGCCTTGAGACCCGTGGTGATCTCCGAGACCTCCTGCACCCGCCCCTCCGAAGCGCGCCGTTGCGAGCCGGTGAGCAGCTGCAGATAGTCGACCACGATCATGCCGAGGCCATGCTGACGCTTGAGCTTGCGCGCCCGCGCCGCCAATTGGGCAATGGAGATGCCGCCCGTCTCGTCAATGAACAGCGGAATGGCGGACATCTCGCGGCTGGCCTCCACCAGGCGCTTGAATTCGCTCTCGTCGATCATGCCGCGCCGGATCTTCTCGGAAGGGATGCCGGCCTGCTCCGACAAAATGCGCGTGGCCAGCTGCTCGGCCGACATTTCCAGCGAAAAGAAGCCGACCACGGCGCCGTCGTGGCCCTGATCCTCAGGCGCAAGATCGCCGCGCTCCGCCAGGGAACGGGCGCGGCTGCGCGCCACGTTGAAGGCGATGTTGGTGGCGAGCGCCGTCTTTCCCATCGATGGTCGCCCGGCAAGGATGACGAGGTCGGAGGGCTGCAGCCCACCGAGCTTGCCGTCGAGATCGCGCAACACGGTGGCGATCCCCGACAGCCCACCCTCGCGCTGAAAGGCGTGGTTGGCCATCTCGATGGCGCTGACGAGGGCGTTGTTGAAGGTGAGGAAGCCTTGGCCGTACTTGCCCGTCTCGGCCAGAGAAAAAAGCCGGGTCTCGGCTTCCTCGATCTGCTCGCGGGGCGGGAAATCGACGGGCGAGTCGTAGGCCGCGTTGACCATGTCCTCGCCGATCAGAATCAGGTGCCGACGAATGGCCAAGTCGTAGACGGTGTGGGCGTAGTCGCGCGCGTTGATGATGGTGGCGGCGTTGGCGGCAAGGCGACCGAGATACTGCGGCACCGTCAGCGTGGCATCGATGCGCTCGGCGTGTTCGAAAAACGTCCTCAAGGTGATGGGCGTCGCCTGCTTGCCCGAGGCAATCAATTTGGCCGCCGTCTCGAAGATCTGCTGGTGCAGCGGATCGTAGAAGTGGTGGGGCTCGAGAAAGTCCGAGACCCGGTCGTGCGCCTCGTTGTTGATGAGAATGGCCCCGAGCAGGGCCTGCTCGGCTTCCAGATTGTGCGGTGCGCTGCGGAACGGCGGCGCCTCGCTGGTGGGCGCCGCGGGGGAGGGCGCCATCAAGGTGCGCTGGGGGGATTGGGTCATGCGCCGAGGCATTAGCCGATTCCGGCGGCGGCTAGGGCAGGACAGCGCCTGTCAAGCGCGACCATCCCTGTTTTGCACATTGGGACGAGAATCTGCTTGGCGCCGAATCGCTCCCGGACGCTGCCCGACTATTCCCCCGCCAGGCGCGGGCGGCGATCGATGGCATCTTGCGCCAGCAGGCGCTGCTCGTCGTCCCAGATGTAGTCGCGCGTGATCGGTAGCGTTGTCACGCGTTTGGCAAGCTGCAGCTGGAACACCACCAGGCCCTGGTAGCGAAAGGCCGTCTCGGAGCCGGCGAGATAGAATTCCCACATGCGGCAGAACTTTTCGTCAAGAATCGCCGCCGCCTTGTCCCAATTGGCAAGAAACCGCTCGCGCCAGGCGCGCAAGG
>DATMZT010000134.1:0-23221 GCA_035573335.1 Hyphomicrobiaceae bacterium | reverse complement strand
ACGACGCGCCGGCGGCGCCCGAGCGCAACAAGCGTTCATGGCGTATTCATCAGACGACACACATTAATCGGCGCGGGCATAACGACTGGAGGCTATCCCGTGACCAAACTGTTGAGCAAAGTTGGCATTGCGGCCGCCGCTGTTGCGCTGGCTGCGTTCGCTTACGGCGCGCAGGCGCAGCAAAAGGCGCCGGAGAAAGCGGCGCCGAAGGCGGCTGCACAACCGAAGTGCAACACGATCAAGGCGCAGGCGGGGTGCGAGGGGCGTACGGACTGTAGTTGGGTAGCGGAGAGCAAGGACGCCAAGGGCAAAGTGAAGGCCAAGGCGTATTGCCGCGCCAAGCCGAAGGAGGCCCCCAAGAAGGAGGCGCCGAAAAAGTAGTGAGGCGCCGTTGCTCGCCTCGGGCTGCTGGGCGCGCGCTCCGCAGCCCGAGAGCTTGTCGGCCGCAAGGCTGTCTGCATGCTTCAAGCTATCTTCATGCCTCGGGCTATCTTCATGCCTCGGGCTATCTTCATGCCGCGCGCATGATTTCCCGTTGACGTCGCCGGCGCCATGGGTCTGGTGCGTGCCGGCCGTCAATTTTGAGGCCAGCTCGGCGGCAGCGCGTTGCCCTCGTGGCGAACCATCGATCGCCGACTGACAACCCGAGAGCGTTCTATAACGTAATTTGGCTGGACGCTGAAACGTCTCATCAGCTGCCGCGTTCTTGCCGCCGACGCCCAGGCGCAACAAAAGACACCCCCAACCGCGGCACCCCAAGCGACGGCAAAGAGTGCGTGCAACCAGATCAGCGATGAGGCCAAATGCAAGGCCGAGACGACGTGCTCATGGATTGCGGCGCTGACCGACAGTAAGACCGGCAAACAGAAGCGCAAGGCCTACTGCCGCACCAAGTCCACGCCGCCGGCGAAAAAGGTCAAGGACGCAGGCAAGACCTGAGGCAGGGCCGGCGGCCATATCGCCGTGCCTCGCTCAGGTCTTGGGCGCTTCGGCCGCGGCGGCGGGCGTGTCGGGGGGAGCTGCGTCAGCGCTCGCCGTGACGGGCTGCTGCCGCGGCCGGCCGCCGGCGTGCCGGCCGGCGCCCAGCCAATAGACGAGGCCGCCGATGAGCCCCGTCAGCGCAAAGGCGCTGAGCGCATAGGTATTGAGGATGCTCAGATCACCGGCGGCTTCGCCATGATACTGCACGAAAAAGCCTGCCGCCGCGATGGCGACGCCGAGGAGGGCGTAATAGGCCGGGTTGCGGAATGAACGCCACTCGCCAAAGGTCGCACCAGCCAGGGCGAACGGTGCGGAAAAAACGCTGGCGTGGGTGGCGGCGGCCAACGCCAATATCCCCGCCTCCCCCAGGCGCGAGGCGGCCACGTTTGCGGTCAGCCCGGCAAGCTCGAGCGGCGTGTAAACGAACAGCACAAGCGTCAGGCCGGCGGCCAGGCACGCCAGCACGAACCCGAACCCGACGCGCAAGATATGGCCAAGCATGTCAGCCTCCCCAACGGGCGCGCCACCCAACCCAAGCTGTGACACTAAACGCAGGAGCTGCCTGCGCTCAATCGCCTTCTGCCGCTCTGCAACGGCCCGTCAGGCATTGCGACCGGCCAGGAGCCAATAGACCAAGCCCCCGGCAAAGCCGCCGGTGGCCAGGACCTGCCATACCACCTGGGAGATATCGAGCGCGTCCGACGGCTGCTGCAGGCGCACGAGCAACGGCACGGCCGCCAAGGTCGCCCCACCGCCGATGACGTAGTAGAGCGCACTGCGCAGGCGAGCGACTTCGCCGATGACAACGAGCAGGATCGCCGGCAGTAGCGTGTAGACGGAGAGCAACTGCAGCGTGAAGCCGAACAGCGCGAAGGCGGCATCGATGGTTGCCTGGTCGGGGCCGCGCCCCACCATCGCCTGCACGACCCGTTCATGCCCCAAGGAGACAATCACGAACAGGCTGACCAATGCCGACAGTAGGAAGGCGATGGGCACCCAAATGAGCCGCCCCACGGTTCTCAGCATGCTTTGGGCCCCATCGCCTCAACTGATCGCGACCTTGCGCTCCCGCGCCGACAAGTTGAGGCTTTCGGAGCGCAATTGTCCGCATGCCGCCATAATGTCACGGCCGCGCGGCGTGCGCACGGGGCTGGCGTAGCCGGCGCGATTGACGATCTCGGCAAAGCGCTCGATCTGCTCCCAATCGGAGCAGGCGTGGGCCGAGCCAGGCCAGGGATTGAAGGGGATGAGGTTGATCTTGGCAGGAATGCCGGCCAAGAGCTTCACCAGCGCCTTGGCGTCGGCCGGGCTGTCATTCACGTCCTTCAACATCACGTATTCGAAGGTGATGCGCCGCGCATTCGACAGACCCGGGTAGGCGCGACAGGCCGCCATCAGGTCGACGATCGGGAACTTGCGGTTGATGGGCACGAGCTTGTCGCGCAGTTCATCGCGCACCGCGTGCAGCGAGATGGCGAGCATGGTGCCGGCTTGCTCGCCCCAACGCGCAATTTCGGGCACCACGCCGCTGGTGGAAAGCGTGATGCGACGCTTCGACATGGCAAGACCATCGCCGTCCGAGACAATCGCCATGGCGTCGCGGACATTGTCGAAATTGTAGAGCGGCTCGCCCATGCCCATCAGCACCACATTGGTAATCTTGCGCTCCTCTGGGCTTCGGGCGGAGGTTTCCCGCGCGGCCGGCAGCCGACCGGCGCCGTAGGGCCGGTCGCCAGGCCAATCGCCGATGCGGTCGCGGGCGAGGAGGATTTGGCCAACGATCTCCGCCACCTCCAGATTGCGCACCAGCCGTTGCGTGCCGGTGTGACAGAACGAGCACGTCAGCGTACAGCCGATCTGGCTCGAGATGCACAAGGTGCCACGATCGACCTCGGGGATGTAGACGGTCTCAATCTCGGGCTGCCGGGCTTCGTGGCCCCGGCTGGCGAGCCGAAGGAGCCACTTCATGGTGCCGTCTTGCGACACCTGCTCGCGCACGATCGCGGGGCGCTCGAGCGAATAGACCTGCGCCAGACGCCCGCGCAGATCCTTGGACACGTCCGACATCGCCTCGAACGCCGTCGCGCCGCGCACATAGATCCAGCTCCACAGTTGGCCCGTCCGCATCTTGAGTTGCTGCTCGGGAACGCCAATGGCGGCGAGAGCCGCGCCGAGGCCGGCGCGATCAAGCCCGGCGAGCGAGCGTTTGCCGGCCGGGATCGGCGGGGTCGGAAGCGGGCTGTTGGCGAGGTCAGGCATGGGGATCAAGGGACACACGGCATGACTCCTATGTAGGTGCGCGCGACCTTGCTGTCACCCTCGCTGCGCCCTGCCCCCGGCTGTTGTGGGGCGGCCGGGGCCTGCGCCTGAGGGACAGATCGCCAAGCCGCGGCAAGGGCGGCCCGCACGCGCGGGCCTGCCTGCTTCCGCGCCGGGCGGCGCCCGGGCGCGCGCGCCGACCCGGGCTCACAGGATGAATTTGCTTAAATCTGTGTTTTTGGCGAGATCGCCGATCCGGTTCGTCACATAGGCCGCATCGATGCGAATGGTCTCGCCGGTGCGATCGGCGGCGGCAAACGAGATCTCATCGAGCACGCGCTCCATCACGGTCTGCAACCGACGCGCGCCGATGTTCTCCACGGTGGAATTGACCTGGGCGGCGATGTCGGCCAGCGCGTCGATGCCATCGGCGCTGAAATCGAGGGTCACGCCCTCCGTTGCCATCAGCGCCACGTACTGCTTGATCAGGCTTGCCTCCGGTTCGGTCAGGATGCGGCGGAAATCCTCCCGCGTCAGCGGTTTTAATTCCACCCGGATCGGCAGACGCCCCTGCAGCTCGGGCAGCAGATCGGACGGCTTGGCGAGGTGGAAGGCGCCCGAGGCGATGAACAGAACATGATCGGTTTTCACGGGGCCATACTTGGTCGAGACCGTGGTGCCTTCCAGCAGGGGCAGGAGGTCGCGCTGCACGCCTTCGCGGGACACGTCGGCACCGATGCGGCCGGCTTCCGAACGCGAGGTGATCTTATCGATCTCGTCGAGAAAGACGATGCCGTCATTCTCGACGCTGCGCACTGCATCCTGCGTGATCTGATCCTGATCGAGCAGTTTGTCGCTCTCCTGCGCCACCAACAGATCGTAGCTTTGGCCGACGCTGGCGCGGCGCGGCTTCATCCTTTGGCCGAAGGCCTTGCCGAGCATGTCGTTGAGGTTGAGCATGCCGACCTGGCCGCCGGGAATGTCGAAGGTGGGAAACTGCGGGCCGGTTTCGGCCACCTGGATCTCGATCTCCTTGTCATTGAGTTCATTGTTGCGCAGGCGCTTGCGCCAGGACTCACGTGTGACCGCCGAGGAATTGGCGCCGACCAGGGCATCGAGCACACGCTCTTCGGCATTCTTTTCGGCGAGCGCCTTCACCTCTTTGCGCTTGCTCTCGCGCACCAGACCGATGCCGACTTCCACCAAGTCGCGCACGATCGAATCGACGTCGCGGCCGACATAGCCGACCTCGGTGAACTTGGTCGCCTCCACCTTCAAGAAGGGCGCGCCGGCGAGTTTGGCGAGGCGACGCGAAATCTCCGTCTTGCCGCAGCCGGTCGGCCCGATCATCAAGATGTTCTTCGGCAGCACTTCTTCGCGCAAGTCGCCGGTCAATTGCTGGCGTCGCCAGCGGTTTCGCAGCGCAATGGCGACCGCGCGCTTGGCATCGTTCTGGCCGATGATGAAGCGATCGAGTTCGGAGACGATTTCGCGAGGAGAAAAGCTGGTCATGCTGGCCGTGTCCGATTGCTGTCGCGGATCATCAAAAGCGCCCGGCCCTCGAAGGTATCGACCTCCCGTTCGATGCAAAAGCCGGCCTTCTGATAGGCCCGAATTGCCCGTGCATTGGCCGGGTCGGGATCGGTCAGAACCCGCGGGCAACCGGTCGCCAGCAGGCGATCGACGAAGGCGCGGATAAATTGGGAGCCATGACCCCGCTCGATCATGTCGGGCTCGCCGATAAACTGATCGATGCCGCGCGTGCCAGGCGGCTGGCTGCCAAGTCCGCCCTGCGGCCAGGCCGCAACATCATAGCACTGCAAATAGCCGAACGGGCAGCCGGCGACCGCCACCAGGTATTGCTCCAGGCAGGCTTGCGCGAGGTCGCCGCTGACGAGCGCGAACTGCTCGCCGGGTTCGCCCCACCAGGCCGCGACGTGCGGGGCCGCCAGCCAGCGCCCAACCAGGCAGAGATCGGCCGTCGACAGGGGGCGAAAATCATAGACACGGGACGGCATCCCCTCAGGCGCTTTCCAGGCTTTCCACGACGATATTGGTATTGGTGTAGATGCAGATTTCGGCGGCAATCGCCATGGCGCGGCGCGCAATCTCCTCGGCGCCGAGCGGCGTGTCGAACAGGGCCTTGGCCGCCGCCAGGGCAAAGTTGCCGCCCGAGCCGATGCCCATCACGCCGCCTTCGGGTTCGAGCACGTCGCCGGTGCCGGTGAGCGTCAGGGTGCGCTGGCGGTCGGCCACGATCATCATGGCCTCTAGGCGACGCAAATAACGGTCCGTTCGCCAATCCTTGGCGAGTTCGACGCAGGCCCTGGTGAGCTGGCCCGGATACTGTTCGAGCTTGGCTTCCAGCCGCTCAAACAGGGTGAAGGCATCGGCGGTAGCGCCGGCAAAGCCGCCAATCACGTCTCCCTTGCCGACCGAGCGTACCTTGCGAGCGTTGGCCTTGATGACGGTGGCTCCCAGGCTGACCTGGCCGTCGCCGGCAATGACCACCTTGCCCAACTTGCGCACCGTCAAAATCGTGGTGCCGTGCCAGATCGCGGGGGAGGTTGCCGGGTCGTTCATGCTTGAGCCCATGTCGGCGTGAACGGGACGTAAATCAAGTGGGTTCAGTATTTACGCTGGCGCCTATGGCAGGGGCGGGACCAAGCTGATAAAGGCTTAGCTCGTAGCACGCAAGCAAGGCATTAACCTCCGTGAAGCGGCAAGCCAGCATCGAGCGCTCCACCAAGGAGACGAAGATCAAGGCCAGCGTCGATCTCGACGGTAGCGGTGCCTACGACATTGCCACCGGCATCGGTTTCCTGGACCATATGCTGGAGCAACTCGCGCGCCACTCCCTGATCGATATCACCCTCAAGGCCAGGGGCGACCTGCACATCGACTTCCATCATACCACCGAGGACTGCGGCATCGTGCTGGGCCAGGCCGTCGCCAAGGCGCTCGGCAGCAAAGAGGGCATCGTGCGCTACGCGTCGGCGTACCTGCCCATGGACGAAACGCTAACCCGTGTCGCCCTCGATGTCTCCGGCCGCGCCTATTTCGTGTGGCGGGTGCGGTTCACGGCCGCCAAGCTCGGCGAGATGGATACCGAACTGTTCCGTGAATTCTTCCAGGCCTTCGCCCAGCACGGCGGCCTGGCGCTTCACATCGAGACGCTCTACGGCGACAACAACCACCATATTGCAGAAACCTGTTTCAAGGGCCTGGCCCGCGCACTCAGTGCCGCGGTGACGATCGACCCCCGGCAGGTCGGGCGCGTCCCCTCCACCAAAGGGACCTTGAGCGTCTGAGACGAGGGTGGGGTGGGTTTGGGTGCAAGCCAATCCACCGCGCCGAGGCGGCCTGCTCCCGGTTGCTGTCGACGCGGCGCGGGCCTGAGGCCGCCGCCTCCCGCCAGGATTGCGTGCGGTCCTCAAAGGGCTCGCCAAGGTGACGGCGAGCGCGTAAAAGGCCTGTTCACGCCTTAGCCACGGCACGGCCCAAGCCATGCAGACCTACACCGTGCACGAGCCGCCGACCGCCCCGGCCGATCGCGTCGACCGCGCCGAAGGCCTGGTCTTCATCAAGGATGGGTTCTCCTGGGGCGCGGCCCTGTTCGGACCTTTGTGGCTCCTCGCCCATCGCCTGTGGTGGCCGCTCATCGGCTATATCGCCACCTACGGCGCCATCGAGGTGGTGCGCCTGACGAGGATCGTCGATCAACGCTGGATCGGGCTCTGTCTCCTCGCCCTCAATCTCCTGCTGGCCTTCGAAGGCGACAGCTTGCGGCGCTGGACGCTCAACCGGCGAGGCTGGCGGATGCTGGGCGCCGCCAACGGTCGCAACCGCAACGAGTGCGAGCGCCGCTTCTTCGAGGCCTGGATCCCGTCCCAGCCGGTGTTGCAGGCGCCGGCCGCGGCAGCCCCTGGCGGCGCCGGCGGCCGGGAGTGGCCCGTCATCGGTTCCCTTATGGGCGCACGCCCCTAGCCGCCATGCTGCGCGTCGTCATCATCGACTACGGCTCCGGCAACCTCCACTCCGCCGCCAAAGCTTTTGAACGGGCGGCGCGCGAAAGCGGCGCGGATGCCCGCATCGCCGTCAGCGGCAAGCCGGAGGATGTGCTGGGGGCCGACCGCATCGTGCTGCCGGGCGTCGGCGCCTTCGCCGATTGCAAGGCTGGGCTCGCCGGCGTGCCGGGCATGGTGGATGCGCTCGAGGAAAGCGTGCGTGCCAAGGGGCGCCCGTTTCTCGGCATTTGCGTGGGGGCCCAGCTGATGGCCGAGCGTGGGCTCGAGTTCAAAATCACGCCGGGGCTGGGCTGGCTAAAAGGCGACGTCAAGGCCATCCAACCCAGTGACCGTGGCCTCAAAGTTCCGCACATGGGCTGGAATACGCTGACGGTGATCCGAGAACACCCTCTGCTCGCCGGCATCAAGACCGGGATCGATGGGCAGCATGCCTATTTCGTCCACTCCTTCCACCTCGCGGCCGCGCCCGGCGCGCTGGTGGCAGAGACCGACTACGGCGGACCGGTGACCGCGATGGTAGGGGCAGACAACATCGCGGGCACGCAGTTCCATCCGGAGAAGAGCCAGACGCTGGGACTTCGGCTCATCGCCAACTTTCTCAGCTGGCGGCCTTGAGGCAGCGCCGCCGCCGGCGCTTGGGGGCGCGCTCGGCTGGGCGGACGCCGCTGCCTCGCTTGGGATTAGGCCGCTTTGGCTTCAGACGCGGCACGCAACGGAAACGCTACAACATTCGAAAGCTCGCCGGCGTTAGCTTGGCGCTTGCGGAACCAGCGCAGCGAGGTATTGAGCAGCACCGCCTCGGCCTCGACTTGCTGGATCAAGAGACCGTCCTCGCCGTCAAGATATTGGCTGAGGCGCGCTTCGAGGGCGTCGGCGCGCTCTTTGCATTGCACGTACCAGGTAGCTTCGAGCGGGCGGGCCCAGGCTTCGCCCAATTGCATAATGGCGGCCGAGAGGGTGTGCTTGGCGCTGGCGGCCTGGTCGTGGGTGATGAGATAGGTGCGCATGGATCGGCTCAATGGGTCGGGTGGCGAGGGCAGGGTGGCGTCGCCCGCCGCGAAGGCGGGAACAGAATAAGAACATGAGGCGATTCGGCGCGCCTGTCGAGGATTAGTTCCGGGTTCGTTCCCGGCGGCGGACGCCCCGGACCGGTCGGGGCGCGCTTGTCTCCCGCCCGGGCCAAGCGCACTCTGTGGCCTCCCGCCGCTGTCTTTTTTCCAAGAGGATTTCCGCCATGTCCACGACCACACTCAGCCGGGCCGAGCCCGAAGCCGTCGGCCTCTCCTCCCTTCGCCTGCGGCGGATCGGCGAGGCGCTGAGGCGTGAGGTGGACGCCCAGCGGCTGCCCGGGGCGGTGGTCGGCATTATGCGCGCCGGCCAGCTCGCGCACTTCGAGGCGGTGGGCCGGCGTGACCCGGAAATCGACGAACCGCTGAAGACGGACGCGATCTTCTCCATCGCCTCCATGACCAAGGCGATGACCTCGACGGCCATCATGCAGTTGGTCGAGGAGGGGCGCATCCTTTTGGGCGACCCGGTCGCAACCTATCTGCCCGCGCTCGCGGCCCTGCGGGTCGCCGATGGCAAGGGCGGCACGCGCGCGCCCAAGGGTTTACCGAGCGTGCAAGATCTCCTACGCCACGCCTCGGGCCTCACCTACCAGAGTCGCGGCGACACCTATGCGCACGCCGCCTACCCCGGCTCTTCCGTGGCGGCGGCCGAGAAACTGACGAAGGAAGCAACGATCGCCGCCCTGGCACGGGCACCGCTGCTGTTCGATCCTGGCACGAATTGGGAGTACGGATTTTCCACGGACGTGCTGGGCTTCATCGTCGAGGCCGTGAGCGGCAAACGGCTCTCCCAATTTTTGGCCGAGCGCTTGTGGGGACCGCTCGGGATGGTTGACACCAGTTTCGCGCTGCCCGCCGACAAGCGCCATCGCTATGCGCGTGCGCTGGCCAAGGACCCGCTGACAGGGGCCGCCAACCTCGCCATCCACCACGCCGGCGACAAGCCGCAGATCTGGGACAGCGGCGGTGGTGGGACGGTTTCGACGGCGGCCGACTACTTGCGCTTTGCCGAGGCGCTGCGCCTGGGTGGCACGCTCGGCTCGGCGCAGATCCTCGGGCGCGGAACCGTGGCCCTGATGACGTGCGATCACCTGCCGAGCGAGCTCAGCAATCGCATCGCCGACAGCATGGACCCTGCGGCCATGGGCTACGGCTTTGGCCTGGGCTTCGCCGTGCGGCGGCAGAACGGCATCGCTGCCATGGCCGGCAGCGCCGGCGATTTTTATTGGTCGGGCGTCTATGGCACCTATTTCTGGGTCGACCCCAAGGAGGCATTGACGGTGGTCTTTATGGCTGCCGCACCGGGCCTCATTCGCCTCAGGTATCGCCAGATGCTGCGCAATTTGGTGTACCAAGCTCTGACCTGAGGGTCTCGGTCCAGCCGCAGAGGCCAGCGCCGGCCGCCGCGATTGCGGGCGCAAGCCAGAGCGATCGGCATCGCTGCTGGCATCTGCTCGACCCGGTGCTCAAACGTGGGCGACGTGACGGGGGCGGTGCCGCCCGCGCATGACACGAGGCGGCCTATCGGTTATTGGCTTAGCCCCCATGCTGCACATCAACGAGCTCAGCTATCGCATCGAGGGGCGCCTTCTCTTCGATAAGGCCACGGCGGGCATTCCGTCGGGCCACAAAGTCGGCTTGGTCGGGCGCAACGGCTCGGGAAAAACCACGCTTTTGCGCCTAATCGCCGGCGAGCTGTCGCCCGATGAGGGCGGCATCAACGTGCCGCGCGCCACGCGCATCGGCGCCGTGGCGCAGGAAGCGCCAGGCGGGGGGGAGAGTTTGATCAACTTCGTGCTGGCCGCCGACCAGGAGAGGATGCGTCTGATGGCCGAGGCCGAGACCGCCCAAGACCCGGCGCGGATCGCCGAAATCCACGAGCGGCTGAGCGACATCGACGCGCACGCGGCACCCTCGCGTGCCGCCCGCATCCTGGCCGGGCTCGGGTTCGACGAGGGTGCCCAGCAACGGCCTTGTTCGGAATTTTCCGGCGGTTGGCGCATGCGCGTGGCGCTGGCGGCCATGCTGTTCCGGGAGCCGGAGCTGCTGTTGCTCGACGAGCCGACCAACTATCTCGACCTTGAAGGGACCTTGTGGCTCGAAGCCTATCTCGGCGACTATCCCCATACCGTGCTGATCGTCAGCCATGACCGTGAGTTGCTAAACCGGTCGGTGACGTCGATCCTGCACCTACAGCAGGGTAAGCTCACGCTGTACACCGGCGGCTACGACACCTTCGAGGAAACGCGCCGGGAAAAGCAGCGCCTCGACCTCAAGCTCAAGAAGAAGCAGGACGACGACCGCCGCCACATCGAGGCCTTCATTATCCGCTTCAAGGCCAAGGCCTCGAAGGCAACGCAGGCGCAAAGTCGCGTCAAGGCGCTGGCCCGCATGCAGCCGATCGCCGAGGCCATCGAAGAGCGCGTGGCGCCCTTCTCCTTTCCCAATCCCGCCAAAGCCATGGCGAGCCCGCTGATAAGGCTGGAGGCTGCCGCGGCGGGCTACGAGCCGGGCCAACCGGTGCTCAGCGGCCTGGAGCTTAGGCTGGACGCCGACGACCGCGTCGGCCTCTTGGGCGCCAATGGCAATGGCAAAAGCACGTTTGCCAAGTTGATCGCCGGGCGCCTGCCGCCGATGGCGGGTCGGCGCTATGGGTCCGACAAGATCACGGTTGGCTACTTCGCGCAGCATCAGTTGGATGATCTCGCGCCGCGCCAGACGCCCTACGACCATATCCGCGAGCTGATGCCCGATGCGACCGAGGCGCAGAAGCGGGCGCGGTTGGGTGCCCTGGGCTTCGGCGTCGATAAGGCCGATACGCGTGCGGAAAACCTCTCGGGCGGGGAAAAGGCGCGCCTGCTCTTGGCGCTCGCCACCTTTCACGGGCCGCATCTGCTGATCCTGGACGAGCCGACCAACCACCTCGATGTCGATTCGCGCGAGGCGTTGGTGCGCACCCTCAATGACTACGAGGGTGCTGTGATCCTCATCAGCCATGACCGGCATCTGATGGATGCCTGTACCGATCGGCTTTGGATTGTGCGCAACGGCACGGTCAAGACCTATGATGGCGATATGGACCGTTACCGCGCGGAGTGTCTCGCCGAACGGCGCGCTCTGGACGGACCCAGGTCCAAGCCCCGCGGTGAGCTATCCGTCCGTCCCTCCGCGCAAGCCGCGCGCCGTCAGGCGGCCGAGCAACGCGCGGCCCTGGCACCGCTCAAGGGCGAGGTAGCCAAGGCCGAGGCCCAGATCGAGGCGCTGAGCCGCCAGATCACCACGATCGACGCTGCCTTGGCCGATCCGGACATTTACCGGAAAGCTACGGCCCGCGCCCAGGTACTGGCCCGCGAGCGCGGCAAACTGATCGAGGCGCGGGCGCGTGCGGAGCATCACTGGCTCGCCGCAAGTGAGGCCTACGAGGCCGCCCTAGCCGAGAGCAAGGAAGGCGTATCCTAACCGCGGCCGCGCACTCGCCTCCGCCCCCCGCCGGCCACCGCCGATCTGAACCGGCACACCGTGAGCCGCAGGCAAGGGCCGCTGATCAGGGGGATTGCCGTCACGCCGGCAAGGCATCACTCTGTGAGGCGGAACCCAACACCACAACCTCCCCGGGGGGATGCGATGAAGGTCTCGCTCTTCTATCTGCCGTCGCTCGGTAGCAAGGCCGACATCGAGGCCGGCATGGCGGGCACCCGGGCCGACCTCTACCAACAGATGCTGCGCGAGGTGTCCGAGCAATGCCGGCTTGCGGACGCTCTCGGCTACGACTCGGTAAGCTTCACCGAGCATCACTTTCACATCGAGGGCTTCGAGGTCTCCAACAACCCGGTGCTGCTCGACCTTTATATCGCCATGCAGACCAAGCGGATCCGGGTGGGTCAGCTCGGCATCGTGCTGCCGGCTTCCAATCCCATCCGCGTCGCCGAAGACATCGCCATGCTCGACCACATGACGGGCGGGCGTGCCTGCGCTGGTTTCGCGCGCGGCTATCAGCGCCGCTGGGTCGACATCATGGCGCAGCAGATGCACGGCATCCACGGGGCGCTGCCGCATCAGCACGACGAGATCGATGCCGCCAATCGTGCCGCCTTCGAGGAAAGCTTCCGGATCATCAAAAAGTGCTGGACCGAGGAAATGCTCTCCTTCCAGGGCAAATTCTGGAAGATCCCACCCGGTGAAACGCCGTGGCCGCTCGAGACCACGGCCAAGTGGGGCAAGGGGGTTGAGAACGGCATCCTGACGGCGGTGGGTGTGGTGCCGAAGCCGTTGCAAAAGCCGCATCCGCCGATCTTCCAGCCGTTTGCCTCGTCGGAGAATTCGATCCGCTGGTGCGCCAAGAATGCGGTAACGGCCATTCTGCCGCCGATGCATGAGATGCATGAAAAGCATCTGTTTGAGGTCTACGCCTCCGCCTCGGGCCGCGCGCTCGGCGATGGCATGGGCATGCTGCGCGACATCATCATCGCCGATACCGATGAGGAGGCGCGACAGCTCTGGGTCGACTCGGCGACCTTCGCCGGCAATGCTTGGTTCGTGCCGTTCGGGTTCCGCCGCGGCATGCTCGACCCGCAAACGGGTGAGGCGCCGACCCCCGAGGAGGCGATCGCCAAGGGTTACGCGCTCGTGGGCACGCGCGACACGGTAACGCGCAGCCTGGAAGCGCTGCGCCGCAAGTTGCCGGTGAATTGGATTTTCGGCTGGACCCACAACACCCTCGTGCCACACGCCAAGCTGATGCGGTCGATCGAGCTGTTCTACACCCAGGTGCTGCCGCGCGTGCGCTAGCTCCTTTGCTGGCGTACGGCTGACATGCGAATTGGCTTGTGGGTCGCGGGAGCTCGACCGGGTAGCCTGCGTGGGCCGCGACCGCCATCGGCGCTGCGGTCGCGCGCAATCGAGGGCCAAGGAGGACGACATGACCGCGAGACGATCGCGCCGCGAGGCGCTGAAGCTGATCGGTGCCGGGGCGCTTCTCGCCGGTGCGGCCAAGAGGTTCCCTTGCGCCCCTGCCGCGGCCCAAACCAGTCCTGCACAAGGGGCACCGTTCATTCTGATGGACGGGCACGTGCACGTCACCAACCGCATTTATTGGGAGAAGATCGACCCCTGGCAGCCGACCGAGCGCGGCTGGGACTACGCCCGCGCGCGTGCGGCCGGCGTCAACTGCATCATCGAAAACCTCGGCACCTACGGATATTGGAACTACAATTATTCACCCAAGCAGACGCTGCGGCTGATCGAAACCTTCCATCGCTTCGCCGAGACGCACGCCGACAAGATGGGTGTGGCCCGCACCGTTGCCGAGGCGCGCGCCATCGTTGCCAGCGGGCGCATGGCGGTTTTTCTCGGCATCGAATCCGGTTTTGATCATGAAGGCGATCCGGACGTGCTGGCGGCCTTTCATCGGCTTGGCCTGCGCAGCATCCAGTTCGCAACCCAGAGTGGGTTCAATGCCTTCTCCGACAGTGCGCTCGCCGCCACGCAGGGCGGGCAGACGCCCGATCACTACCACGGCATCAATGCGCGCGGACGCGCGCTAGTGCGGCGGATGAACGAGCTCGGCATCCTGATCGACATCACGCACGGCACGGAGGCCGTGCACCTGCAGCTGATCGAGGCAAGCCGCGCGCCGGTGGTCGCCAGCCACGACGTCATCCGTGCCGTCAGCGGCGTTGGCTTGTCCGATGCGGTACTAAAGGCGTTGGCGGCCAAGGGCGGATTGGTCGGCATCCACGGCGGTGCGGCCGTCGTTTCCAAGCGCTACCGCAAATGGATGGCGGAGAACCCGGCCGGTGCGGCCAATGCGGCAAAGGCCGTCACCGCCATGGTGGGCTTTGCCCCCTCCGCGCCGCGGCCGCCAGGGGATCGTGGCGACTATATTGCCAAAATGGACGAGGAGTTTGCCGATCGGTGGAACGGGCTCGATGCCTGGCGGGAAGATCCGGGCGCCGCGCTGCCGACGGCGGAGGAGTGGGCCGAACAGGTCGACTATGTCATCAAAACCGTGGGTGCCGACCACGTCGGACTGGGTCTCGATCTGGTGGCGGGGCGTAGCGCCGTGCCGCAAGCGCCGTCCGGCTATCCGGATCTGCTGGCCCAGTTGCGAAGGATCACCGGCGAGGACAACGTCCGCAAAATCGCGGGCGAGAACTGGCTGCGGGTGTTGGCGGCAGCCAAAGTCGGCTGAGGCGCCCACCGTAGCGGCGCGCCGGTAGCGCCGCGCTCGGCCGGCGCGGCCTCGTCCAGTTTCGTCTCCTTCCCGCGCCGCGGCTCAAAACCCCGCGCTGGGGCGGACGTTGGGCGCTAGGACTTCAGGTCCACCTTGGCGTGGGCATGGGCCGCATCGGTGGTGAGGCGGTCGCCGCGGATGTAGGCGGTGGCGCCTTGGAAAAGGTACTTGAGGCCTTTGACGCCGACGTTGTCCCAGTACTCGCCCGCGCTCGGCTGGACGGCAAGAAGGCAGAGGGAGGGATCGTCGACCCCGGCCGGGTACCAGATCCGCCAGCTCTCCGACCACAGCTGTTGCAAGCGCGCGCGGTCGCGGCTCATCCGGGCGGTGCCGCAGACGCAAGCAAATTGCGCCCCGTTTTGAAAGCTGATGAGCACGCGTGGATCGGCTTCGATTTCCGCAATCTTGGGCGATGAGCTGCTGGTTGCGAACAGGATTTCGCCGTCCGCGGGGACGTCGGCAACGGCGAGGGGACGGGCATGCATGCCGCCGTCGGCGGCGTCTGTGATCAGCAGGGCGGTCCTGAAGCCGCTGATCACGGCGTCGAGGTGATGCCGCGGCTCGGCGTTCACGCTCGTCTCCCAAACTTCAAGAAAAGGTGATCTCGGCTAAGGCGGTTGGCTGCCGTTTGCATCGCGCGATGCGGGCTCAATTCATGGACGCCAAGAAAATCGCGCCGCCGACAAAAAGCACGTGGATCAAGACAAACACCAGCGAGGCCGGCAGAAATCGGGTCAACCCGCCCAGCTGGGCGACGTTGCTTGAAACGTTGGGGTCCATTTTTTCGTCTCGCTCCCTTCGGGGTGATCGACCCACTAAACTCAACGAAGGGCATCGTGGTTCCTGCGCATGCCGTTCGCGCGCGGCTGCGGGCGGTGCTCAGACGTCCATCAGCAGGCGCACGTTCTGGGAGGCGCGCGTGACTTCGAGCGTTGGCAGGCCGTTTTTGCTGGCGACCACGAAATCGACCGAGGCACCGCCGAGCGCCAGATTGCGAATGGCGATACTGCCCGCCACGGCGGGCACGACGGGCTTGACCAGCCGTACGGTGCGCTCAACGGGGTCGAACCGCAATCCGAGCATCGAGGCCAAGAGCGATAGCGGCGAGCTCGCGGCCCAGGCCTGAGGTGAACAGGCGGCCGGATACAGCGTTGGTCCTCGACCGGGCCGACGGCGGAAGCCGCAGTAGAGCTCCGGGATGCGGCGGTCGTGCATGTGTAGGGCGGCGCGCACGATGGCCTCAAAGAGGGTCTCGATGGGCTTGCTATGGCCGTAGCGCGCGAGGCCCGCGGCGATCAGCGCATTGTCGTGCGGCCAAATCGATCCGTTGTGATAGGACATGGGATTGTAGCGCGCCTCGCCGTGCGCGACGGTGCGGATGCCCCAACCCGAATAGTAGGGAAACAGCAAAAGCCGGGCGGCAATTTCTTGCGCGCGTTCCGGCCCGGCGATGCCCGTAAAGAGCGCATGGCCGGCGTTGCTGGTACGCACCTTGCACAAGGACTTGGCACCGTCGAGGGCCAGTGCGTAGCTGCCGATCTCTTCGCACCAGAAGCTCTTTTCGAAGCGCCGGCGCAGGGCCTCCGCTTGCCGCTCGAGTTCGGCCGCCCGCGCCGACTTGCCGAGCCTGCGTGCGCACGCCGCCGCCCCCTTTTTGGCGGCATACACATAGCCCTGAACTTCCACCAAGGCGATGGGGCCGCGGGCCAGCGTACCGTCAGCATGGAAGACCGCATCGTGCGAATCCTTCCAGCCTTGATTGGCGAGCCCGGTCTCCATGCCGCGCGCATACTCGATAAAGCCATCGCCATCGATGTCGGCGGGACCGTCGACCCAGGCCAGCGCGCGTTCGATCGCCGGCCAAAGCTGGGTAATGAGTGCGGCATCGCCGGTGCGCTGCAGATAGGCGCCGGCGAGCATGACGAACAGCGGCGTCGCATCGACGCTGCCGTAGTACTTTCCGAAGGGAACCTCGCCGAGCGCCGCCATTTCACCGCCGCGCATCTCGTGCACGATCTTGCCGGGCGCGGCGTCGGCCCTGCTGTCAACCTCGGTGGCCTGCAAATAGGCAAGGCGGCGCAACACGCCCGCGGCAATGCTGGGATCGAGCCACAGCATGTGCATTGCCGCAATGATGCCGTCGCGACCAAACGTCGTCGAGTACCAGGGAATTCCGGCGTAGGGGTAATGGCCCTGCGGGGTCGCCGTCATCAGCATATGCAGGTCCGCTCTGGACCGATACAGCACCTCGTTGAGCAGGCTATTGCTGGTCTCCACGCTCGCCGCCCCGCCGGTTGCGATCCGAAGTTCGCGATTGAGGCGCAACAGCCCCGTAAAGAAGGAGAAAGTGGACTTGGGCAACTGTTCCCTGCCGGCCACCGTCAGAAAGATGGCGCGCTTGCTGCCGGGAGCAAGGCTCAAGCCGTAGCTGGCGATGCCGCTCTGCAACAGGCTCGGCGGCGGCTCGAAGCTCAGGCTGGTTTCGCGCACGACCGCGTCGAGGCCGCGATAGGACAAAACTACGCTGCTCTTGCTGGTCAGCTGTGCCCAGCTGTCGCCGCGTCGTTCCCTGCGGATGCCTCTGACCTCGAAGATATCGGCAAAATCACTGGCAAAGGCCAACGACAGCGTCACGTTGATCTCGTCGGAGCCGTGGTTCGTGATACACATCCGCTCGCGCAGCGAGCCGTTGTAGAGATAGATCGCCCGCGCGATGTGCACGGTGTCCTTGGGCAGCCACAGCTTGCTGTCCCGGTAGATGTCGGGATTGGTGAGGTCGACAGAAAAGCTAAGATTGTCGGCCTTGATTTCCGAGTGCAGCAGCAACGGCTGGGTGCCGTTGATCAACAGCTCGAGGTGCGACAGATAGCGCGTGTCGTGGTCAAACAGGCCGTCGGCCCCGCCGGCGCTCGCCCCGATATCCCCGTAGCTGTCGAACACGGCAAACGTATCGTCGTGCTTCAGCGTTCGGCGCGGGCGCGACGGGGAGTTCGTGGCAGGTATGTAGAACGGCGCTTCGGTCGGCGCGATCGGGATTGCGTTGGGCTTGCTGGAGTGAGAAACGACCACTTCTTCGCGCTGCCCTCTTGCCCCTCGTTTCAATGCACGGCCGCCACGGGCTCCACCACGCTGGCGGCTTCCGCCGGTTCCCAGCCCGGTTGAGGCCTCGCCTCCGCGCCAATCAGAGCCTGGTAGACCCTAACATAGTCGTTGGCCATACGCGTGGCCGTGAACCTTTCTTCGAAACGTCGCCGCACCCGACCGCGGTCAAGCGCCATCACGGCGCCGATCTTGCAAATGCCTTCCTCGACGCTGCGCACAATGTGTCCGGTCACGCCCTCATCGATGATTTCGTGCACGGCGCCGGCCTCGAACGCCAGCACCGGCGTGCCACAGGCCATGGCCTCGATCATCACGAGGCCAAAGGGCTCCGGCCAGTTGATCGGAAACAGCAGCGCGCGTGCATCGCTCAGGAAGCGCGACTTTCTGCGATCATCGATCTCGCCAATGTATTCGACCCCGGGCTGATCGAGCAGTGGTTCGATCTCGGCGCGAAAGTACTCCTCATCGACGCGGTCGATTTTGGCGGCGATCTTGATAGGTACGCCAACAGCACGGGCAATGGCGATGGCGCGATCGACCCGCTTTTCTGGCGAGATGCGGCCGAGGAACGCCAGATAGCCGCCGCGCGGGATCAGCGAAGGTGCAAGAAGGTCGCGCGGCAGGCCGTGATAGACGGTCGCCGCGAATGCAGCCCCTCCGGTCAGCGGCCGGCGTTGAGCCTCGGAGATGGAGACGAGCTGCATGTTCGGAAAGCCCGTATAAAGGTTCTGCAGGTCCGGCAGATCCTGGCGGCCGTGAATGGTGGTCACCGTGCGAGCGGCAATCTCCTCAAACAGCGGGAAATGAAATTGATCGATATGGAAGTGCAGAATGTCGAACTCGCTGGCGGCGCGGCGCACCTTCGATAGCATCATCATGTAATAGGGAATGGGATCGCGCACCGCCGGGTTCAGACGCAAGGCCTGCGGGCAGCTGGCAACGAGTTTGGCCCGCGTAATCGAATCGCCACTGGCAAACAGCGTCACGTCGTGGCCCTGGGCCACGAGTTCCTCGGTCAGGTAGGACACGATCCGTTCGGTGCCACCGTAAAGGCGGGGCGGGACACTCTCCATCGGCGGCGCAATCTGGGCGATTTTCATGGCACACGCGTTGTTAGGGAACCAAGCCCGTTCTAAACGTGTCAAACCAACTGAAGTTCCCGCTCCAAGGCGTGGGGCACGCCCAAGCTTTCGCGTCTCGTCAAGGCGCTGTCAGGCTGCCGGGTTGATCGGATTTGGCGGCATAATTCGCCACAGCGCACGGGCGCTCGGGCACGCCTGCCCGAAACCTGGCGCCTTGGCTCAAGACGTGGCGGCGCGGCACTGCTCATCGGCGGGCAATGGGTCGCAGGCCTTATCCAAGACGCACTGCTCGAGCGCCTTGGTCACCTCCGGCCGCCAGGTGCCGTCGATCTCACCCGTATAAAGCTTCTGCTCGGTCAGCCCGCACTGATACAGTCGGATCATGCGCGCGCCACCGTACCACATCGCCCGGTCATAGTCGCGCAACGCCGCCTTGGGATCGCCCAGCGCCTGCTTGATGTGGGCGCGGGTGTCCAACGAATGTGCACTCGTCGGGCCGAGCTCGAGCGATCGTTCGACGTCGGGCAGCCCTTCGGAGGCCTTGCCCCAGCGAAACAGGGCCCAGGCGCGATTGTTGAGCGCCACCGCGAAGTCGGGCTTCATGGAGATCGCCACGTCATAGTCGCGGATTGCCGTTTCATAGCGCCCCTTGAGCGAATAGGCCAGCGCGCGCATGGCATAGGCATAGCTCAAGTCGGCGGCGTTCTGCTCACCCTGCTCGATGAGCGCCGTGCACCCCTCGATGCGCCGGTCCAGATCCTCGCTGAAGCAATCGGCAGCGCTGTCCGCGCGCGCGCCCGTCGCCAGCCCCGCGGCCAGCCCCAGCGCAACGATCACACCTGAAAACCGCTTCACCCGTCCCGTTCCCCGCGTCTTCGGCAACTTGAGCGTTTCTCTTGAGGGTTAGAGTTTCTCTTGAAGTTTCCTGGTGGCCGCCGGGCCGCCGGCGGTGGTCCCTGGCGACGTGAATAGGACACGCTGAGGTCTCCAATAAGGCAGGATCATGCGGGAGGGAAGGCCAGCGCGGGCGGGGCGCGTCGTCTCGCCGGCGACGCCTTGGCTCCAAGTTTTCTAGCTATTTGAAGTGTTTGGACAACTTGAGGCCTTGGCCCTGGTAGTTCGACTTCAGGGGGGCGCCGTACAGGACCTCCGGCACCGCGGTCACCCGCTCATAGAGCAAGCGGCCGACGATTTGGCCATCTTCCAGGATGAAGGGGACCTTGTGGCTTCGCACTTCCAAGACCGCCTTGGCACCCGCCCCGCCCGCCGCCGCATGTCCGAAGCCCGGATCGAAAAAACCCGCATAGTGCACGCGAAACTCCCCGACCAGGGGGTTGAAGGGTACCATCTCGGCGGCGTGCGTCGGCGGCACATGCACTGCCTCCTTGGAGGCCAGGATATAGAACTGATCGGGATCGAGGATCAGCCGCCGGTTGTCGTCGGCGCAAATCGGTTCCCAAAAATCCGCCACCCGACAGGCGCCCGCCACGTCCACATCGACGAGGCCCGTGTGGCGTTTGGCGCGATAGCCCACAAGGCCGTGCCGATCGCCCGTCAGGTCGACGGACAGCGCGATGCCGGAGGCGATGTCGGCATGCTCGGCCGACACCAGCTTTTCGCGCCGATTGAGTTCGATCAGGGCCAGGTCGCTGGCGGCGGCCGTGCCGGTGCGAAACCGGACCTGGCTCAGCCGCGAGCCCTTGCGCACAACCACCGGAAACGTCTGCGGGCAAACTTCGGCGTAGAGAGGCCCATGGTAGCCGGACGGAATCTGATCGAAGGCGGCGACGCCATCGGCAATCACGCGGGTGAAGACGTCGAGGCGGCCGGTAGAGCTCTTGGGATTGGTGGCGGCCGCCAAAGCGGCAGGCAACGCCATGCTCTCCAACAGCGGCGCGAGATAGACGCAGCCGGTTTCCAGCACGGCGCCGGGGCCCAGATCGATGGCGTGCAACTTGAGGTCCGCCAGCTTGTCGGCGACCTTGCGGCCAGGGCCGGGCAGGAAGGAGGCGCGCACGCGATAGGCCCGCGGGCCAAGGCGCAGGTCGAGACTGGCGGGCTGGAGCTGGTCGGCGGCCATCGGCTCGGCGAGGCGCACGTGCCCGGCCGCGATGAGGTCGCGAATCGCTTGCACGGGCAGGATGCCGACCTCGGTTGCCTCCTTATGGGGCAGCGCTTTTGCCTGGGTTTTTGCCATCGACCGCCTCACGTCTTGCTCCGTCTAGACGATAGAACCATTGACGCCAAGCCTCCGGTCGCGGTAATCCCCGGTGTCTCAAACGTGGTCATTTGGCCGGCCGGCTTGCAGCCACGTAAAACAAGTCGCTAAAAGGCCGTGCGCGAACCGACCGACGAGAAGAGAGCGCCCGGCATGCCAGCGGCGACGATTCGAGCCGGTTTTTTTTATTGCCTGGTGCTTGCGACCGGGCAAGGGAGAGCGCGATGCCACAATTTACCGACGCCGCCGCGGGCCTCGAAGGACTGAGCCCGGAAACCCTGCTGGTGCATGGTGGCACACTCCGCTCGGGCTTCGGCGAGCTTTCCGAGGCGGTGTTTGTCACCCAAAGCTACGTCTACCGGTCGGCCGAAGAGGCCGAGGAACGCTTCAAAAGCGAGGCGGGCTTCATCTATAGCCGCTACGCCAATCCGACGGTGGCCATGTTCGAGGAGCGCATGCGCCTGCTCGAGGGCGCCGAGGCGGCGCGGGCGACCGCTACCGGTATGGCCGCGGTGACCGCCGCGCTGCTGTGTTTTCTCAAGGCCGGCGATCATCTGGTGGCCGCGCGGGCGCTGTTTGGGTCTTGCCGCTATGTGGTGGAAGACCTCTGTCCTCGCTTCGGCATTGCTTCCACCCTGATCGATGGCCGTGACACGCAAGCCTGGGCCAAGGCCGTTCGACCCAACACTCGGGCCTTCTTTTTCGAGACCCCCGCCAATCCGACGCTCGATCTGGTCGACATCGCCGCCGTCTGCGACATCGCACGCGGGGCCGGTGCATGCGTGGTCGTCGACAACGTGTTTGCCACACCGATCCTGCAGAAACCGCTGCAGCTGGGTGCCGACGTCGTCGTCTATTCGGCGACCAAGCACATCGACGGCCAGGGCCGTTGCCTGGGTGGCATCGTGCTGGGTTCGGCGTCCTACGTGAAGGATCATCTGCACAACTTTTTGAAGCACACCGGGCCCTCGCTCAGTCCCTTCAACGCTTGGGTGCTGTTGAAGGGATTGGAGACGCTGCCCGTGCGCGTGCGAGCGCAATGCGCCGCCGCCGCCGAAATCGCCGATTACCTCGCCGCCCAGCCGGGCGTTGCGCGCGTGCTTTTCTGCGGCCGTGCCGATCATCCGCAGGCGGGGCTTGCCCGGCGACAGATGTCCGGTTTCGGCCAGGTCGTCACCTTCGAACTTGCGGGCGGCAAGCGGGCGGCCTTTCGCTTTCTCAATGCACTGCGACTGGTCAAAATCTCCAACAACTTGGGTGACGCCAAGAGCATCATCACCCATCCGGCGACCACGACTCACCAGCGTTTGAAACCAGAGGCGCGCGCCGAACTCGGGATCGCCGAGGGGACGCTGCGGCTATCGGTCGGGCTTGAAGCAACCCGGGATCTGTCCCAAGACATTGACCGTGGGCTCGCGGCCTCTAGAATCGCCTGAGCGCCGCATTCGCGAGCAAATGGCAGGTGCTGCCATGTACGAAGCTGTTACACGCGGCATCCGCATCCGCGTCACACCGCAATTTTTGGAGCAGGACTCCGCACCCGACGAGGGGCGCTATTTGTGGGCCTATACCATCGACATCTTCAATGAGGGCAGTGATTGGGTGCAGTTGCGCTCGCGGCATTGGCGCATCACGGACGCGACGGGACACACCCAAGAGGTGAAAGGGCCCGGCGTGGTCGGCCAGACCCCGGTGCTGGCGCCCGGCACCTCCTTTCGCTACACCTCCGGCTGTCCGTTGGCGACGCCTTCGGGCATCATGGTGGGTACCTACCAGATGACCAGCGCGGAGGGTGAACTCTTTAACGTGACAATTCCTGCCTTTTCGCTGGACAGCCCGCACGCCCGGCGCAGTGTGAATTGAAGGTGCCCATGACGCCACCCACCGCAGCAGCCAAGGAGCTTCTGGCGCGCCTCGTCGCCTTCGACACCGAGAGCGTCAAAAGCAACATCCCGCTGATCCGTTTCGTTGAGGTTTATTTGGCCCAGCACGGTATTGCCAGCCAGCGAGTGCCCACGCCCGACGGCGCGAAGGCGAGCCTGTTTGCCACCATCGGGCCCAGCGACATGCCCGGCCTGGCCTTGTCGGGGCACACCGACGTCGTCCCGGTCGCCGGCCAGATCTGGGACAGCGACCCCTTCACGCTGACGGAGCGTGACGGCAAGCTCTACGGGCGCGGCAGCTGCGACATGAAAGGGTATCTCGCCTGCGCGCTGGCGATGGTGCCGCAGTTCGTGCGACGCCGGCTC
>DATMZT010000133.1:0-7081 GCA_035573335.1 Hyphomicrobiaceae bacterium | reverse complement strand
AAGATGCGTTCGCCGCCCGAGCGTTCGACGCGAACGGCGATGCCGGGATACTTCGCCTCGAAGGCCTTGGCGATGCGCTCGGCGACCGGCAGATCGACCGCGGTGTACCAGACCGCCTTGCCTTCCTTCTTGGCCGCCTCGATGAGTTGGGGGGTCACGGGGGAGGCGGATACCGCCGCCCGCGCCACACGGGGAACAGACGTCGCCGCCAGAGCCGTGGCGAGCCCTCCAGAAAATGCGCGACGGCTAATAGCGCTTGCCATGATCGATTTCCTCTCAAATTCAGCTGCTTTCAGTTGATCAATGCGTGGCACCGGTCTGCCGGCAGAAGCAGGCCCACCCGCGAACCCGACGCGAAGTCGGCCTCGGGTGCAGCCGTAATGCGCAACGGCACGCCACCGCCGACTTCGACAATATAGTCGCGGGTGGCGCCAAGAAAGACGTTGCGTGCGACCGTACCAACGAGCGCATTGGCGCTTGTGGCCGCCTGATCGGCGGCAAGCAAACGGATGTCGTGCTGGCGCACCGCGGCGGCGGCGGGCTTGCCCGGCGCAAATGCCGCGTTGTGGCACTCGATGGTTGCGCCGGCGAAGGCCAGACGCTTGGCGTCGAGAGCCTGGCCGCGAATGATGTTGCTGCCACCAAGGAAGCGCGCGACGAACTCGGAGCGCGGCTGCCGGTAGATTTCGAGGGGGGAGCCCAGCTGCTCGATACGGCCGGCATTCATGACGGCGATCAGGTCGGCCGCGGTCATGGCCTCGCTTTGGTCGTGGGTGACGTAGACGGTGGTGTAGTGATAGGCCTGATGCAGGCGCCGCACCTCAAAGCGCATTTCTTCGCGCAGGTTGGCATCGAGGTTCGACAGGGGCTCGTCGAGGAGGAGCATGTCGGGCTCCACGACCAGCGCGCGCGCGAGCGATACGCGCTGCTGCTGCCCCCCCGACAATTCCGCGGGGTAGCGCTCGGCCAATGGCGCCAGTTGGGTCGTTGCCAGGATCGCCGCGAGCTTTGCTGCGATGGTAGCCCGATCGAGTCTGCGCAGCTCCAGGCCGTAGGCCACATTCTCGGCAACCGTCATGTGCGGCCACAGCGCGTAACTTTGAAACACCATTGAGACGTTGCGCTGCTCGGGCGGTAGTACGCGCGCCGGCGCGGAGACGACGCGCTCGCCGATGGCAATGTCTCCCGCCGACGGTTCGGTGAAGCCCGCTAGCAGCCGCAGGATGGTGGTCTTGCCGCACCCGGAGGGCCCGAGCAGACAGACGAGCTGCCCGTGCTCGATCCTGAGCGAGACGTTGTCGACCGCTGTTTGGCTCCCAAAGCGTTTGCTGAGACCGCGCAAGACAACCGATGGCACGCAACCTCCCTCCGGCGCGCGCTCGCCGCCCGCCAGTGCCAGCGGCGACGAGAGATTTTGCTGCTGCGCCCGCCTCTGGCTTTAGCACTTCTGCGAGGTTTCCTATAGCACCCGTGCAAGCTTTGCCGTGTCCCGCCCCGGCAGCGGCGCCCTCATGCCCGCGCGGTTCTTGAGGTCCTGGGCCGGCACCGGCGCAGGACGTCGGCGCCACGCTCGCGCAGACAGGGGGAGCGCACCCCCGGCGGTCCGCATCCTGCGATGCAACCAGAAGTTTCAGGCCGCCTCGGCACCCGCCGTTCGGGGGCCGGCCCCGGCGCACCGCGCGGCGAGAAGAATTCTGTGCTAGCCAACGGAGGCTGCCACGTCGGCGAAACTTTGCGAGACATCACACCTCGGCGACGACAGGGAAGGAGAGCCGCCATGGCGAAGAACATGATTGATCTGAAGGGTCGCACTGCCGTGGTCACGGGCGGCGCCCAGGGCTTCGGCAAGGCGATCACCGACCGCTTCCTCAAGTCGGGGGCCGGCATTGCCATCTGGGATCGAGATGCGGCACTCGCCCAGAACACGGCAAAGGCCCTTGGCGGTGACGTCGAGGCGATCGGCTGCGACGTGGCCGACCCCGCCTCCGTTGCCGCCGCGCTTGACGCCACCGTCCGGCGCTTCGGCCGCATCGACATCCTCGTCAACAATGCGGGCATCGCCGGAGCCAATGCCAAGACCTGGGAAACCGACGTGGAGGAATGGCGCAAGGTGATGCGCGTCAACCTCGACGGGCCGTTCATCTGCTCGCGCGCGATCGTGCCAGGTATGATCGCCCAGAACTACGGGCGCATCGTCACGATCGCCTCGATCGCCGGCAAGGAAGGCAATCCCAATGCCGCCCACTATTCAGCCTCCAAGGCCGGCGTCATCGCCTTGACGAAGTCGCTCGGCAAAGAGCTCGCCGGCTATGATATTGCCGTCAACTGTGTGACGCCGGCCGCGGCCAAGACCGCAATCTTCGATCAGATCACCCAGCAACACATCGACTTCATGCTGTCGAAGATTCCACGCAACCGCTTCGTGTTGGTGGAGGAAGTGGCGTCCATGGTGGCCTGGATGGCCTCCGAGGAAAATTCCTTCACCACGGGCGCCGTGTTCGATATTTCCGGCGGTCGCGCCACCTACTGAGCACCCGACGGCGTGGCTGCGCCCCCCGGGAGGCGCAGCCGCCGGCGGTCGATATTGGTGGCAATATTGGCGGTCGATGCTGGCTGCGCTATTCGTCCAGCCAGACATCGACAAGGTTTTGTCCGACGAAGTGACTGGGGGGTAGCTCCCAGCCTTTGACCTTCTTGTTGTTGACGACGATGCGCTGATACCACAGCAGGGGCACGTTATAGGCCGTGGTCAGGGCGTAACGCTCGAAGTCGTGCACGACCTTCATCCGCTCCTGCCGATCGACGAGCTGGGATTGCAGCTTGAACAGATCGTCGAGCTTGGTATCGCCGTGACGGGAATAGGCGATGCCGGAGGTATGCTTGCTCAACAGCGTGTTGAACTGGGCGGTGGGATCGTCGGCAAAGTCGGAGATATTCTGCACCACCGCGTCAAAGTCGCCGTTCTCCATGGCCGCGAACCAAAGTTTGGTTTCGACCGGTACGTGCTCCGTCTCCACGCCAATGCGCCGCCATTGGTCGACGGCATAAATGCCGGCCGGAATGAACGGCTGATCGATGGTTCGGTTCACGAGCTTGACTTTCAGGTTCGAATGACCCGCCTCCTTCAGCAGGCGCCGGGCTTCGGCACGCGATTTTTCAATGTCGCGCCAGAACCCCGGAATCTTCTCGAGCTCTTCGGGCGACAACGACCACTCGGCTCCCGGCCGAAAGGCGCCGCCGACGCCCTTGATTAGGGAGATCTTGCCGAGCGAGGTCGAGCCGCCCCAACGATCGATGGCAAGGGTCAGCGCCTGCCGCACCCGGATATCGTCGAAGGGCTTGTGCTCGGTATTGAAGGTGATGAGGATATTGGTCACCCACGGCCCTTCCTGCACCGTCACCTTGTCCTTCATGCTCTCGAGCAATTGGTCGCGTTCCTGGGGTGTGCGGCCCCTGAACTCGGCGTCGTACTGGCCGCCGCGCAGACCGGCAACCACGGTGTTGCTGCGCACGAAGATTGCCTTGTAGCCGTCGAGGTAGGGTCGATCCTTGCGGAAATACTGGTCGAAGCGCGTGGCCGCCCAGTGTGAGCCTTTCTGGTATTCGGCGAACTTGAAGGCGCCGGTGCCCATCACTTCGGTCTCGGGATAGCGCGGGTTCTCGCCCAGCTTCTTGGCGCTGTAGACGCAGTTGAAGGGCGAGGCGAAGTGCAGCGGCATCGACATGTTCACTTGGTCGAGCTTGAACACCACCGTGTAGGGGTCGGGCGTTTCAATCGATTTGATATCCTGATGTTGGGCCTTGCGCGCGGAGACGACGCCCGGGGCCGGATTGATGATGCGCTCGTAGGTGGCTTTGATGTCCTGCGCGGTGAAGTCGGAGCCGTCGTGGAACTTCACGCCTTTGCGCAGCCTGAAGGTATAGCTAAGCCCATCCTTGGAAACTTCCCAGGACTCCGCCAGGTCGCCCTCGATCTTGATGTTGTCGTGGGGCCCCGTGAACATCAGGAGCGTGGAGTATTGCGGCGCCACCGGATGCACCATCGCGAAGGTCGTCGTGGCGTGGCAATCGGTGGTCGGG
Source organism: Hyphomicrobiaceae bacterium (assembly GCA_035573335.1). Taxonomy (GTDB): domain Bacteria; phylum Pseudomonadota; class Alphaproteobacteria; order Rhizobiales; family Hyphomicrobiaceae; genus AWTP1-13. Next base: position 3,001 of record DATMZT010000133.1, on the reverse strand, counting down.
GGCTCCGCCACCACCGCGAAGTTGAGAATGCCGCCGCGCTTGGGGGTCTCCGCCAGGGCGGCGGCGCCCAGGGGCATTAGCGCGGCAGCGCACGCTAGGCATGCGGCTTTCGTCAAGGTCACGGACGTCCTCCTTAGTTCTTCTTTTTCCTGGCCGGCCGAGGCTAACATGCGCGCCGACGAGCGGACAATCTCGGCCGCCGGCAGGAGTACGCCATGAAGATCACCTCCATTCGCACGCACTACGTGCGCATCCCCTTCGACATGGGTGCACCCAAGCAGGAATTCGCGGGGCTGCGCTTTCCCAGCATGGACCATCTGCTGGTCGAAGTGGAGACCGATCTCGGCATCACCGGGTGGGGAGAGGGGTTCGGCCACTCCATCATTCCCGCGACCAAGGCGGCGCTCGAGAGCTATGTCGGCCCTTGGTTCATCGGCAAGGAGGCAACCGACATCGCGGCGCTGCATCGCGAGGCCGCGCAGGCCTTCCACATCTTCGGCCGCAACGGTCCGGTCGTCTACGCCCATTCCGGCATCGACATTGCCTTGTGGGACATTGCCGGCAAGCGCGCCGGCCTACCGCTGTGCGACCTGTTAGGGGGCGCACGCCGCAAGGACGTGCGCGCCTATGCCAGCCTGATGCGCTACGGCGCGCCGGCGACGGTGGGTAAGGTGTGTGCGAGCATGGTCGAGCGGGGTTTCACGCACATCAAGCTGCACGAGCATACGGTTGGCGCCGTGCGGGCGGCACGCGAGGCCGCCGGAGACGGCGTCGCCATCATGAACGACGTCAATTGCCCTTGGAGCGTGGCACAGGCGCTGGAGATGGAACGTGCCTTTCGGCCCTATCGTCTCCTATGGCTGGAGGAGCCGGTGTGGCCGCCGGAGGATCATGCGGGCCTTGCGCGCCTGCGTCGCGGCAGCGCCACGAACATCGCCGCAGGCGAGAACGCCGCCGGCCTCCACGACTTCGTCGACATGTTCCAGAAGGGCTCGATCGACATCGCCCAGCCCAGCGTCAGCAAGATCGGCGGCATCACCGAGATGCGCAAGATTGTGGCCGCCGCCGAGGCGCATTCGGTCGAGCTGATCCCCCACTGCGCCTACTTCGGACCCGGCAATCTGGCTTCGATCCACCTTGTTGCCGCGCTCGCAACCGACACGCTCTTGGAAAACATCTACGCCAATTTGGAGGCAAGCCCCTACGGCGAGGCCATGCTGGCGGCAGACGGCAAGGTGCGGGTGCCGACCGGGCCGGGCCTCGGCGTCGATCCCGACCTCGCCATCGTGGAGAAGTACCGACAGGGCCCGGCGGGAATTATCCGCTAGCCCGGCTGCCCGGCGGCGCCTACACCGGCGCGCGGCTTGTGCAACTGATAGGTGAGGTGGCCTTTCACGGTCGGCCACTCGGCGGCGATGATGCTGTAGACGCAGGTATCGCGCAGCGTCCCGTTGCTGGCGAGCTGGTGGCTGCGCAAGATGCCGTCGAGCTTGGCGCCGAGTCGCTCGATGCCGCGCCTGCTCTGGTGGTTGAAGAAATGCGTGCGGAATTCGACGGCGATGCAGTCGAGCCTCTCAAAGGCGTGGGTGATCAGCAACAGCTTGCAGCGGGTGTTGAAATCGGTCTTCTGCACGGCCTTGCGGTACCAGGTTGAGCCGATCTCGAGGCGCCGATGCGCCGACTCCACGTTCATGTAGGTGGTCATGCCGACGGCCTTGCCGGTACCGTTGTCGACGGCGGCAAACGGCAGCATCGATCCGGCAGCCTGCAGGGCCAGCCGGCGCTCGAGCTCGGCGTACATGCGCTCGGGCGCCGGGACGGTCGTATACCAGAGCCGCCACAGCTCGCCATCCTCGACCGCCCGCATCAGATCAGGGCAATGCTTCTGGGCCAAGGGTTCCAGCGTGACGCGGCCGCTCGACAAGGTGACGGGTTCAAGCCATGCCATTCGCCAAGCGTCCTGCTGCTTGCGGCGGCCCTGAGCCAAGACTGCGGCCTACCGCTCGCCGGCCTCGGTGAAAAACCGCTCGCCGTAGGCGAAGCGGTTGGGCTTGAGGAAAAAGCCGAGGATCAGGGCGCCGTTGGGCGCAGTCGCCTCGTGTTGGTTGCCGGCGGGACGCCAGACGAACTGCCCGGGGCCACACACGCCCTCGTGATCCTCCAGCGTGCCTTCCAAGACGTAGGTCTGCTCCAGCGCCGTGTGCTCGTGCAACGGCACGACGGCGCCCGGCGCGAGCTTGAAAAGCGCCGTGGTGATGCCGTCATCGTCCGCATAGAGCACCTTGATTTGGATGCCGGGAAACTTGGTCTTCTCCCAGGGCATGTTCGGCACGTCCAAAAAGCGCGAAGCCAGCTTTGGGTCGGTGTTGGGACTGATGTCGTCGTGGATAACTGGGCGTGGCGCCGGCGCGGCCATGGGTTCCTCCTCTCAAAGGCTCTTGCCTCTAGAGTGCACCGCTCGCCATGGTACCGCAAGCCACCGGGTGGGAAAACCGGCGGCAAGGGGCTTGCGGTTGCGCGTGCAGGCGCGAGACGGGTTGCTTCGCGCTCAGGCAAACGGCTGCTAGTGTCGTCTACGTCCTATCCGTCCAATAGCAAGCAGCGGACGCAAAAGGAGCCGTTGCAGCAATCTGGCATTGATCAACCAAAGGAGCAGGGATTCATCGGGAGGGGTAAATGCAGCGCCGACAATTTCTTGGGTTCGTTTTGGTATTCCTCGCCGTCGTTGCGGCCTGCGCCGACGCCCTGCGGGCGCAGCCCTGGCCAGAACGGAGCGTCAGGCTGATTTTGCCCTACGCCCCGGGGGGCGCAACCGATGCCATCGGTCGCCCCTGGGCCGACAGGCTGGGCCAAGCGCTTGGCCAGCCGTTCGTGATCGAGAACCGTGGCGGGGCCAGCGGCATGATCGGCACCGAAGCGGCGGCCAAGGCCCCACCCGACGGCTATAATTTTCTGCTCACGCCCAATGCGCCGCTGGCGGTGCTGCCCAGCCTGCGCAAGA
>DATMZT010000132.1:0-10974 GCA_035573335.1 Hyphomicrobiaceae bacterium | reverse complement strand
CGTGCCCGAGATCGCTCGCCTCGAGGCCGCCCTGCGCCAGGCCGGTTTCAGCGGCGATGCCTACGAGACGCGGCTGCGCGCTGTGGCCGCCCAGCGCGCCGCAACAGCAATGGCTGCCCGATGACCGCGATCACGCTCACCGTTAATGGCAAGCCCGTTAGCGCCAAGGTGACGCCACGCACCCACCTTGCCGACTTTTTGCGCGAAAGCTTACTGCTGACCGGCACGCACATTGGCTGCGAGCACGGCATTTGCGGCGCCTGCACCGTGGAAATCGACGGGGGTATCGCGCGGGCCTGCATCACCTACGCCGTGGCCTGCGACGGTGCCGCCGTGAGGACCATCGAGGGCTATGACGATGACGCCACCATGGCGGCGCTGCGGGACGCGTTCCGGCGGCATCACGCGCTGCAATGTGGCTACTGCACGCCCGGCATGCTGATCGCCGCGCGCGATCTCGTGCGCCGCAAAGGCGGGCTCGGCCGCGACCAGATCCGCCGCGAAATGAGCGGCAATCTGTGCCGCTGCACGGGCTACATGGGGATCATCGATGCCATTGCCGAGGTGATGGCGGCGCGGCCACCGGCCCCGACAAGCGGCGTGCCGGCGGCGGCGAAAGCCTGGCTTGGACCGGCACCCGGACCGCGCGCAAGCAGCACCGCGCCCGCCACCGACCGGGCGGCGGCAAAGCCCGCCGCGCGTGGCGCCGCCGCCGGCACCGCTGGCGCGGTCTTGTCCGGGGCCAGCCTCACCCCCGCCCGCGCCGTCACCGTCACCGTCGCGCACCTGGAGGAACGGGATGGCCGCACCCGGCTGAGCCAACACTTCGTCCTTGACCACCCCCAGGCGGCGGTTTGGGCCCTGCTCAGCGATATTGAGGGTCTGGCGCGCTGTCTGCCCGGCCTCACCCTCGACGGCCCGCCCGAGGGCGAGCGCGTCGCGGGCCATCTCGACATCAAGCTTGGTCCCATCACCGCGCGCTTTGCCGGCGAGGGCCGGCTCACGCTCAGCGCAGCCGAGCAGCGCCTCAACGTCGAGGGGCGGGGCGTCGACCGCAAGGGTGGCTCCAACGTGACGGGCAGCCTCGCCTGTTGGATCGCCCCTGCCACGGCAGCCGCCGACGGCCCAACCACCGTCCACCTCGATTTGGCCTATGCGCTGACGGGACCGCTGGCGCAAATCGGCCGCGGCGGCATCGTGCGCGATCTGGCGCGCCGACTCGGGGAGATGTTCGCCCAAAACATGGATCGGCGGTTGACCGACCCCGCCGCCACACCGGCGCGCCCCGTCGCCGGGCTCGCCATCCTGCGCCAGATCATACTGGCGCGGCTGGCGGGCCTGTTCAGGTGGTGGCGCGGCCGCCCCCGGTCGTGATCCGCGACAAACCCGAAGATCCACGAGGCGCGCGCCAACTGGGGCGGCAGCGCCTGCGGCCAGGTGGGTGGCGCGCGCGCCACTGAGGCGTTAGCACCGCCGCGCTAGCCGCGTCCTTCGAACGGCATCTTGGTCGCCTTGATTTGCATGAACAGGACATTGGTGTCGAGCGGCAGGCTCGCCATGTAACGGATGGCCGAGCCGCAGTGCTCAACGTCCATCACCGTCTCCGGGGCGATGCTGCCATTCGCCTGCGGCACGCCGGCCTTCATCCGCCCGCCCATGGCGGTGTCGGCGTTGCCAATGTCGAGCTGCCCGCAGGCGATGTCGTGCTTGCGTCCGTCCAGCGCAATGCACTTCGTGAGCCCCGTGATGGCGTGCTTGGTCGAGGTATAGGGAACCGAGTTTGGCCGCGGCGTGTGCGCGGAGATCGAGCCGTTGTTGACGATGCGGCCGCCCTTCGGGGTCTGCGCCTTCATGATCTTGATGGCTTCCTGCGCGCACAAAAATGAACCCGTCAGGTTCACGTCGACCACGGCCTTCCATTGTTCGAAGGTGAGCTCCTCCATGCCCACCGGCGGCGCGCCCATGCCGGCGTTGTTGAAGAGAAAATCGAGCCGGCCGCCGAAGGCTTTCTTGGTCTCCTCGAACAGCCGCTTGACGTCGTCGGGTTTGCCGACGTCGGCTACCACCGCCAGCATTTTGCCGCCGCCTGCCTTGGCCAGCTCCACGGTCTTGTCGAGCTCGGCCTGGCGCCGCCCGGTCACGACGACGTTCCAGCCGTCGCCCTGCAGCGCCAACGCCGCGGAACGACCGATGCCGCTGCCCCCGCCCGTCACCAGCGCAACCTTTCCGTGAGCCATTTCCCGTTCTCCCTAGTTTGGTGCCGCGTCGGGCTGCAGCCTACCTCCACGGCCATACCCGCACCAGTGCGATTGCAAGACGCGAGCCCTTGACATTCGCGCCGGACGCACAATACTTAACCATATGGTTTACCATGATGCCGAGAGCCTCAGCCTTGCCTTCGCAGCGCTCGCCGATCCAACGCGGCGCGCCATCATCGATCGGCTGGCGAGCGAGCCCCAACTGGCGGTCTCGGAGATTGCGGCGCCGTTTGCAGTCTCGCTGCCAGCAGTCATCAAGCACCTCGATGTGCTGGCGCGCGCCAACCTGATCGAGCGCGCCAAGACCGGGCGCACGGTCAATTGCCGGCTGCGGCCGCAAGCGATGGAGGCCGCCGTCAAATGGCTGACCCGCTACGAACGCTTCTGGAGCGAAAGGCTCGATCGCCTGGCGACTTTTTTGCAGGAGGACGAATGCTCGACAAACCCAGCCTCACCCTCAAGCGACGGCTCAAAGCGCCGCCCAGCCAAGTCTACAGCGCGTGGACGGACCCGAAAAAAATAGCGCGCTGGTTTGGGCCGCGCGACACCGCGCAAGCTTCCGTTGCCGCCGAGATCGACCTGCGCGTCGGCGGCCACTATCGCATCAGCTTCACCAGCGAGGGCGGCGAGCGGCATCAGGTCGGCGGCGTCTACCGCGAGGTCGTTCCCAACCGGCGGCTGGTCTTCAGCTGGGCCTGGCATTCGACACCCGAGCGCGCCTCCCTCGTCAGCATCACGCTGGTGCCGGACGGCGAAACAGGCACGCTGCTCACCCTGCAGCACGAACAGTTCTTCGACGAGAAGGCCCGCGACGGTCACGAGCGCGGTTGGGCGGGCACGCTCGAGAAACTCGATCGGTATCTTTCCTAACCGAGAACGGAGGCCAGCATGCCAGCAACTGCCGCCAAGTCGCGCAGCACGCGACGCAAAGACGCCCGGCCAGTGACGTCACATCTGACGCCGCATGGCAACTTCCATTGGAATGAGTTGAGAACGCGGGATGCGGAGCGCGCCAAACGTTTCTATGCGCAAACCATCGGCTGGACCTTCGAGGCGACCGCCACGCCCGACGGCCACACCTATTGGCTCGCCCTGTCGGACGGCAAGCCGGTCGCCGGCCTGTTTCCCTTGTCGTCGCCCAAGTTCGATGCGGTGCCGGAGAGTTGGATGTCGTTCCTGGCCGTCGACGACGTGGATGCGCGTGTGGCCAAGGCGATTGCTGCCGGCGCCAAGCTGATGCTGCCGGTGTTCGACGTCCCCAACGTCGGCCGCATCGCCATGCTGATGGAACCGGGCGGCGCCGGTATCGGCTGGATCACGCCGGTCGCATGAACCTCAAGGAAAGGATAGCCCATGCAGCTTTACTATTTCGAGACGCTCAACCCGCGTAAAGCCTGCGCCGTCGCGCGCTACCTGAACTCACCCGTCGAATTTAAACGCATCGACCTCAGCAAGGGCGAGCAGAAGTCGCCGCAGTTCCTCGCCATCAATCCCAATGGCAAGGTCCCCGCCCTGCACAACGGCGCGCTCAAGCTGTGGGAGGCGAACGCGATCATGTGCTATCTGGCCAAGGCCGCGGGCTCTGAGCTCTGGCCCAGCGATACCGCGGGCCAGATCGACTTGCTCCGCTGGCTGAGTTGGAACAGCGAGCATTTCACGCGGCACGCCGGCAGCCTTTACTTCCAGCACTTGATCAAGCCGCGCTTCCTGGGCCAAGCGCCGGACGCCAAGGCGGTCGAGGAGGCAACGGGCTTCTTTAAGCAGTTCGCGCGGGTCCTCGATGACCACCTGCGCGATCGCGCCTACCTCCTGGGCGAGCGCCTGAGCCTCGCCGACTTCGCCGTCGCCGTCACGCTGCCCTACGCACAAGAGGCCAAGATCCCCGTCGCCGAGTTTCCCGCCATCGAGCGCTGGCACGACCGCCTCGCCGAACTGCCGGCCTGGCGGCAGCCCTTCCCGGAGCGGACGGCGGCGGCGGCGTGAGCGCGCGCAAGCGGGGCCAAGGTGAGGCGCCGCGGGCGCGCCGGCCGGCCGGCGCTGGCTCAGCCGACGGTGGAGGGATTGATCCAACAGGAAGAGCCTTGATCGCGCCACGGCGGCATGCCCAGGGTTCGGCGCGCGCGCGGCCGTCCGGGTGGGGCGGAGCGGTTCGGTGCAAGGGTGGCGCGGGGCAACACCCAAGCGCACCGCCGCGACCGCCGCTTAGCGCGTCGGGACGGGCTTTTCCCCGCGGTAGTCGTAAAAGCCGCGTTGGGTCTTGCGGCCGAGCCAACCGGCCTCGACGTATTTCACCAGCAGCGGGCAGGGGCGGTACTTGGAATCCGCCAGGCCCTCGTAGAGGACCTGCATGACGGACAGGCAGGTGTCGAGACCGATGAAGTCGGCAAGTTCGAGCGGACCCATCGGGTGGTTGGCGCCAAGCCGCATGGCCTTGTCGATGGACTCAACCGTGCCCACGCCCTCATAGAGCGTATAGACGGCCTCGTTGATCATCGGCAGCAGAATGCGATTGACGATGAAGGCGGGAAAGTCTTCCGACACCGCAATGGTCTTGCCCAGGCTTTCGATGAAAAACCGCGATTGATGGAAGGTCTCGTCCTCGGTGGCGATGCCGCGGATCAATTCGACCAACTGCATCATCGGCACCGGATTCATAAAGTGCATGCCGATGAAGCGCTCGGGACGGTCGGTGACGGAGGCCAGGCGCGTAATCGAGATCGAAGAGGTGTTGCTCGCGAGCATGGTGCTCTTTTTGAGCCTGGGACACAGATCGATGAAGATCTTGCGCTTGACGGCCTCGTCCTCGGTGGCGGCCTCGATCACCAGGTCGGCCTCGCCGATCATTGCCAGATCGCCGGCATAACCGATGCGGTTGAGCGCGGCATGCATGTCGGCGTCGCTGATGACACCGCGCGAAACCTGGCGCGCCATGTTGCGCTCGATGGTGGTGCGGGCCTTGTCGACCGCTTCCTTCTTGATGTCGTGCATGGAGACGTCGAAACCGGCAAGCGCGACCACGTGGGCGATGCCATTGCCCATCTGCCCGGCGCCGATGATTCCCACGCGTTTAATGCTGGATTGGGTCACGGGCTCCGTGCCTTTACGAGGGCGCTCCATGTGACCTCCGGGCTTTCTCGTTTTGACGCCTGCATCCATGGCGCACCGTGCTCCTTCACTACCCCGGCCGATGTTGTTTGCGCACAGCGCTCGTCATGACTTCGCTTTGTCCAGCTCGCGACTGAGCTCCGGCAACACCTGAAACAGGTCGGCGACCAGTCCATAATCGGCGACCTGAAAGATTGGCGCTTCGCCATCCTTGTTGATGGCGACGATCACCTTGCTGTCTTTCATACCCGCCAGGTGCTGGATGGCGCCGGAAATGCCAACGGCGATGTAAAGCTCCGGCGCCACCACCTTGCCCGTCTGGCCGACCTGGTAATCGTTCGGCATGTAGCCGGCATCGACCGCGGCGCGGCTGGCCCCGACGGCGGCGCCCAGCTTGTCGGCGACCGGCTCGATGTAGGTCTTGAAATTCTCCCCCGACTGCAGGCCGCGTCCCCCCGAGATGATGATCTTGGCCGCCGTCAACTCGGGCCGGTCGGACTTCTGGATCTCCGCCCGCTCGAAGCTCGCAAGCCCCGCCGCCGCCGGTGCACTCAAGCTTTCAAGTGGCGCGGAGCCGCTGGCCGCCACCGCCGGAAACGCCGTGGTGCGCACCGTGATGACCTTTTTCGGGTCGGCGCTTTCCACGGTCTGAATGGCATTGCCGGCGTAGATCGGGCGCTCGAAGGTGTTGGGCGCAACTACCTTGATGACGTCGGAAATCTGCATGACGTCGAGCGCCGCCGCCACGCGCGGCAGGATGTTCTTGCCCGAGGCGGTCGAGGGCGCCACCACGGCGTTGTAGCTCCCCATCAGCCCGACGATCAGGGCGGCCATTTCCTCCGCCAGTTGGTGGGCGAATTGGGGCGCGTCCGCGTGCAAAACCTTGGCGGCACCATCGAGCTTGGCGGCGCTGTCGGCGACGGCGCGACAGTCGGCGCCGGCGACCAAGACGTGCACCTCCTCACCGAGCGCGCGTGCGGCGGTCATGGCCTTGGCGACGGTCGCCGCCAATGTCTTGTTGTCGTGCTCGGCCAACAGCAGAGTGGTCATGCGAGCGCCCCGGCCTCTTTCAGTTTGGCGACGAGTTCGGCGGCGTTGGCCACCTTGACGCCGGCTTTGCGGCCCGGGGGTTCAACCGTCTTGAGCACCTTGAGGCGCGGCGCGATGTCGACGCCATAGTCTGCCGCCTTGCGCGTTTCCAGCGGCTTTTTCTTGGCCTTCATAATGTTGGGCAGCGACGGATAGCGCGGCTCATTGAGACGCAGGTCGGTGGTGATGATGGCCGGCAGTTTCATCTTCAGCGTCTCGAGCCCGCCGTCGACCTCGCGCGTCACCAACGCCGCCTCCCCCTCGATCACCACCTTCGAGGCGAAGGTCGCCTGCGGCCAACCCAACAGCGCCGCCAACATCTGGCCAGTTTGGTTGCAGTCATCGTCGATCGCTTGCTTGCCGAGGATGATGAAGCCGGGCTTTTCCGCCTCCACCACCGCCTTCAGCAGCTTGGCGACCGCCAGTGGCTCGATCACCTGTCCTTCCGGCGTTTCGATCAAGAGACCGCGGTCGGCGCCCATCGACAGAGCAGTGCGGATGGTCTCTTGCGATTTGCTGGGACCGATGGAAACGGCGACGATCTCTTGGACGATCCCCTTTTCCTTCATCCGCACCACCTCTTCGACGGCAATTTCGTCGAAGGGGTTCATCGACATTTTGACGTTGCTGAGTTCGACTCCCGAGCCGTCGGTCTTGACCCGGATCTTCACATTGAAGTCGACGACGCGTTTGACAGCGACGAGGGCTTTCATTCCACAAGGTGCTCCATCTGGGCATGACTTGGAGTTCCCGGCCACGTCATGCCGCACTGCGGTCGCTGGTCTTGCCGCAAAAGGGCAAATATGCCTGATTTGTGGCGACGCGAATTGGCGCTTCGCAGATGCGAGATGGAAACCTAGGGCTCCGAAGAGTGCGTGTCAATTGGGCAGCAGCGCGGACACTTTGGACAAAGGCAAGGCAACAATGCCTGTGGCCGATCCGCCTCGATCGCGCCCCTGCCCGTTCTCCCTCCCGCGAGCGTCCCGGGTCAAACCGGGCGCAGGTCGCGGTCGAACAGCGGCACGCCCGGGCGGCGCAGGAACAAGACCAGGATGGCGCCCGCGATCATACCGCCGATGTGGGCCCACCAGGCGACCTGATCGACCGGGCTGATCAGGACCATGATGACCTGGGTCGCCACCCAAATGCCGAGCACCCAGACGGCCCGGATGTGCAGAGGAATAATGCGGAACGCCAGCACCCAGACGAGCACGCGCGGGTGCAACAAAAGGTAGGCGCTGATGACGCCGGCGACGGCTCCGCTGGCGCCGATCAGCGGCAGCGGCGAGGCCGGTAGCATGATGGCGTGGGTGAGCCCCCCGATCACCCCACACAGAAGGTAGAAAATCAGGTACTTCACGTGCCCCAAGGCGTCCTCGACGTTATCGCCGAACACCCACAGGAACAGCATATTGGAGAGCAGGTGGAAAATGTCCCCGTGCATGAACTGATAGGTCAACAGCGTCAGGCCTTCCGGGATCGGCACCGGCTGCTGTGGTGAGGCAACGGGCCCGCCGACGAGATGGGCCTGGAACAGCTCGGAGGGGATCAGCGCAAAACTGAGGATGCTGGCCTGTGCGCCCTCGGTGTTCTGCAGGAGGAACGCCACCACATTGGCCACGATCAGCCCGACGTTGACCCACTGGAAACTGATCGAGCGCAAGGGATTGTCATCGGACAGGGGGATGAAAACCACGGGAGCGTTATCCTTTGCTTGGAAGACGGCGCGCCGCCTAAGACCTCAACGGTTCTGGCCGGGCACCCAAAGGGTATCGCCGCCACCCTTATCATTGGCGTAGCGGCTGGCCACGAACAGCAGATCCGATAGCCGATTGATGTATTTCAGCGCCGGCGCGCTCACGTGCTCGTTGGGCTCATTAGCCAGCGCCACCATGCCCCGCTCCGCCCGGCGGCAAACGGTGCGCGCAACGTGCAGCGCCGCGGCGGCGGCCGAGCCGCCGGGGAGCACGAAGGAGGTGAGCGGCGCCAACTCGGCGTTGAGCTCGTCGATTTCCGCTTCCAGGCGCTCAACCTGTTGCTCGCTGATGCGCAGCCGTTCGCGGCGTTGTTTGCCCTCCCGCTCCGGCGTGGTGAGATCGGCACCAAGATCGAACAGGTCGTTTTGCACACGCCCCAGCATGGCATCGAGCTTCGGCACGGCCGCCAGGTGAAGGCGCGCCATGCCGATGAAGGCGTTGGTTTCATCGACGGTGCCGTAGGAGGCGATGCGCAAGGAGTGCTTGGGTACGCGCTCGCCGATGCCAAGGGCGGTGAGACCCGCATCACCGGTCCGTGTGTAGATCTTGTTGAGAACGACCATCGCCGCCGTCGACCCCTGCACCAGAAGCTTCGCCTTCACGACACCCTCGTTTGAGGGTAGCGGGCGACCCGGACGGGTCAAGCATACCTTGCGATTAGCGCAGCAGATAGACCAGCAGCATGGCAACGACAATGGCAAGAAACTGCAAGCCGACGCGCCAGCGCATGAGCGTTTGACTGAGGTTGGGGTTCCTGCCGCGCAGCATGTTCCAAAGGCCGGCCAAAAGGACGCCAACCACGGCGAGGAGGGCAAGAACGCTTAAGGATCGAAGAAACGTTTCCATGCCAGGATCCCTTCAAGCCATGGGGCCGGGCGCGACAGTAGCCGACATTGCCCGACCCTTCGTCTCCAAAGTGCCACACCGCGCCGAGCCGGGCGCAACCCAGCGGTGCCACAATCGCGCAGCATGTTGGCTCACAGTGTGTTGTATCTCAGCGGTTGGCTGCCGAGTCGCGGTTGGCGCCGGGCTCGCCCGGTCGCTTGGTCGTCACTGGGGCCCGGTAGGCACTGGGGCCCGGTAGGCACTGGGGCCCGGTAGGTCACTGGGGCCCGGTAGGTCACTGGCGGCCCGATAACAGGACCTGGTCATCGGGGTCGATTGCCGGGTATCCGTTGCGGTCATCACTTCGGGCTTTGGGGGGTGATTTGGGGCAGGCGGGACAGGCAGGTTGACGAGACGGAAACTCAGCTTTGCTGGGCGCGCAGGCTCCCTTGCCCTGGCCGTCGTGCTGGGGCCGGCACTGGCCGGCGCGCAAGCCCCCGCCAACCCGGACGATGCCCGCAAACAGCTGGAGTCCGACCGTGGACGCCTGGAAGCCACCCAGCGGCGCTCCAAGGAAATCCAGGCGGACGTGGACAAGCTCGCCGCCGAGCGCGAGCGCATCAACAGCCGCCTGGTCGAGACGGGAAAACTGATCCAGCAGAGCGAGGCCCAACTGGGGCTCATCGAGTCGCGGCTCGGCGATCTGGAGGCCCAGGAAAAGCAGGTCCGGGGCACGCTCGAGGAACGTCACGGCTCGATTTCGGCACTGCTGGCCGCCATGCAGCGCATGGGTCGCAATCCCCCGCCGGTGATGGTGACGCAGCGTGAGGATGCCCTCTCGATGGTGCGCAGTGCCATGCTGCTCGCGGCCGCATTTCCGGAACTGCGTGGCGAAGCCGTGGCCCTGTCCGAGCGCTTGAATGCGCTGATCGGCATCGTGACCAGCATTCGCTCCGAGGGCGAAAAGCTCCGCGCAGAGACGGCGCGCCTCAACGATGCGCGGGTGCGGTTGGCCGGCCTGCAAGAAAGCAAACGCCAGTCATTGGCCGAGCGCCAGACGGAATTGGCCCAGGTGCGCCAGGCCGCCACCGACATCTCCAAGAGCGTGTCGGATCTGGGCGATCTGATCCAGAAACTCGACAAGGAGGTCGCCGAGCGCACCGGGCTTGGCACCTACGAACAGGAAATGGCCGCCCGCGAACAGGAAAAGCAGCGCGCCGCCGCGTCCAAGCAGATTACAGAACGGAAATCTTCCGCCGAACTGGCCCCGAGCTCCGATCGCGTGGCTATGCTTACGCCTGGCCGCATCAAGCCGGCGATGCCGTTTACCGAGGCAAAGGGCCAGCTGCCGCTGCCCGCCCATGGCCGGCGCGTGTTGACATATGGGGAAAAAACCCAATACGGCAGCCAATCTCGAGGGCTTGTGATCGAGACCCGTTACGGGGGACAGGTCGTCTCCCCCTGCGACGGTTGGATTGTTTACGCTGGCGAGTTTCGCAGCTACGGGCAGCTCTTGATCATCAATGCTGGCGGAGGTTATCATATTTTGTTAGCAGGTTTATCCCAGATTGATGTGCAACTCGGCCAATTCGTGCTTACTGGGGAGCCGGTAGGCGTGATGAGCGCAGCTGCAAAGTCGTCGCTCCCGAAGGCACAGGAGAGTGGTCCTGTGCTCTACATCGAATTCCGCAAGGACCAGCGGCCAATAGACCCCGACCCTTGGTGGGCGGATGCCTCTCGAAAGGTGCAAGAATGACCAAGAAATCCGACTACGCCTTTTGGACGTTCGTGTTGTTGGCGTGCCTCGCCGGAGCCACCACCGTGCTCAACGTCACGCGCACCTACTCGGCCACGTCGGGAAACTCGGAAATTTACAAGCAGCTTGACCTGTTCGGCGACGTGCTGGAGCGGGTGCGCAGCGACTACGTCGAGAAGCCCGA
>DATMZT010000131.1:0-21794 GCA_035573335.1 Hyphomicrobiaceae bacterium | reverse complement strand
CGCCATCGCCGTCAGCGGCGCGGCCAGGGCTGCGATGATGATGGTGGCCACGCAGCCGGCGATAAATGAGCCGATCGCGGCGATGCCAAGCGCCACCCCCGCGCGTCCCTGCTTGGCCATCTGGTGGCCGTCGAGTGTTGTTACGACGGAAGTTGCTTCGCCGGGAATATTGACCAGGATTGCCGTGGTCGAACCGCCGTACTGCGCCCCGTAGTAGATGCCGGCGAGCATGATGAGCGCGCCGACCGGGTCGATGCCGAAGGTGATCGGCAACAGCATGGTGATGGTTGCAATCGGGCCAACCCCCGGCAACACGCCTATTAGGGTGCCGATCAGGCAACCGAGGAAACAAAGCCAGAGGTTCTTCAGGGTGAGCGCGACGCTGAGGCCGAGCGCCAGGTTGGATATCAGGTCGAATGTCACGTCGGGTCCTTCAGCGCGTGAGGGCGCCCTTCAGCGCCGCGAAAAAGCCCGCGATCACTTCCTTGGCGCCGGCATAGGCATGCGACAGCGCACTGGGAATGAGGCCGAGGGGGTCAAACGGAATGGGCAAGTTGAGGAGCTCCTTGAACAGCAAGCCCGAAAGCAGGGTCAGCGCCACGGCAAAGATGAAAATCTCCGTGGGTCTTGTTTCGTCTGAGCCCAGCGAGGACATGACCACGGCCAAGGGCCCGGCGACGACGAGGCCGCCCCAGCGGATCGTGAGGGCGAACAGAACCACGGCGCCGATTACGAAGAATGGGCCACGAATGGCCCAGCGCTCGAGGGCCGGGCCCTCGCCAAACAGGCCTTGCACGATGAGCAGAATGCCAAAAGCCGCGACCAGGAACGCCAGCGTCTTGGGCAGCAGCCCAGAGCCGATGCCAGACAAATGTCCGACCGGTAGACTAAAGCCGCCAATATAGCCGACGGCGGCGATGGCCAGCAAAAATAGGCCACCGGCAATATCAATGGCGGAGCGCGCCGGCGGACGCCGATTGGGGGATTGTGACATGTGCCTTCCCCGTTGCTTCCTTGCCCTGACCGCGGCCCCGCGGGCCGGGGTGTTTTTGCGGTAGGCTGGACCCTAGCGTTCCCCTGCAGGTCCGTCCACCGCCAGGGCCTGCGACGTTTGCGGGTTTAGCGCCGCCTTGCCGCCCGTCAGGCGCCGGAGTGCATGGCATCGCGCAGAACACGCGCGACGTGCAGCGCCCCGCGGCCGGTACCGTCGCGGATTTGATGCCGACAGGAGAAGCCATCGGCGGCGATGAGGGCTTGCGGGGGGGCCTTGCGCAGGGCCGGCAACAAGGAAAGTTCCCCCATTGCCAGGGAAACATCGTGCGTTTCGGCCGCATAACCGAAAGCGCCGGCCATGCCGCAGCAGCTGGAGGTCACCGTTTCGACTTTGAGCCCGTGCACCAGCGCCAGCGTTTGTTGCACGGCACCCATGACGCCGAATGCCTTTTGATGACAGTGCCCGTGGAGGAGGAGCTCGCCCTCGCAGTGGCCGATGGGGCCGGCAACGCGACCGGCGTCGGCCTCGCGCGCCAGGAACTCCTCCAAGAGCAGCGCATGCGAGGCGAGCCGCTCCGCCTCGGCCCCTGGCAGGAGCGACACGAACTCGTCGCGCAGTGTCAGCAGGCAGGACGGCTCCAGACCCACAATCGCGATGCCGCGGTCGATCAGCGGCGTGGCGGCCGCAAGCACGCGCCGGGCCTCCGCGCGAGCTTCCTCGACCAGACCGGCTGACAGGAATGTCCGGCCGCAGCACAAGGGGCGTGCCGGTCGAGGCAACGACGCCCTGCCGCCGCCCAAAAGCCGGACGCCATAGCCAAGCCGGCGCAGCACCTCGACGCTGGCGTCGAGGTTCTCGGGCTCGAAATAGGTGTTGAAGGTGTCGGCAAACAGGGCGACGTCGCGGGCCCCGCCCACCGCTGCGCTTGCGGCGCGCGCGTCGTGCCCCAGGCGAAATGGTCGCGGATGCCAGCGCGGCAGAGGGCGTTTCGACGAGAAGCCGGTCAGACCTTCGATCAGCCGGGCTGCGCCCGGCATGGCGTTGCTGGCATTGATCAGGGGAGCCAAGCGCGCCGCGTAGCGCGCGTAGCGCGGCAGGTAGGCGATTAGGCGGTCGCGCACAGAGAGGCGGCGCTGCTTGTTGGCGGCCGCCAGCACCTCGATCTTCATCTTCGCCATGTCGACGCCGGTCGGACATTCCCGCCGGCAGCCCTTGCAGGAGACGCACAACTTCATCGTTTCCAGCATCTCTTGCGAGGCGAACGCGTCCGGGCCGAGTTGACCAGAGATGGCGAGCCGCAGCGCGTTCGCCCGACCGCGCGTCACGTCGCGCTCGTTGCCGGTGACGCGAAACGAAGGGCACATCACGTCGGAGACGAGTTTGCGGCACTCGCCATTGTTGTTGCACATCTCGACCGCGCCCTGGAACCCGCCGCCGGCACCGGGATAGGCCGACCAGTCAAACACCGTTGTGAGGGCCGCGACGCGGTAGGAGGGCTTGAAGCGGAACAGTCCACGGTCATCCATGCGCGAAGAACGCACGATCTTGCCGGGGTTCATGAGACCATTGGGGTCGAAGCGGTCCTTCACCGCTTCGAACAGGCGCACGGTGTGGGCCCCATACATGCTCGCGTGAAATTCCGAGCGCACCAGGCCATCGCCATGCTCGCCCGAGTGCGAGCCCTTGTATTCCTTGACCATGGCGAAGGCCGCCTCGGCGATCGCGCGCATGGTCGCAGCATCCTTCTCGAGCTTCAGATTGAGCACCGGGCGCACGTGCAAGCAGCCGACCGAGGCGTGCGCGTACCAGGTACCGCGCGTGCCGTGCTTTTCGAAGATGGCGGTGAGCCGTTCCGTGTAATCGGCGAGGTGCTCGAGGGGTACCGCGCAGTCCTCAATAAAGGAGACTGGTTTGCCCTCGCTCTTCATGGACATCATGATGTTGAGGCCCGAAGCGCGCACGTCCCATACCGCCTTCTGCCCGGTGGCATCGGTTACCTTGACGACGCTGTTGGGGTGACCAAGATCGGCCAGCAGCTCATCCAGTCGGTCCAATCGGCGCAGGTTCTCGGCCTGTTCGTCCTCGGCGAACTCGACCAGCAGCAACGCATCGGGCCGGCCGCGCACGTAGGTCTCCATCACGGGCCGAAACATGGCAATATCGCGCGCGAGTTCGATCAGAGTGCGGTCCACCACCTCCACGGCCACCGGGTTGAGCTTGACGATGTGCTGGGGTGCCTCCATGGCCTTGCGGAAGCTGCCGAAGTGGCAGATGCCCAGCGCCTTGTTTTTCGGCAGCGGCGACAACTTCAGCTCAATGCGTCGCGAGACGGCAAGCGTGCCCTCCGAGCCGCACAGGAGGGTGGCGAGATTGACCGGCCCAGGCCCTGGCCGTAAGGCATCGATCAGGTAGCCGCCAACGCGTCGCGACACCTGCGGAAAGGCTTGCGCGATATGCGCCGCCTCCCGTCGGCCGAGGGCGAGCATGTCATGCACAAGGCTGAGGCCACCGGGATCGTCGGCCGCGCCGGGCCCCGGCGCGGCGGCAATGGACGCCGGCTTCGAGGCAAGGTCACCAACCGGTCCGAGCGGCGCCAGGTTGCGTCCGACCTCGCCGAAGTTGAGCTCGCTGCCGTCGGCCAGGACAGCGGCGATGGACATGACGTTGTCGCGCATGATGCCATAGCGGATCGAGCGCGTGCCGCACGAGTTATTGCCCGTCATTCCGCCGATCGTGGCACGGCTGGCGGTCGAAACGTCGACGGGAAACCAAAGCCCGGTCGCACTCAGTTGGCGGTTGAGATCTTCGAGCACAATGCCCGGTTCGACCACGCAGCTACGGGCGGCGGGATCGACGCTAATGAGCCTTTTCAGGTACTTGCTGAAGTCCATGACCAGGGCGCGGCCAACGGTCTGTCCCGACTGAGAGGTGCCACCGCCGCGCGGCACCAGGGGCACACCCTCCTCGCGCGCTGCTGCCATCGCAACACGCACGTCTTCGTCGGTTTTGGGCACGATCACCCCGACCGGTTCGATTTGATAGTGCGAGGCGTCTGTGGCATAGCGCCCGCGTGAGAAGCGATCGAACAAGACCTCGCCCTCAAGGTCGCGCGCGAGCCGCGCGGCGAGGCGGTGTGAGGTCGGAGCCGTGCTGGTTATTGGCATGGCGCGGTAATGCCCGTCCTCGCCGCGGGACACAAGTTCTATTGGACGGCGAGCGGACGCGGCTCTAGCGCGGGCCTGAGCCTGTGAGCAGGCTGGGGCAGGCTCGGTGCGTCCAGCAAATGCCGCAAGGGTGAGGCCGCGCGGGGTCAAGGCGCCGACCGCCCAGGGGTGGGCTTTCTTGGCGGTTGCGGCCGCCCGTCCGGCCGTGGAATTGACGTTTGCCCGGCTGCGGGGGTGCGCCCAGTGGGTTGGCAGCGCGCCGCGAGCCTGCTTTAAGCTAGGGGCGCGTCACTGCTATTGGAGAGAATCGAATGTCGAATGCGCCGCGCCGCGCCGGCCGCCATTTTCTGCAGATTCCGGGCCCGACACCGGTACCCGATCGCATCCTGCGCGCCATGGACATGCCCGTGATTGATCATCGCGGGCCCGAATTTAGGGCCTTGGGCCTTCGGGTTCTGGCCGGCATCAAGACGGTCTTCAAGACCTCCGAGCATGTCTTCATCTATCCATCCTCCGGCACCGGTGCGTGGGAGGCCGCGCTCGTCAATACGCTCTCCCCCGGCGATAAGGTCCTGATGTACG
This sequence comes from Hyphomicrobiaceae bacterium, assembly GCA_035573335.1. Lineage (GTDB taxonomy): Bacteria > Pseudomonadota > Alphaproteobacteria > Rhizobiales > Hyphomicrobiaceae > AWTP1-13. The sequence continues at coordinate 17,054 of DATMZT010000131.1, read as the reverse complement.
AAACCGGGCATTTTGCCAGCCTCTGGCATAAGCTCGCCTTGAAGCTTGGACTGCAACCGGAGTTGATCGCTTCCGACTGGCGCAGCGGTGTCGATGCCGACGCCATCGAAACGCGCCTGCGCGAGGACAAGGCGCACACGATCAAGGCCGTATGCGTGGTGCACAACGAGACGTCCACGGGTGCCACCTCGCGCATCGATGAGGTGCGCCAGGCTATCGATGCCGCAAAACATCCGGCCCTCTTCATGGTCGACACGATCTCGTCTCTGGCCTCGATCGACTATCGCCACGACGCCTGGGGCGTGGACGTCACGGTCGGCGGTTCGCAGAAGGGACTGATGCTGCCTCCGGGCCTTGGCTTCAACGCCGTAAGCCAAAAGGCTCTCGCCACGGCCCGCGCGGCGAAGCAGCCGAAGTCTTACTTTGCCTGGGAGGAGATGCTGCCCGCCAACAAGGAGGGTTTCTTTCCGTACACGCCGGCGACGAACTTGCTCTACGGCCTGGCCGAGGCCATCGACATGCTGCACGAGGAGGGGCTCGAGCGCGTGTTTGCGCGTCACGACCGGCATGCGGAAGCTACGCGCCGCGCGGTGAAGGCCTGGGGCCTCGAGATTTGGTGCAAAGACCCCAGGTATTACTCCTCAAGCCTGACGGCGGTGCTGTTGGTCCCGGAACAGGACGCCGACGCCTTGCGCCGGGTCGCGCTCGAGGCCTTCGATATTTCGCTGGGCACCGGTCTTAGCAAATTGGCAAAGAAGGTGTTTCGCATCGGTCACCTCGGCGACACCAACGATTTGACCATGCTGGGAGCCCTCGCCGGCGTGGAAATGGGACTTGCCCTTGCCCAAATACCGCACACGCCGGGCGGGGTGCGGGTGGCGATGGACTATTTCGCCGAGGTTGCCAAGGCTGGGCGGGCCTAAGCTGCCACCGAGGCCGCCGGCGAGCGCCGGCAAGACGGCGAAAGCAGTAAGTCAACGAGAGCCGCAAGAGACGGGACAAGAAAGGTCGACATGCAAAATCGACTTGAGGAGGATCTCCTCTACGAGGTGCGAGATGGGATTGGACTTGTTACCTTCAATCGCCCCGCCGCACACAACGCCCTCAGCTTCGAAATGTATGACCGGCTAGGCGACATCTGCGGCGAAGTCCGGCTTGGCGGGGCCGTGAAAGCCATCATCATCACCGGTGCCGGCGGTCGCGCCTTTGCGGCGGGGACGGACATTTCCTTGTTCCAGAATTTTTCGACGACACAACAAGGAGTAGACTACGAGGCGCGCATGGAACGCATGTTCGCCAAACTCGAGAGGTGTCCGGTACCGACGATCGCAGCCATTGCCGGCATTTGCACGGGCGGGGCGGCCGTGATCGCCGCCGCCTGCGACCTCAGGCTCGCCACGCGCCAGCTTAAATATGGGTTCCCGATCGCCCGCACGCTGGCGAATTGTCTGTCGGCGGCCAACATCGCCCGCGTGGCGCTTCTGACGGGGGTCGGGCGGGCCGTCGATCTGTTGCTGACGACGCGATTGATCGGCGCCGAGGAGGCGTTGGCAATCGGGCTCGTCAACGAGCTGTTCGATACGCCCGAGGCGCTGATGGAGCGTGCCCGCGCCCTTGGCGCCCAGATCGCCACGCAAGCGCCGCTGACCATGATGGCGGGCAAGGAGGTCGTGCGCCGCATGCGCGCAAATTTCGGCGCTATCGACGACCGCGACCTGATCGAGCTGTGCTACGGCAGCGCCGACTTCCGCGAGGGACTGCGCGCCTTCCTCGCCAAGCGCGCACCCAAATTCACGGCACAATAGGTCGGGATCGCAGGGGGCGGGCGACGCGCTTTGCCTGCCGCCCGCGGCCCAAAGCTGTGGCCGCGCTCAGCCCTCGGCCTTCAATCCGAGCAGCCGGGCGGGATTCTTGCGCATCATGGTATCGATGTCGGCGTCGGCAATTCCCTCTTTTTTCATAGCGGCAATCGCCGCCTCGACGCCATCCGGATGCACCATGTTGCTGCTCTGTCCGAGGTCGGTGGAAACTAGGACGTGCTCCGCACCAAACTCCTTCAGGGCCTGAGCCACGTGCTTGGCATTTACCTGCGTCCAGTGCGTGAGGAAGGCGAGCGGCGCATTGGGACCGGCCAGAAACTGCAGGAAACAGATTTCGATCACCGCTCCCATCTCGGCCACTTCTTTAGCTTGCGCCATGCTGAGGCCGGGAACATTGGTGAGACCGTGCGTGATGACGATGTTCTTCACGCCGAGCTCACGCGCCTTCTTCACCACGGCGATGATTTCTTCCGGATGCACGTGACCGGTCGCCAGCACCAGGTTCTCACGCGCAATGATTTTCAGAATCGCTTCCATCTCCGGCAAGACCTGACCGTTCGGTGCGACCGTCAGGCCAACGGCGTCGGGCTTGGAGAGCGTCTTGACATGCTTATCGGCTTCGAAGGTCGGCAGCCAGACGATCTTGCCGCGACTGCCGTAGATGCGGTGCATCCACTCCACGGCATCCGGGTTAATGCCACCCACCGCCTTGTTCAGGACGATGCCGCCAAACACTTCGACGCCGGGCACGACCTTCATTACTAGCGCCGCCCGGCTTGCCGTTTCGGAGATGTGGTTCTTAAGCACGATACCGCGCATGCCGCGCGCCTTGGCAAGCTGCGCCACATCGATGTCGTCCATGTTGCGGCCGAACACATCGGGGTGCGAATGGACGTGCATGTCGATAACGCCTGCGGCAGGACTGATCTTGGGCGGCGGCGGCGGGAAACCTGCTTGGGCAGCGGCCTGCTCTGAGCCCAGCACGACGCCGGCGAAAACTGCAATCGCAGCGGTAAGTCTTCTCATCGTCTCCTCCCGTAAAAGCGTGCGGTTCATCCGCACGCCGGTTCGAGGGTCAGCTTACAGCACAAGTCGGGCCCGGCGAAGCGGGGCGAGGCCAAGGCCGGTCACTTGCCGGCGGCCGGCGCCGCGATCCCCAAGCCCTGCAGATAAAGCAGCGTCGCCGCCTCCAGCAGTTCTTCGGCGCTGATCGGTAGGCTGCGTCGGGCGGCATCGCCGCGCGCAAACAGGCTGGCGATACCGTGCGCGAGGGCCCAAATGTGCAAGGCCATCATCAGCGCCGGCGGTCGCTTGCCGCTGGGTAGCGCGGCGACGATCGCCTCGCAGGCCTGCCGCAGCACCGCGAAGGCTCGTTCGCTCGCGTCATGCAGGTCGCGATGCTTCGCAACGGGTACGCCGGATTCGAACATGGCCGAAAAGTAGGCTGGCTCATCGCGCGCAAAACCAAGGTAGGCGCGGCCAAGGCGCTCGAGCGCCGCCGTGGGGCTCGGGCGCCCGTCGTCCCAGGCCGCAGCGAGGCGCTGGGCGAAACGCTCGAAGCCTTGGCGCGCCACGTCGGCCATCAAGGCATCACGGTCGCGGAAATGGCGGTACGGCGCCGCCGGGCTGACGCCGGCCTGCCGGGCGGCCTCGGCAAAGGTGAAGCCGGCGGGACCTTTTTGCGAAATGAGGTCGAGCGCGGCCCCGATCAGGGCCTCGCGCAAGTTGCCATGGTGGTAGCCGCGCCGGCCGCCGCGGCCGTGTCTGGACCAGCTCATGGCGGAGTTTTAGCGCATTTCCGCGCTCGGAAACATCAACTCGCCGCGGTCTGCTTGAGCAGCCGCGCGCGAAACCAAAAGGCAATCGAAATCAGGACGACGGCGGCTATCGCGAATACGGGGCGGGCGCCAAAACGGTCGACCACCGGCGCCGCCAAAGCAACTCCAAGGGATTGGCCCGTGAACAGAAAGAAGGCGAATAGCGAGACCGCCAAGCCACGCGCCTCCGGCGCCATCTGCGTGGCATTCACTTGCAGGGTGTTGTGCAGCATGTAGAAGCCGAGGCCAATACCGGCGATGGCGGGCACCGCAAGCCACAGCCACGGCATGCCCACTAGGGTGCCGTAGCCGGCGGCGAGCAGCAGCGCGCCTCCCGCCGCAAGGCCAGGCTGGCCCAGCTTCGGCACAAGCCAACTCGCGTTCGCCGCAAACAGGAGCGCACCGGCGCCGAAAGAGGCCAGCAAGGCTCCAACCATGCCGAGCCCGAGGCCGAAGCGATGATGCAAATCGGCGCCCACGTAGGCCAGCGCGCCGAACATCGCCATGCCCTCAATGAATACGCTAATCAGCACGACCCGCACCCAGGGTTGGCGCAGGACGCGGGCGGTCTCGAATGCCGCGTTGGCCCAGCGCGGTTTGCCCGGCAAGGTGACGCCGATGCTGAGCCGCCGCCGCTCCTTGAGGAGGAGCAGGCCGGCGCCGATATGCAGGACGCCGAGCATAAGGAGCGTGGCACGCCAGCCGATCAACTCGCCGAACAAGCCACCCGCCGCCTGGCCGAAGACGATGCCGAGGATTTGACCGGAGATGTAGCGTGCCAGCAGCGCTTGCCGGTGCTCGAAGGCTACCACGTCGCCGATCCAGGCGATCGCCAGCGGTATCACCGCCGCGGCCCCGGCACCGGCCAGAAAGCGAAAGAGGACGAGGGGTGCCAACGACGGCATAGCCGCGCAGACGATGGTGGCAATCCCGGCCCACAGCGAGCCCAGCACCACCATCAGCAATTTACCGCGTGCGTCCCCGAGCGGGCCAACGACGATCTGGCAAACGCCATAGGCGACCGCGAAGGCGGTAACCATTGTCGCAGCCGTGCCGACGGTCACGCCGAGCTCGGCCGCGATTTGTGGCAGCAGTGCGTCGCAGACGCGCAGGTTGGCGGCGCCGACGAAGGATGCCAGCGCCAAAAACAGAATGGCGCGCGCGGGCGTCGCCCCGGGATCGGTCGGTGAATTCATGCTCCACGCCGCGGTGGTGGGACTTGAATGGGGGCGCCGCGGGAAAGCTCTAAGCGCCCGGTGCTGGTTGCTAGGGTTTACACGAGGACCTCTCGAGCGGGAAAGACTGCCGCCTCCGGGTCGCAGGCAAACCATGGGCAACGTGGCTATTTGCAGATCGTATCGGCTCCGTCGCGGCCGTGTCGAGCCAGGTCGAGGTGGAAGTGGTCGCGGTGGTTGGCATCGTAGTTGGGGCCGAGCACGGTGCTGAAGAGACTACAACTGCCGCGATGCACATCGCGCAGAAAGGTGCGCTCGGCGAAGGCGCCCCACCAGCCGGTCTTGATCTGGACCGTGCGCCCGTCGGCCAGCACGAAGGCCGAGACATCAATGGCGTTGGCATGGCCGTGCTCCGAAAGCAGCGCCCCATCGACATTGTTCATGGGTCGGCAGGAGTAGGATCCCGCGATTTTCAGGGCCACCAGCGGGCTGCGAAAATGACGCCGCGCCGCCGGCAAGACCACGCGCTCGACCCAATGGTCTAGCGCGGGCACCATCGGGCAGCGCAGCAGCGCCGGGGGGCGCAACTCAACCCAGCCGTTGGCCGCCGCAGAGACGCTGAAAGGCTTGATGGCACCGCACACGGCCGGCCCAGCGAGGCTCGCGCGCAACTCGACGAAAGGGCTTTCGCGCACCACGCCGGCGGAAAGGCAGGCGCGTTCCTCATCCGCGCGCCAGGGCTCGTCGCGGGCGATAAACTGCGGCCTTTGGCTGCAGGCCCACAGGGCGAGCGTGAGCAACGGCAGCAAGACCAGAGGAACGCGCGACCTAATCATGCCTGAGAAGATAGGCCGACGCGCTTAAGACCCCGTTAACCACCCGCCGGTTGCGATCGCCGGCGAGGGCTGGACACGGAGCCCGTGCAAGCCGCCAGGTGTCGGCCGCCCCTCGTCAATTTGGCGCCCTTCAATTCGGCCCCGTATCCAAGTAGCGGCGCCATTGCTGCTCGCCGAACGTACAATCCCCGCCGCTCACCGGTTCGCGCAGTTGGGCGGGGAGGAGGCGCGCCGGCTGATAGCCGGCGATCTCGAGCAGCAGCTTGCGGCGGGTGGCCGTCTTGAATTCGAGACGTTCGCGGATTGGGATCATGAAGGCGCCCGTGCCGCCGATGACGCACTCCGTGTAGTAGACATCAAGGTCGGCGATGTCGAAGAAGCTTGACGGCTTTTTCAAGAGGATGGGCAGGCCATTGATGGCAATCCCCTGGGCGACCAGCTGGTCGCGGACCACCGTCACAAGCGGACCAGCATTGTTGGGCCCGTCGCCCGAAACGTCGATCACGCGCCTAATTCCCTTGACCCCGCTCGTTTCGAAGAGCTGGGCGGCAAAGACCAGGCCTTGCGAAATCGAGGTCATGCGCGCCCTGGAAATCGGCTGAGCATCGAGCTTGTCGGCCATCGCATGCGCTGGGGCGGGTCCGTCGATGACCGTCCAGGGAACGACCACGTTCTGCACGCCGGGTCCTGCCCACTCCATGTAGACAACGGCGATGCGGCCGTGGGGACCCGATGTGATCGCTTTGTGCACCTCCGGATCACGGAAGGCGGCAATGTAGCCGTCGCGCTGCAGGCGCTGCTCGTCGAGATCCATCGATAAGGAGACGTCGACCGCCAGGACCAGCTCCAAATCGACGAGGACCTGGGCGAGGGCAGCGCCGACGAAGCCGAGCGACAAGATGGCCACCGCCGCCAGGCAGCAACAGCCGAGCCTGAAGGCGGTCGCGCGAAAAATGCCTCTCATGCGGCCACACTGACATGACGCCGGCGCATGGGGAAGACCAATTGGACGGCGGCGCTGTTGCGAACGGATGAGAACCCAAATGCCCGCTAGGCGAATTATCCACAAGTTTCAAGGTCGACACCACGGCGCACCGGACCTGGGTTGTAGCTGCTGCGAGCGTGCCGGGCCCGCAGGCGCCGCGTGATGCGTTGGCCGTCGCTCGTGCGTCAATTGCGCGAATTTTCCTCCGATGCGTGTGCCTTACGGCCCACGCACGCGGTTGCCGGTCGGCGCCACAGACGCCAGGCTTTGCGCATCGCTCGCGCCCGGCAGCGCTTGCGGGGGCCGAGCCGTGGCCAGCGGCAGTGCTGCCTCACCAATTCCTAGCCAACGCGGCGCCGACAAAGCGGATCGGCAAATTGGGACCGGGGAACCAGGACCGGCCAGGACCGGCCAGCACCGGCCAGGACCGGCAAGATTGGCGCGCCCACTCGCAAAAACAAAAGCCAGGTGGCAATGTCGTCGTCGGCTCTGCCGGGGCCGCCTTGCGCCACAACACCCTCCGGGGAGATTTTTGACGCCGATCGCCGCTCCGGCGATAAGCCTCTAAAGCGGGCGGGGCCCTTGGATGCCGCCCGCGCGCCCCGCCTCTCAGCAGCAAGGACAAGACCTCGATGGACTGGCTCAGCGCCGGGCTCGTTTTGGCGGGAGCCCTGGTCGGCGGGCTTCTCAATGGCCTGACGGGGTTCGGCACCGGCCTCACGGCGCTCCCCCTATGGCTGCAGGTGCTGGAGCCGGCCGTCGCCGCCCAGCTCGTCTCCGTTGCTTCAATCGCCGGACACCTGTCCGCCCTGCCCTCGCTCTGGCGCGACAGCGACTGGCGCGAGTTGGGCCCGATGCTGGTCGGCGGCTTGGTCGGGGTTCCCATCGGGCTTTGTCTCTTGCCCCTCATCAAGGTCGAGCTGTTCAAAATGGCCGTGGGGATCATCCTCATTTGCTATTGCGCGTTCATGTTGTGCGCGGCCGGCCACCTTCATATTCGCCGCGCCAGCAGGGCCGCGGAAATGGCGATCGGGTTCCTCGGTGGCGTCCTGGGCGGCATTGCCGGGCTTTCTGGTCCGCCTCCGATGGTTTGGGGCGCGCTCAGGTCCTGGCCGAAAGCGCAGCGGCGCCGAACGCTTCAGACCTTCAACACCGCGGTCCTCTCGGCGATGCTGACGGCGAGCCTGGCGGGCGGGCTTGTCGACATGCGCCTGCTCGTCGCCTCGGCCATCGCCTTGCCCGCGACGCTCTCGGGCAACTGGCTGGGGGAACGCCTCTATCGCCGTCTCGACGAGCGCCGCTTCGATCGCGTCGTGCTGGGCCTCGTATTCGTGTCGGGTTGCCTGTTGGTTTGGGCGAACCGCTGAGGCGCGCTGGGGCAGTAGGGGCGCGCGCCGTCATATTTCCGGGCCGTTACTCGGCCACAACCGCCGGCGAACTGGGCTCGCGGAGGGCGCATGGGCAAAACCGCAGGTCGCTCGCTTACGCTTGCCATCCTCGTGGTTGGCGGGCTTTGCAGCCGGCTGGCCCTTGCCCAAGCGCCCGCCCCGCCGAGCGCCGCGGCGGAAACGGAGGACGAAAAGCGGGAGCGCGAAACAAGAACGGCCTGTGCCGTGGCAATTTGCTCGACCCTGCACAATCACCAGCCCGATGCCGGGCACGTGTCCTGCGCGGTCACGAAAACCTGGCGCAAGGAGGTGTTGGACAAAATCCTGTCACAGGCGAAATTGTCGTGGCCCTGGGGTTATGCGCGCTGCTCCACGGACTTAAAGCTCGATCGCAGCACGCTGGTGAAGGCGATGCTGGATGCCGAGGTTGAAGTACGCCTCGACAGTCACAACATCACCTGTGAGCTCGAGGGTGAGACGGAGAAATACGACATCAAGTTGCAGATTTCCCCCAAGGTTACCTTCAAGCAAGGCAAGGCTATTAAGGCTAGTCTCAATTGGGGCAAGATCGTCGCCCCGACGCTGACAAAGTCGGCACTTTGGTCGGCAACGGCGGCGGACAATGCCTTCGGCATCTTGCAAAATACCCTGGTTGAGGATGTGAACCGCTTCATCGAAACGCGGTGCATGGAGGTGAAGGAGGCGTGGCAAGGCAAGTAAAGCCTGCCGGATTTGCAGTGCCCCGTGGCGGCGGCGCCGATCGCCCGCTGGCCGGCGTCGGAGCGGTGCGACCGGATCTGCCATGACCACAGGACTGATCCTCGTCCTCAGCGGCATCCTGATCGGCGCCGGTTTCGCCCTGGTCTGGCGCGACATCCGACGCAGCCGGCGACAGGCCTTTCTGTCGGAGCACGACACCGCCAGGGTTGCGGAAGCCGATGTCGAGATCACCATCGCGCGTCCGGCGAAAGCCACCCAGGCCGCAAAAAGCATCGCCAGTGCCATCGGCGCCTCGCTATTGTTCGGGCGCAAGGCCGGCGAAGCGGGAGCCGCGGAAGCGGCGCCGGTCTTGGACGACAAGGCGCAAGCGGCGGTGGTGGCCGAATGGTCGGCCTTGCAGCAGCCCCTCGAGGTGGGCGTCGATAAGATCAATGCCCTCTTGCAGCAGGCGCAAATTTCCATTGCAGCGCCAGGGGAAAGCGCCTGGAGCTACAAGAATCACGGCTACGGCGTCTATCGCCGCATCCTGATCGGCGAAGAAAGCGTGGCATGGCTGCGCCTGGAGCTTGCCCCCGACGGCGTCCTGCACGCCAGAGTGAGGGCGCACAAAGACGATCGCTCCGAGATCAATGCCTCCTCGCAAACCCAGGCCAACGGCATCGAGGCCACGCGCGCCGGCGATCTCTTGGCCGAATGCCTCAAGCCGCTGGCCGCCCATGTGGCCAAGACCCAAGGTCCGACCAATCCCCCCAACCTGGCCAGCGCCAAGGCGTGGGAAGAGATCGATGCCGTGGTGGCCGCGGCGCTGACGGCAACCAACGGCGCCTTGTCACAAGCCGGCGCCAGACTAGTCCCGCTCGATACGCCCGCCTGGCACGCGGAGGTCAACGGGCATCGTCTACCGCTCGCCGTGGAGGTCTATGGCAAGGACGTGGCGCGCATGCACATCGATCATCGCGACACTGAAATCGAGGTGTCCGTCGGCGTTCCAGACGCGCTCTTCATCAATCTCGGCCGACGCCGTCGAATCCCGGTTGCCGGGCTCGCGACCCACCCGCTTGCCGAAGTGATCGCCGATTGCGCCTGGCCGGTGATCTCCCGGTTCAGGGACAGCCGGCGGTCCGCCTAAGGCGACGCGCCTTTTTCTGTTTCACGTGGAACAGCGTTGGTCCGCGCTCAGCTCAGCGCTCCTTTGACCGCGGTTCGGATCTGCTCCAGCGTGAAGGGCTTGCTAATGACGCGGCTAATTTTGCTGCGCAGATGCTCGGCGCGGCCGAGCTCGTCGGCAAATCCGGACATCAAAAGCACGCGCAGGTGCGGCGCGATCTTGAGGCTGGCCTCGACCAGGGCAATGCCATCGAGACCGGGCATCTGCACGTCCGAGATCAACAATTGCACGGGCGCCGGTGCGGCGCGCAAGTACTCGAGCGCCTCCGAGCCATCTTGTGTGACAACGACCTCGTGACCGTCGACGCCCAGGGCGCGCTGCACCAAATCGCGCGTTGCGGCGTCATCTTCGGCGAGAAGGATGCGTACCATCGAGCTCTCCCTCATCCGACATCGGCCCTACTGTCGCGTTACGCGCCCGACAAAGGGCAGTTCGCGGAAGCGGTGCGCGAGGTCCATACCATAGCCTACCACGAACACATTGGGACACTCGAATGCCCTCATATCCGCAGTAATGTTGGCGGCGCGCGCAACCGGTTTGTCCAAAAGCACGCAGCTGAGCACCCGGGCGGCGCCGCGGGCCATAATGAGGTCCTTGGCAAAGGCGAGGGTGCGGCCCGACTCCAAAATGTCATCAATCAACAGCACATTACGGCCGCGCACATCGGTTTCGACGTCGCGCAGAATTTCGATGCGTCCGGATGAGCGAGTGCCGGCCCGGTAACTTGATAGGGAGATAAAGTCGACCTCCGGCGAAAGGCCAACGCGATGCAAGGCGCGAATCAAATCGGCGGCAAACACGAAACTGCCCTTCAGCACGGCCACGACCAGAAGACCGTCGAGACCCGCCGCGGCGATGTCCCCGGCCAGCGCCTCAATACGCTCGGCAATCGCCGAGGCGGGGAAAATGGTCTCAATTCGCGCTGGCGCACCATCGTTCATCGCACGTTCTCCTGGCTCGTTCTCCTTAGCCACGGCCGGCCGCCCACGGCAAGAGGAGCCCAGCCGCCAGGCCGGGGGTGGCATCAGTCCGCCACAATCCTGGACGATTGATCGCTATTCCCCCGCACGGCGATAAAGGCTAATCAGCCCAGGTCAGGAGGCCGGCATACGACGTGATTAGGCTAAACGGCATCGGCGTCAAATACGAGGGAGGCAACAACGTGTTGCGGGATGCGAGCTTCCATTTGCGTCCGGGCTCGTTCCATTTCCTGACCGGTCCGTCCGGTTCCGGCAAGACGACGTTGCTGCGCCTACTGTTCATGTCCATGCAGCCGACACACGGCCAAATCTACGTGTTGGGGCAAGATATCAGCCGCGTCACGCCTTCGCGGCGGGCCCAGCTCCGGCGCCGGATCGGCATTGTCTTCCAAGATTTCCGGCTGCTCGATCACCTCAGTACTTGGGAGAACGTCGCCCTGCCGTTGCGGGTCACCGGCAAGCGCGTTTCGGACTACAAGGAGGACGTGACCGATCTTTTGCAGTGGGTCGGACTGGGCGATCGCATGCATTCTTTCCCTTCCGTGCTCTCGGGCGGAGAAAAGCAGCGCGCCGCGATTGCTCGGGCCGTTATTAACAAACCTGAGCTGTTGCTCGCCGACGAGCCGACCGGAAACGTCGATCCGCAGATGGCGCGCCGGCTGTTGCGCCTCTTTATCGAGCTCAATCGGCTCGGCACCTCGGTCGTCATCGCCACCCACGATCACCAGCTGATGCGGCACACCAAGGCGCCGCGTCTCGAACTGCACGAAGGTCATGTCCGGATCGTATGACCGCCCAACCGGGCCGCCGACGCTCGATCCGAGGGGAGCGCGCCTCGAGCCCGATTTCCATACCGGTCCCGTCACGGGTCCGCCCACGCACGTGAGCCAACGCCCACGCCCCAGCCAGCAGCATCAGGCGCAAACCAAGGCCACGGCACGCCCGCGGCCGCGCCGGGCCGACCACGCGCAAGCCAATGCGCCGATCGTACCGGCCGGGTCGGTAACTGGTAGGTCGCTCACGCTCGTCATCACCATCATGTGCTTTCTCGCCTGTCTGACGGCAGGTGCGGTCTACATGATGAACCAATCGGCCTCCGCCTGGCTGCGCGACATCGCCAGTGAGGTGACGGTGCAGATCGAGGCGCGAGAGCGCGCCGACATCGACAAGCTTGTGGCGGATGTGGCGAGCTTCCTGGCCGCACAACCCGGTATCGCCACCGTCAGGCCGCTGAGCGTTGCCGATTCGACGCAATTGCTCGAACCATGGCTCGGCCAGACCGATGCGCTGCGTGCCCTGCCGATCCCGCGACTCGTTGCCATCGAAGTTGACCGCAACGCCCCCGCCGAGCTCGATGGTCTGCGCCAGACCTTGAGAGAGCGTTTCAAGGGCGTAACGCTGGACGACCATCGCCGTTGGCAGCAGCAGATCCGTACCATCACCCGCTCCTTCGCCTTGGGCGGGCTCGCCATCCTCGTGCTGGTGGGGGCCGCGACCACTGCAATCATCATATCCGCCACCCGCAGCGCCATGGCTTCCAACCGCGAGATCGTCGAGGTCTTGCACTTCGTCGGCGCCACCGATCGCTTTATCGCCAGGGAGTTCGAGCGGCATTTTCTGCGCCTTGGGGTAAGGGCCGGCGTCGTCGGGGCGATTTGGGCGATGCTGGTGTTCCTGGCCATGCCGACCGTGATGGAACTGCTCGGCGGGGGCGCCGTTACGCTGGCCGAGATTCGCCGGCTGGTGGGCATAGCCACGCTCGATGCGCCGGGTTATTTTTTGCTCGGCATCGTGGTCCTGGTGATCGCAGCGCTTTGCATGCTCACATCGCGTATCGGCGTTTACCGTATTTTGAATGTGCGGCAATAACGTCCGAATATCGGCGTTAGGTGAGGCGGCGCCCAATCACAACCGGGCCCAAATCGGCTACTTTGCTCCACCACTGCGGGCGCAACCGCCCGGCTGGAGAGGTAACGTGGCACGAATAGGCAGGCTAGTCGTCGCCGCTACAGGTTCCGCCCTCTTGGCTTTCCTGGGGGGCTTCATCGTGTTCGCCGGCAGCATCACCCACGACGCGCCTCGAACCGTCGAACATGCCGACGGCATTGTGGTCTTGACCGGTGGGCCATTTCGCCTGTCCGCCGCGGCCCGGCTGTTGGCGGCAGGGCTGGGAAGCCGGCTGCTAATCTCCGGCGTCAATCATATGACCACACGCGAGGACCTGTTCCGCAGCAGCGGATTGACGCACGCGCTGTTCGATTGCTGCGTCGACATCGGCTACAGCGCCCATGATACCAGCGGCAACGCCGACGAGGCCAAGGAGTGGGTCGATGCACACGGCTTTGCGCGACTGATCGTCGTCACCTCTAGCTACCATATGCCGCGTAGCTTGACCGAACTCGGCCGCGCCCTACCCCAAGTCGCGTTGACTCCCTATCCGGTGGTGCCGCGCACCTTCCGCGCCGAGCGCTGGTGGATGCACGCCGGCAGCATACGTTTGTTGTTCACCGAGTATCTCAAGTTCCTGCCGTCGGCGGCACGCTTCGGCGTCGCGCGTTTGCTTAGGCAATGGGACAGCCATGCGCTCGCCGGCGGGCGCCCGGCCGAGGCCCGCAGCATCTGACACGGCAGCTCGCGCCCATGCTTCGCTCGCTCTTGTTCGTCGCCGTCTTTTACCTCAATACCGCGGTTTTTCTGGTGTGCGGTAGCTGGCTGCTGCTGGCGCCGCGACGCTGGGCCATGCGAGGCCTGCGTTTGCACGGGCTCGCCAGCCTGGCGTGGCTCAAGCTCATCTGCGGCACCAAGCTCGAAGTCCGCGGCCGCGAGAAATTGCCGCAAGGCGCCTGTCTGGTCGCGGCCAAGCATCAAAGTGCGTGGGATACCTTTGCCCTCGTCCCGGTGTTTCGCGATCCGGCCATGGTGATGAAGGCGGAGCTGGGTCTTATCCCTCTCTACGGCTGGTTCAGCCATAAGTTCCGGCATATTTTCGTCAAGCGCGACAAGGGCCCGAGCGCGCTCAAGCGCATGATCCGCGATGCCCGCGACCGAGCCGCGGCTGGCCGCGAAATCGTGATCTTTCCCGAAGGCACCCGACGGCCGCCCGGCGCCGCGCCCGACTACAAGCCGGGCTTCATCGCCCTCTATGAGGGTTTGGGGCTGCCGTGCGTGCCGCTCGCCCTCAATTCCGGCCTGTTCTGGCCCCGCCGCAGCCTTAGGCGCTATCCGGGCACCATCGTGATCGAGATCCTCGATCCGGTGCCACCCGGCCTCCCCCGCGCCCAGGCCCGCGCGCTGATCGAGGCACGCATCGAGACGGCCTGCGCGCGGCTCCTCGCCGAAGCCCGCGCCGCGCCCAATCCGCCGCCATTGCCAGCCATGGCTCCGGCACGGGCTTCGAGCTGAACTTGGCTATTAAGATCAGCCGGCATCCATCGCGTCGCTTTCTAGGGTCGAGCGCGGACGGCGCTGCTTGGCAGCGATCGGGCGAATGCGGATAGCCGTAATCTTGTTGCGGTTCTTGCGCAAAATCTCGAAGCGGTAGCCGTAGAACGTGAATGCCTGCCCCGGCTCGGGAATGCTTTGCGCCTCGTGGATCACCAGGCCCGCGATCGTTGTTGCCTCGTCGTCCGGCAGGTCCCAGTCCATCTGACGATTGAGGTCACGCACCGCCACCGTGCCGTCGACGTTGACCGAGCCGTCGGCTTGCAGGCGGATGGCTGCGTCCTGCACGTCGTGCTCGTCGGCGATCTGGCCGACGATTTCCTCCAGTATATCCTCCAGCGTAATCAGCCCCTGCACCTCGCCATACTCGTCAACCACAAGCGCGAGCTGCGCCTTGCGGCGCAAGAATTCGTTGAGCTGATTGCCAACGCTGGTCGTGTCCGGCACGAACCAAGGTTGTGCGGCGACGGCGCCGATATCGATTTTGGCGACATCCCAGCTCGCACGCGACAGCGCCAGTAGCAGGTCTTTGGTGTGTAAGACGCCGACGATGTTTTCCGGCTCGTCCTTCCACAGGGGCACCCGCGTAAACTGGCCTTTGAGCACCTCGTCGATCACTTTTTCCGGCGCATCGTTGATGTTGATGGTTTGCATCTTGGTCCGATGCACCATGATGTCGAGAACCTTCAGATCCTTGAGGTCGAGCACACCCCCGAGCATGGCTGCGTCGCGCTTGGCAACGGCACCCTCGATCTTTTGCAGTTCGATGGTACCGCGGATCTCCGCATGCGCTTCGAGAATATTGGCGGCATCGTCGCGGCTGGTGGGAGTGAGTTTCAGGAACATGCGCACGATCACTTGGATTGTGCGGGTCGCCGGATTGAGCACGGCGATCATCACGCGCATTAGCGGCGCCACGAACAATGCCAGTCGATCGGCAAAAGCGAAGGCGTAGGTCTTGGGTAATACCGCCGCGAAAATCACGATCAGAACGGTCATGATTGCCGTCGCGTAGGCGACCCCGGCGGGCCCGATCAGAATAACGGCGAGCCCCGAGGCGAGCGAGGCGGCGAGGATGTCAACCAGGGTATTGCCGAGCAAGACGACGCCGATCAGGCGCTCGGGTTCCCTGAGCAAGTGATTGACCAGGCGCGCCCTGGAGTTGCCCTCTTGCTCCAACGCATGCATGCGGGCGCGCGAGACGGCGGTCAGGGCAGTTTCGCTGCCGTTGAAAAAAGCCGACAACAGCAGCAGGACGGCAATGGCCGTCAGGGTCACGGCGATATCGAGCGACATGGCTTTCTCTCTGCCTCGCAGGCGCCCGGCTTGCGGTCAGGCGACCTGAGAATGCCGCCAAAAGATGTCCGCGCTAGCGCTAACATGGTTGCAGTTGCTCCTCCCTTAAGCCCCTCCCGGCGCCTTTCCTCGCGCAGAGCCGGCAAGCCGGCCGCGGCGTGCGGGCTAGCCGATCTGGCGCGCCAGGAAATCGCGTACCGTTGCCGCCGCAACATCGCGCGTGGCGAACGCCTTGCCGATACCGCGCGCCAGGATGAGCGTGAGCTGGCCGGCGCGGACCTTCTTGTCCTGGGCCATGAGCCCCAGCAAGGCCTCGGCCGGCGGCCATTCGTTGCCGGCAATATCCTTGATGTGCGTCGGCAACCCGGCACTCGCCAGGTGGTTGCGGACCCGTTCCGCGCTCGCGGCGTCGGTGAAGCCGAGCTCCCGCGAAAGCTGAAACGCCAGGGTGATGCCGATCGCCACGGCTTCGCCGTGCAAAAGCTTGTCGGAGTAGCCAGCCCATGCTTCCAGAGCGTGGCCAAAGGTGTGCCCGAGATTGAGCAGCATGCGCTCTCCCGTCTCGGTTTCATCGCGCGCCACGATGGCGGCCTTGCCGGCAACGGCAACGCCGATGGCCTCGCTAAGCAGGGCAGGCTCGCGACCAAAGAGCGATTGGCGGTTTGCTTCAAGCCAATCGAAATAGGTGGCGTCGCCCAACATGGCGTATTTGACCGCCTCAACGTAGCCGGCGCGAAACTGCCGCTGCGGCAGGGTCGCCAGCAGGTCGATATCCGCCAGCACCAGGCTCGGTTGATGAAAAGTGCCGATCAAGTTTTTGCCGTGCGTGGCATTGATCGCCGTCTTGCCGCCCACCGAAGAGTCGACCTGTGCCAACAGCGTCGTGGGCAGCTGCACGTAGCGGATGCCGCGGCGCAGGATGCTGGCGGCAAAGCCGGCAAGGTCCCCGATTACGCCGCCACCGAGCGCCAGCACCAGGTCCCCGCGCTCGAGCTGCATTGCCAGTAGGCTTTCGCAAAGTTCCTGCAGCACGGCGAAACTCTTGCTGCCTTCGCCGGGCGGCAGGACCTTGGTGCCGGCGAGCTGGCCCCGCGCAGAGAGCGCGGCCGCCAGATCCCCAAGATGGTAGGCGGCAACGTTGGCATCGGTGACGATCGCGCACTTGGCGACACCAAGGTGCTTGCCAATGAGATCGGCGGCGCGCGCGCTCAGTTGCGGCCCGATCAGCACATCGTAGGGGCGGCCCGCCAGTGCGACCCGCACCTCGACCAAGGCATCGGCCCGCCCGGGAGCGGTCTCGCTCGCGTCGGCCCCCGTCGCTCGCCCTTGGCGTGCGCCCGTCAAATCGCCTGGTCTTTTCATATGGGCTCGTCGCTGCTTGGGGATGGCTCGGCCCCAGAGGTGATCGGCTGTCGCGGCAAGGTATGC
>DATMZT010000130.1:0-10535 GCA_035573335.1 Hyphomicrobiaceae bacterium | reverse complement strand
GTGCCGACGGCGACGCGGATCGTACCTTGCGCTGCTGCCGGCGATGCGAGACCAGCCAGCAAGGCTGCCGCGACAACGATACGCCTCATGTAGCTTACCTCCGAAACACCCATTGCCATCAATTGTAGTAGCCACCGGTCGCTGCTTTCCAGGCTTTATCTGCGATTGGGAGGGGATGCCCGCTCAGGGTCGATGGCACGCACGACGTATGGATCGGCTTCCGATTCGTACAACGACCACAGACGGGCGAGCTCTGTAATGGGTTGGCAGTGATCGTCGACCCGAAGATCGACGTACGCAAAGGCCTCTTTGTGGGCGATCAAGAGAGCCGCGGATGTAACGGACTCAATCTCGCCGCCGGCTGCTTCTCCGGCCGCCAGGGCATCGATCAGACGGCGAGCGAGCGGCAGATCAGGAGAGGTCTCGAAGCGAGCGACCATGACGCGAGGAATTTCGGCCGAGCGAACGATGTTGGCAATCGACGCACAATCGCGCCCCTGCGCCTCCCCCTTCTGGCCGCGAACGCTGTCGCCGGAGTAGGTGGCCGTGCGGCCGACCGCGTCGATGATCGCCAGCTGCCGCCAATGGCGGTGCGGGGTCGCGGCGACAATCGCCCGCATGGCTTCCTCGGCGCGGAAGCCGCGGGCCAAAAGATCGAGGGCGAGCGGGCCAAGCCTCGGATCGGTGCGGTTTTGCGTGAGGACCGCCCCGACGCCGGCCCGGGCACACGGACAGCGCGAACCGACGGCAATTGAGGAAGTCGTCACGACGGCGCCCAGCATTCCGGTTCGGGCGCAGCGTCCGACCAGGGAGAAGGTCATGTTGAACCGTCCGCAATCACCGCCGTGATGTCAACCTCCATCAACAGTTCGGGGCTCGCCAAGCCCTTGACGATCAACGCGCTGAAGGCTGGGCTGACCCCGCTCAACGCGCCGAGCACCACGTCTGAGACACCGGCAAGGAAAGCCCGGTCGGTGACGAACACGGTTGCCTTGACCACATCCGAGAGCTTGGCGCCCGCTTCGCCCAGCAGCACCGCCACGTTGTGCATTGCCTGTTCGGCCTGGGCGACAGCATTGCCCCGGCCTTGCAGCATCTCGTCGAGATCCACCCCGGTTTGACCGCGCAGGACGACGCGATCGCCCGCGCGCACGGCCATTGAGAACCGGCAGTCGAGAGGTTGCTGCTCGGTACCGTAGCGTGCGTTCTTCGACTGATACTTGCGCAACCGCGTATGGGGCTGGCCGGCCACCTTCACAAAGGTGTGCACGTCGATTTCGAACAGGATCTCAGGGCGTGCGAAGGCCTGGACGATGATGCCCGTCGAGACCGGGTGGATATCGCCGAAGTGCTTGCCGATCATCGGATAGACGGCGGGGCGATAGGCGCGGTCGGAAAGGTAGACGGTGATTTTGGCGACGTCATCGAGACCAGAGCCCGCTTCCTGGAGCAGGTTGGAAAGGTTGCTCAAGGCGAGGTCGGCTTGCGCTGCGGCGTCCAGCGGACGGCGGCCCAGTCCGACTGGCCTGCCGTCAAACGTCGAGCCGGTTTGGCCGCGAACGAACAGCTCGGTGGCCCCAGCTGCGATCATTGATCCCTGCCAGGAGAAGTTCTGGCCGTGCCAATCAGGATAGTCGTATTTGCGGTAGCGCTTCACCGCCATCGCAGCGGCGACCGGCGCGAGGGCTTCGGCGTCGATCTGAACCATTGCTTCCACCGCGGGCAGGCCGGCGACGACAAGTCCGGTGCTGACCGGGTAAACGTCGGGCAGTCGGCGGCCAATCGCGGCGTAGACCTCCCGGCGATGCCCGCGGTCGACGATAGAGGTGGTCAGCTTGGTGATATCCTTGAGCGAGCCGCCAGCAGCGCTAAGGCCTGCTTCCAGCCGGTCAATAGCGGCATTTGTTTGTGCGGCCGGATCGCCGAGCGCCGTGACCAAGCCGTCCGGCTGAGCGCCACTCTGGGCGCTCAGGTAAATGCGCTCTCCCGCGCGCACGGCGTCCGCATAGGGGGCCGGGGTCTCGGTTCCTGGCCGGTAGGCGGCGCGCTGGCGAAAGAGGAAGCGTTGCGGAAGCATAATTGCGAGCGGCTCCTAGGCGAGGTAGGTGGCGGCGGCGAGGACATGGGTGCGCAGGACATGGAGATACTCCTCAATGTCGACCCATTCATCGGGCTTGGCCATGTTGTTGGGCGTGCAGCCATAGACGTAGGCCGGCACGTTGCGATGACGCCAGTGCTTGCAGTCCGTGGCGCCGAGACTGACCACCGGAGCCGGTTTGGCATAGCCCAGACCTGCAACCGTCTGTTGCAGGATGCCCACCATCGGATGATTGGGATCGCACGTGCTGGGCTCAGCTGAGTGCGTCCACACGGGCGTCAGCTTGGCTTCCGCATAGCGGGCGACGATCTTGTCGACCTCGCGCATCAGGGCGGCGTGGGTCAGGCCGACGGGTAGCCGGATATCGACCTCCAACCGACACTGTCCTGGGAGCACATTGATCTTGAGCCCGCCTTGGATGACGCCGGCCGAAACGGTAACGCGGTCAAGGATCCGGCCCGCGCCCGCGCCCAGCGCGCGGTCCATGGCGGCGCGGCCCATGTCAATAGCGCGGCGGACGTCTTCCGTCTGCGGCACCGGCAGGTCCTCGAGCGCGTAGAGGTCCCCTAACAGGTCACTCGCGATGCGGATGGCGTTCTTGCTCATGTGGGTATAGGCGGCGTGCGCACCTGGTGTCGCGATATCGAATACGAGGCGCAGCGTGCCCTTTTCACCGAACCGGATCGTGCCGGGCGTCGATGGCTCACCGTTCAGCACGCAGTCGCCGCGAAACTCGTCGGGAAACGTGTCGAGCAGCCACTTGGCACCCCAGGTACCGCCGGTCTCCTCGTCCGACACACAGGTCAGTGTGAGTTTGCCGTTCAGCTTGTCGCGCAGCCGGTGGAGGTAGATGTAGGTCCAGATCGACGCCGCCGTGCCGCATTTCATGTCGACCACACCACGGCCGTGAACTTTGCCGTCGGCGATGGCGCCACTCCAAGGATCGCGCGACCACGCGTCGACTGGACCGGCCGGGAAGACGTCGATGTGACCATTGAGAACGAGGTGCGGACCTTTTCCGCCGCAGTCGAAGGAGCCCACAACATTGGGCCAATCGGGCTTGGCGCTGCGGTAGGCAACGGGTGCGTCCTGCGCCTTGAGGCTATCGTGGAGGAAAGCCGCGGCAATCTTGGTATCGCCCGGCGGGTTGGGGCTCGGCTTGGCAACAAAGTCGGACAGAAATTTCACGATACCATCGCGATCGCGATCGATCCAGGAGAGGAGTGCATCACGATGCGGCGTCATCTCGGCCTCTCATTTCTTGAGCGCGCGCAGTCGGCCGTTGGCTGATCCGCCGTCGCCGGCGAAGTGGGATGCTGGCAATGTGACACCCGGCTCCAGCGGCAAGCAATAGGTCCAACTATGATAATTTGCATCAGACTATTGAAGTGGGTGATGATACCGCCGCGGAAATTTGCAGGATTGGCCCGCCGCCAATCGTCGTTGCGGTCGGTGGCGCGAGCCTATGCGGCGGTCGCAAGCGGAAATATTGTCGGCTTTGTTTGACTGGCTCATAACGGGTCGAGGGATAGGGCGAGAGTGGACATGGCGATGCAGGCACCCAGGCGGCTTGCAACTTTCGTAGCCGGGGCGCGCTACGAAGACGTACCGACCGGAATTGTGGAAAAGGCCAAGCGACATATCCTCGACACGCTAGGGGCGGGCCTTGCCGGAGCGACGTCGGAGGAAGCCAAGCGCGCCCACGCTGCGCTGCTAGTGACCGATGGCCCGGGACCGACCATCGTGTGGGGAACGCACAGCCGGCTATCCCCTCGCAATGCGGCCCTAATCAATGGCACGGCGGCCCACGCCTTCGAGCTCGATGACACCGGTGGGTGTGACCATTCGGGAGCCGTGGTATTGCCGGCAGCGCTGGCCGCGCTCGACATTGCCAGGCGGCCGGTCAGCGGCGCAGAATTCGCCCTGGCGGTCGTGCTCGGCTACGATGTGGCACGACGTGTGCTCGACGGGTTCGGCGGCTATCCGGCGCATAACGAGCCAGGGTGGCATTCGACAGGAACATGCGGCACGTTCGGCGCAGCCGCGGCAGCTGCGCGCATCCTTGGTCTCGACGCAGAAAGGACCGCCGCCGCCATCAGCACGGCCGCCAGCTTCTCGAGCGGGCTTTGGGCCTTTATTCACGACGGGGCAATGACCAAGCGGCTCCATGCTGGAAGAGCCGCCGAGGGTGGTCTCCTTGCGGCCCAGCTTGCCGGCGCGGATGTTACCGCGCCGATGCGCGTGTTCGACGATGTCTGGGGCGGCTTTTTCAAAACCTTCAGCCATCGGCCGCCCTCCCCGGAGGCGCTGTTGCAGAATCTGGGAACCGACTGGCGCATCAGGCTCGCCGCGATCAAGCCGTATGCATCGTGCCGCGACACGCATGCGGCAGTTGACGCTGTGCGGCGCATCTTGTCGCGACGCGCACTCCAGCCGGATGAGATCGCAGCCGTGCGCGTGCGTGCCAATGCATTCCTACATGGCATGGTGGGCGGGCGTAGTTGTGCGACCCTGCCGGCAGCTCAGATGAGCTTGCCATATGCCGTCGCCACTCAAATCGTATTCCGAGCGAACGGTCTTTCGGCTTACATGGAGGGGCGCCGACGCGATCCCAAGCTGCTGCGGATGATTGAGCGGGTCCATGTGGTGATCGATCCGACGGTGGTCTCGAGTGCAAAATCTTCGGTGACCTTGCAATTGACCGATGGCAGCACCATCGACGAGCCGACGGCCATCCCCTTGGGTGCCCCGGAGAACCCGGTCGACGACAAGACGTTGATGACCAAATTCGAAGAATTGGCCGGCCTTGTTGCAGGAACAGAGGAATGCACCGAGCTTGCTGCGGCCGTGCTCGACCTTAATGGCAGGAAGGATATGCGTGGTCTGTTGCCCCTTCTGCGAGGAAGCCGCCACGGAGCCGCAACCATGGGATCACAGTGAAGAGGCGTGGTGAGCGACCGGTACATCCGGTAGGTCGCGATCTGACAGCATAATGACGAGGCGGGTCTGCGCTTCAGAAACCATACCGAGCTTGCGCATCATCGCTACAGTCCAGGGTTTTTTTGATGCTCGAAACGCTCGGCGGGGCGGTTATACCCGCTCCGGTGCATAGGCGGTGCCTTGTCCGGTAGAACCTCAACCGATGAAATGCGCATTAACGGGCCCAGCGTTCGGGCTGGCCGCTTCAGGCGGATGAGCGGACCCATTGTTAATCTAGTCAAGAGGACCGTGCCTTTGCAGGATTTCGGATGCCGGCCGATCGCTTTTGCGCTGCACCCACTGGCGCGGGCGCGAGCGCTTTGGGTAATACGGCGCCACGCGTCCTATCCTCGGCGGCGGCCGCCGCGGCAAACGTAAAGGGCCATGACCAAGATCTTGATCGTTGCCGATGATTTGTCGGGCGCCGCCGATTGCGCTGGCGGATGCGCGGCCGCGGGCCTCGATACCCTTGTCCTGCTGGACGCCGCCGCAGCCCCGCAAGCGACGGCGAGCGTGACAGCGATCGACCTCGACTCGCGCGACCAATCCCCGGGCGCTGCGGCCCAGGCGATGGCTCGTAGCATCGGCCATGTGCGCGATTTCGGCGCCACGACCCTCTATCACAAGATCGATTCCACCCTGCGCGGGAACTGGGCGCACGAGGTGGCGGCCGCACGCACGAGCCTCACCGCGGCGCATGGGGTGCCTCCGCTCGCCGTTATCGCGCCCGCCTTTCCGGCGCGCGGACGCATCACCCGATCGGGCCGCGTGCTGGTCGTCGACGCCGAGACGCGCGCGGCGGCGCCCATGACGGATGCCGGCGAGGTCGCAGCACCCCTGCGCGACCGCGGCCTCAGCGTACGCGTCCTCGCTCGCCCTGAGCTCGACGCGCCGGCTTGGCGGTCGGCAGGCCTCTTCGGCGAGATCACAGGTTCGGGTGTCGACGCCGTCGTGTGTGATGCGGAGAGCGACCGCGACCTTGCAAGCATCGCGGTGGCGGCGCTCGCGGCGCGCGTGCCCCTGTTCTGGGTCGGATCGGCCGGCCTGATGCGAGCCCTGGCGGCAACCTTGAGCGGAAACACGCCCGCGGCGCCGGCCAAGCCGCCCGTGGCCCGAGGCCCCCTGCTCTTTGTCGTCGGCAGCGCCTCGGCGGTTTCGCACGCCCAATTCGAGCGCCTGGTTGCGGAGCCGGGGGTCGCAGGCCTGCGCGTCTCACCGGAGGAGCTACGGGGCACCGCGGCGGCACGCCGGCTCGAGGCCCATCTCGATGCCGCGCTTGCGCGCGGTTGCGACGCCGCGCTCAGGATTGTCGGCGAAAGCCCGGTTGCAACGCCGCACGACTTGAGTTTGGTCTCCGCGCTCGCCGACATCATCGGGGCACGCTTGCCTGGCTTCGGCGGCCTCGTCGCCACGGGGGGCGCGACCGCACGGCGTCTGCTTGAAAAGGCGGGGATCGTGGCGATCGCGCTCGGCGGGGAAGTGGACGTCGGCGTACCTTGGGGCCTAGCTTTGGAGGGTATAGCTTTGGGGGACGTAGCTTTGGGGGGTATAGGTCTGGAGCAGCGAAGGCTGCCCGTCGTGACCAAGGCCGGCGGGTTCGGCGACCCCGACACGCTCCTTGTCTGCCGCAAGGCTTTGAAGATGATCGAGACATGACTCGTGTGACGTCTGACAGTTTCCAGGGTACGGGGTCTCCCAGCGTGAGGGCGCCGATCATTGCGGTCACCATGGGTGACGCCGCGGGGATCGGGCCTGAGATCATCATGCGGACGTTTGCGCGTAGCGAGATCCACCGGCACTGTCGGCCCCTTGTGGTGGGCGATGCCAAAAGGTTGCAATTGGCCGGCGACTGCGTCGGCAGCCGGCTGACGGTCAAGGCGCTGACCGATCCGGCCGAGGCGCGCTTTGCGCCGGGAACGGTCGACTGCGTGGACCTCGGGCTCATTCCCGAAGGGTTGCCCTGGGGCCAGGTTTCGCCCATTGCGGGCGACGCGGCCTACCGATACATCGAGCGCGCCGTGGCCCTGGCGATGGCCAAGCGCATCGATGCGATCTGCACCGCGCCCCTCAACAAGGAAGCGCTGCACGCCGGCGGCCACACCTTCCCCGGTCATACGGAAATCCTCGCCGCCCTGACGGGGACGCCCGAGGTTTCGATGATGCTGATAACCCCGAAACTCAAGGTCATCCACGTCACCGCGCATATCGGACTAATCGACGCCATCGCCAAGATCGAGCCGGGGTTGGTCGAGCGCACGATTCGGCGCGGCCATGCCGCGCTGCAGCGCGCGGGGCTCCCCGCCCCCCGCATCGGCGTTTGCGGCATCAATCCACACGCCGGGGAAAATGGCCTCTTCGGTTATGGCGAGGAGGCAACGAAGATCGCGCCGGCCGTCCGCAAGCTGGTGGCGAGCGGCCTGGCGGTCACGGGCCCCTTGCCCGCGGATACCCTCTTCTTTCGCGCGCAACGCGGTGATTTCGATCTCGTCGTTGCCATGTACCACGATCAGGGCCATGGGCCGATCAAGGTGATGGGGATCGATACGGGCGTGAATGTCACCGTGGGGCTGCCGGTGGTGCGCACGTCCGTCGATCACGGTACCGCCTTCGATATCGCCGGGACCGGCACGGCCGACGAGGCGAGCCTGATCGAGGCCATCAACCAGGCGGTGAGCCTCACGGCCCATGGCCTGCCGATGCCCGAAACTGCGCTGACGCCATGACCGCGGCCCGGCCCCGCGGCCAAAGACTGATAGGGAGGAGAGACTATGGCGACGTCGGTCGACTACGGTGCCGAAGAAGCGGCCATGCAAGCCTATCTGCGGGCCGGCGAAGAGCGGGCCTTCGCGCTCGGCAACCGCGGGCCGATCCGGTTCGATGGGGACGGCCGACTGGCGCCAGACATCGTGGCGGCCTACTGGCGGTGCGGCTTTTACGTGTTCGAAGGCGTACTGCAGCCCCAAGAGTTGGCCGACATCGAAGCCGACGTGACGGCGATCCTCGAGCGGCTGCCGAGCGAAAAGGGTGCTGCGCTCGACAAGCATGGGCGCCCGGCGTTGGCGGCCGATTGCAAGGCGCCGACGCTGTTTTGGTCCAAGCCCCTCGGCGATCCCTTCGGGGGTACCAGCCTTGCCAACGGGCGCCACCCCGTCAAGATGTTTGAGCCCGCCGCGGCCGCGGACGCCCCGAAGGAGGTCGTCTATCTGATCCTCGGCTCGCTCCAGTTCTCCGAGGCGTGCCTGCGCGTCTACGGCCATCCCGGGCTGCTGGCCGTGGCTGCGGCCATCAATGGCGAGGACTTCGTGCCCTTCAACGAGGCCCTGTTCATCAAGGAGCCCGGGCTCGGGGCCTCCGTCGCCTGGCACCAAGACGGCACCACGCATTGGGACGCGCCGGATTGGGACGAGGGCACCCACGGTTTCAACTTCATGGGCCAGCTCTACGGTTCGACCGCGGCCAACGGCGTGTGGGTCGTGCCGGGCTCGCACAAGCTCGGCAAGATCGACATCAAGCGCTGGGTGGCCGAGGCTGGCAGCGAGCGGCTGCCCGAGGCGGTGCCGATCATCGCCAAGGCCGGCGACGTGGCGATCACCAATCGCCAGGCCGTACATGGCTCTTTTGCAAATACCAGCAAGGATTGGCGGGTGACGGTGAACATGGGCTTTCATCGCCGCCGCTCCGTGCTGGGCGTCGAGGGTGGCGGCGTGCACAACGCCAAGAGCATCTACAACGAGGCGCGGATTGCCGAACGCGCAAAGATGATCGGCTACGGCATCGATGCCCGGCGCCAGCGCTTTCCGAGCGAGCGCGCGTTCCTCTATAGGCCGCACACCGACACGGGGGTGCGCTACGCCTGGACGGAGACGAGCAAGGCCACCATCAAGGACTACAACTTGCTCGACCTCAGCATCTGACGCCGTTCCAACACCCGGGGGCGTATAGCTCTCCGGGCAGAGGACGCCGGTGCGATTGGTTTTCAGGACCGGTGCCTTAAACCACCAGGCCACCCATCCGACGCGAAGGATCAGGCACTTAGCAAATCAACCTTTCGACGAAATTCCAAATTTCGCACGGGATTGGGCACCCGACGACGCCGATCACCCTGCTCATCACCCCGTCAACGTGGGACGTAATGTCATCAACGGGCGCGCCTCTTGCCGTGGGCTGCTACTGGTACTGCTGGACATGGTAGGCGCGACGATTTGCACATTTAATAGCGCCAAGTCGTTGCGGGGCTGCCTGAAAAAGCGAAGGGCGCCCCGGCCGAACGTAGGGGGGCGCCCTTGCTGGGATCCTGCGCTGCCCGAAGGGGTGCAGCTCTCGGGCGCGCAAATGCCTCCCGGCACAAGCTGCCAGAGAACACAAGGTTCGCGCTACCGTCAGATGTCGGACGAATGATTTCGCACGACCACTGTGGCAGGGCGGCACGGATCTCTCTGAGAGGATTGCATTAGCGATGGCCGAACTCGGTAGAAGAGTTCACAGACAACGGCCGACCGACGGTGAAGACAATCTTTGAGGATCTTCCTAGCCAACTTATCCGCACCAAGCTCTGCTCTTGGGTCGGCGCAAGCCATTCCAGTCCCCTCCCTGGACCTTCAAGCTTCAGGTTTTCAAGTTCGCCAAAGTTCGGCCACGGGACCGCCCGGCCCGTATACGGGATCGGTTGCAGGGATGGGCATCTTGGCAATGGCGGCGAGTACGCGCGGGGTTGCCGCGGCGCGCAACAGGTCGGCGACCTGCCCGGGCGGATAGGCGCCTACCACCAGGAAGTCGCGGCTAGCCGAACGGCGGAAGTGGCCCGTCCCGGCCGGGAGCAAGACAACGTCACCGGCGGTAACCTCAACCTTGCGCCCGCCCTCGCCGCCCAGGATGAGACGCGCGTGACCGGCCGCAAAACCCAGCACCTCGTGCGCGGTCGAATGATAGTGGTGGAAGGGGTAAACGCCATTGCGCCACTGCGGTGGCCAGCCGTTGTGCTGAAATAGGTCTTCAAAGGCCTGCGCCGGATCCGCGGCCGCTACGGCTACCGCCTGGCGGTAGAGCAAAACCGGCAAACGCGGATTGTTAGGCATCCAGCCGTTAGGCGCAAGCAGGAGCGCGTCAGGCATGGGTGCGCAGCCTTTTGGGATCGAGGCTCGGCAGGCGGCCGGGATCGAAGGCTGTAAGATCGAGCGTGCGTGCCTCGCCATCGACCAGCACTTCCGCCATGGCCTCACCGGTCGCGGGTGCATTGAGAATGCCCCACACGCTATGGCCGGTGGCGACATAAGCACCCTTCAGACCGGGAACCGGGCCAATCAGCGGCAGACCATCCTGGGTCACCGGGCGAAAGCACGCTTGGCGCGCGAGGATCGGCGCCTTGGCGAGAACCGGCGACAGCCGGCTGCAGATGGCCTCCAGCCGCTCGATGGCGCCGGGGTCCGGTGCCACGGCGCCGGGATCGAGCGGCAGCGGG
>DATMZT010000129.1:0-42323 GCA_035573335.1 Hyphomicrobiaceae bacterium | reverse complement strand
CGCCGCAGGGCACGCTTGTCATGGACCTTCATCAGGCGCGGCCCGCCGAAACCTTGGGCCGCAAGGGCGATGCGCCGGGCCTCGGCGAGCGAAAGGCTGTCGCGCCGGCGCCGCATCAAAGCCGTCCCAGGTCCGTCCCCTCACGGTCGGGCGCTGGCCAAAGTCGATGGCCTTTCTCGGCGGAGACAACCCTGGGGCGGTGCATGCGCCAAACCTAGCTTAAGACGGGGCCCGCGGTCTCGCGCCGCTAGGGAAAGCTCGGCGGCCGCCACAGACGCCAGCCAGGCTTTCCCTAGACCACGGCACCGCGCGCGCTGAATTCCACATTGGTGTGTGTCAGATCACCCCATTGTCGGTAGAAAGCTCGCCCCGCCCAGGAGAAGGACTGGGGCTTGATCTGCGAACAGCTCCAGCGCATCAACTGACCACTTTCGGTCTTCCCCAGCTGCATGATATCGCGGCCTTGGCGGCGACCAATCATGCTGAGGTAGCTTTGTGTCGCCGGTCGGTCCACGGGATGTGCCAGGCATCGGCTCTGGGGTCATAGGTGCGCAGGGTTGTTGCGTACACATTGACGTTGCTCGCCGCGTCGTCGGCCCGCAGCGCCTCGAGGAAAGCCGTGAAGGCTTGTGTCGTGACAGCCTCACGCCGGCTTACCGCAGTAGGCCTCGAGCCGGTAACCGTCCGGATCGATGACGAAGGCGGCATAGTAATTGTTCCCGTAATCGGCGCGTAGGCCCGGCGTGCCATGATCGCGTCCGCCGGCGCTGAGGGCCCCCGCATGGAAGGCGTCCACGCCTTGGCGGCTCGGTGCGTCAAAGCAAAAGTGCAACCCAGATTTGGCGTTTGCCGGCACGGGCTGGTCGGTGGCGCCGATCCATAGGCAGACGCGATCGCCGCCATAGCCCAAGGCGTCGGGCGATTGGCTGAGGCACGCATAGCCGAGTGGGGCCAAGGCAGCATCATAGAAGCGCTTCGACCTCGCAACGTCGCGGACGCCGATCGATATGTGATTGAGCATGGCTGTGGTCTCCTGCTTGTCTCGACAGGAGCCACCTTGCCGGCTGCGGCCCGCACAAACTTGGCGAAAATTGCTGTCCTGGTGCCGGTCAGGCCGCGAGACGATATTGCCGTGGTGAGACGCCGAACTCGGCGCGAAAACTGCGGATAAAATTCGACAGGTCGTCGAAGCCGACATCGAGGGCGATGGTGGTGACGCCGGTGCGGCTGTTGGCGAGCCGCTGGGCGGCCTCACGCAGGCGCGCTCGCAGCAGCCATTGATGCGGCGTGATGCCCGTGACCGCCTTGAAGGTGCGCAGGAAGTGGTAGGGGCTCAGGTTTGCCGCTCGCGCAAGTTCGGCCAGCGTGTGTTGGCTATCCAGCGCCGCGCTGAGCCACCTGATGGTGCGGGTGATGGCGGCATGGTGCCGGCTTGCGGGTTCGGCCGCACCCCCTCCGACGGCGGCTTGAACGACGGCGCCGGCTACCTCGAAGGCAACCTCTTCGACCGCTTCGCCGCGAGCAACCGCCACCATCGCGCGCGCCGCCAGGGGCGCGTGGGCGCGCAATGGCGGCACGGCTTGGCGCGCCAGCGGGACGCGGGCGCCAGCGGCGCCATGGGCCAGAGCGGCGAAGATTTCGGCGTCAAATTGGAACGATAAGCAGCGGTCGCCCTCACCGTGTTGGTGGGAGCACTCGATGGGCTCGCCACCGCTCACAAGAAACCACGCGCCCGGCGACAACAGGCAGGTGCCGCAACGGCTGCGGCAGGCAAAAGTGCCCGACAACACGAGGGAGACCGATGGCGTATCGTGCCGCTCCTCGAAGGGTCGATCGCGCGGTCCGCAGCTGCAGACGACGTCGAAGGCGCGCCAGCCTTCGCCTGCCGCCAGCAGTGAGGCCTCGGCGCCTCCGGGCGCGCCGTGGCGCGCCTTGTGTGTGAGCGCCGCAGCCAGAGCGTCGTGCCGCCAAGCCACCGCGGTTTCCCTTTTCTAACCAGCTACAGGGTTGTCGACCCTAGGGGCGGCTGCTAGGTCTGTCAACCGGTATGGTGGTTAGGCGGCGTTGCGGCGGCGCGAGGTTGATGCGTAGGAGGCAAGGCAAGATGGGCGCAGCCACCAGCAGCGGCCGCGCGCGTGCGCGCCTAGTTGCATCGGGACGCCCGAGCCTATGTCTCGACTTCGCCAACACGCGCTGCTGGCGCGGTTTGGAGAGCCCCACGGAAACGCTACGGCGTCCTGCTGATCTCATTGACTGGTGCGGCCGCGCGAGCCCCCTGGCCGCGCTCTACCGGTCGACGACGCCGGCGGCCTCGGCCACTCTGTTCGCCGAAGCCATTGCCTTGCGCGAGGTTATCTATCGCGCGTTCAGCGCCCTCGCCGCCGGCGGCTCGATTCCAGCGGCCGAGTTGTCGGTGCTCAATGCGGCGATCGCGCATGCCCCGCCGCGCGCGCACATCGCGCAAGTGGGAGCGCAATACGCTTGGCAGGTGGAGGCGCTCGCGGGCGCCCGTCGGCTTTCGGCGCCCCAGCTTCTAGCCGCGGTTGTTTGGTCGGCGGCCGATCTCATCGTCGCGGCCCGCGGCGACCGGATCTGCCAATGCGCCAACGATGCGTGTCGATGGTTGTTTCTCGATGGGAGTAGGAACGCCTCGCGACGCTGGTGCGATATGCGCGCGTGCGGTAACCGTGCCAAAGCGCGTCGCCATTATCTCAAACAGCGCGGGGGTTGAAGCGCCGTCCGGGCAATCCCGCGGCGGTCGGCAAGTCACCATTTGCGCGCTCAAGGCGGTGCGTTGCGGCTCGCCTGCCACCCCTTGTCGACCTGCGGCAGCGCACGGTGTTTGTGCCGGGAACAAGCGGCCACCACCGACGTTCATTCGCCATTCAGGGAACCTGTTGGGAACTATGTCTTTCCCGCCGGGAATTGAGCTGTGGGAATGCTCACACCATGGAGGCCGTGATGAAAGTCAGGCATTACTTGTTGGGCGCAACTGCCGCCATCGGTCTGGCAGTGGCGGCTGCTTCCGCTGAGGCTGCTCCGGCCGTTGCCACGGCCGGCGATCTGACCTCGGCCGTGCGCGAAGCCTCAAATGTTGACCAGGTGTATTGGAGCCGCCGCTGCTGGCGGTACCGAGGGCATCTGCAGTGCCAGCGCCGCTGGGTCGACTACGGCTATGCGCCCTACTACTACGACCCCTACCCCTACTACTATCGTCCGTCGTTCGGGTTTTTCATTGGTGGCCATCGGCATCACCACCATCACCGGCGTTGGTAGGCGCGTGGTTGGCGTCGGGCCCACGGGCGCCGTCGTTCGCTAGCTCGGACGCGCCGCCCTAGGCCCGCAGCCCAAGCGTCGGCTGCACACGGGGGCCGCGATCTTCGCTGGCCGTGAGGACGGCGCCGCCCTTGAAGGACGGCAGCGCGGATAGTGAGCCGCTGGTGCGCCTTAGACAGAGACCAGTCGCCGGGCTGGCGCGACCGCCCGGGTGTCCTGCGCGCGTATGCGCCATGTCGCGAGCGACGTCCAAGCAGGTGGCTCGATTTCGCGCCGATCGCCGTGCCGGTGGACGCCTACTGCAGGGCCTCCAGGCGCGCTTGCGCGCGCGCCATCCCGAGGCCCAGCGATTTGTGGTAGAGCGCCTTGGCCCTCGCCACATCGGCGATGGCACCGCGCGTGCCCCATGCCGCGAGCATGTTGGGATCGTAGGTCTCGGCAAGGGCGAACGAGATCGGTCCGGGGGCGTTGCCTTCCGCAGCGCTGAGAATATCGCGCGCACCTGAGACGTCGCCGCTTTCGATGCGGTGCCTGGCTTCTGCCAGGCGGTCATCGACCTGGCGCGCCGGTTCGGGTCGAGTGGCGGGCTCGGGGGCTCTCGCCACGGGCACTGCCGCGATCGGCTCAAGCCTCGGCGGCTCGGCGGCGGCGCGTCCATCGATGCTGCCCGTCACATATTGGGCCGCTGTCTGCGGGGTGCGCTCGACGGGGCGCACTTGCACCTTTACCGTCTTCACCTCGCCGGCGCGCGGCTCAATTGGCGTCAGGGTAGGTTCCGCGCTTCGTTGCGGCCTCGACTTTTGGGCTTCGCCAAGCCAGCCGCTGAGCCAGAGCACAATCGGCACCACCACCAGCAGCCCTGCACACAAGCCCAGCAGCGTTGCTCCCATTTGCTGGCGCAGCCACCGGTCATCGGATTGAGCGGGTTCGCGCCAGGTCGACGGGATCGGCATGGGTTCGTCATCGGCGCTGAAATCCATCGATGGCACCAGGCTCGTGCCGCGAGGCGCCTTGTAGGAGAGCGCCGAGAGCCCGTCCTTGAAGGTCGGCTCCAAGATTCGCTGTTGGCTGCTCAGCCCTGCAAGATTGAGCGGGGGTGGCGAAGTTGCCGGCAAACCGCTGGTGAGCTGTCGTTGTGCAATGGTCGCCGCCAGCAGCTGGGCCAATTCGTGGGTGAGATCGGCCGTGCTGCGTGCGTGGCCGTCTGACCCTTTGACCGGTGCCCTGTCGCGCTCCAATTCCGCGCGCCGGCCGTCACCCGAGGACGCATCACTGACCATTGCAAAACCCCTCACACGCCACTCACACCGGACTGGGCAGTTGTCATGCCCCGTCGACTACCCGTCACGAGCTCCGTTCTGCGAAGCCCTCACGCGCCATGCGCCGCCCTCAATCGAGTGCGAGCCTGCGCGCCTTTACAGATCCTCCCTATAGCCCTTGATCGGACGCCCCGCCGCCGTCAAGTCTTTCCCGCCCCTTGCACCGCCGACAGGTTAACGGCCGCTTCCCCGAATCTTTCGGCCGCCGCAACCATTTCGCGGTCAAAGTCACACCAACTAGACTGGTCGAATAGGGCGCAAATTATGGCGAGCGCGGAATTGTCCAGCCTGGCGCTTATGGCCCCCGGGCCGAGTGGGGTCGGGCCCGTGCAGCCGCAAAAAAGTCAAAAAAATAGCCGTCCCATCAGCGGCCACCGACCGTAAAACTCTTCCGGCAAGTCCGGCGAGGCGCTATGCATGGGTGGCACCCCCTTTGGAGCAGCACCAGCGCCACGGAAAAGCATGATCGACCAGAGAGATAGCCTCGCACGAGAAGTCGACGAAGAACTGCGCCGCGAGCAACTGCTCAAACTTTGGGAGAAGTACGGCACTTATGTGGTGGCCGCGATCGCGCTGATTGTGGTGGGTGTCGGCGGGGTCAAATACTATCAATATCGCACCACGGTGGCGGCCGAGGCCGCCGGCGCCCGCCTTGCCGAGGCGACCCGGCGCTCCCCGCCCGAGAGCGGCGCGCAAACCCAGAAGATCTTGGAAGACATCGGGAAGTCTGGCCCGGCCGGCTATGCGACCTTGGCCCGGTTTCGGTTGGCGGCAGCCGATCGCGAAGCCGGCAAGCTTGCCGAAGCGGCCGCCACCTACGAAGCCATTGCCAATGCAGGCGCCGGCGATCGGTTGCTGGCCGACTATGCGCGGTTGCAGGCGGCCAGTCTCAAACTGGATACGGCGGGCTGGACGGACATGCAGAATCGGCTCAACGATTTGGCCGCCGATGCAAATCCGTGGCGCGCGAGCGCGCGCGAGTTGCTCGGTCTGGCGGCAGTGAAGGCGGGCAAGACCGATGACGCGCGCCAGCAGTTCCAGCGGTTGTTGAGCGATCGAGATACGCCGCCCAGCATTGCCGAGCGCGCGCGCATCATGATGGCGATGCTGACCGAGGCCGAGCTGTCCACACCCGCGCCGCCGGCATCCGCGCCGCCGGGCACGGCGCCCAAGACGATCGACAAAGAGAAATAGGCTGTTCGGCCTCAACCTGAGAGAGCAACGATGGGCGGCAAGCGAGGGTTGGGTGGCAACGGATCGGGGTCCGTGACCGCTGCGCTCTTTGGCGCGGTCCTCCTGTCGGGATGCGAGGGGGCGAGCCTGCCGAGCCTGCCCAAATTCCAGGACATCAATCCCTTTGCCGAAAAGGAAGTGCCCCTGCCGGGCAAGCGCATCTCGGTCATTCAGCAGGAAAACATCGCCTCCGATCTCGCCGCCGCCAATAAGCCCATCGCCCTGCCGCCGCCCCGTCAAAACGACGCTTGGAGCCAGCCGGGCGGGGTGGCCAACAATTCGCCGGGCCATCTGATGCTGGGCGGCGCGCTCAAAAGCGCCTGGAGCGCCGATGCGGGAACGGGTAGCAGCTTTTACGGTAAGCTGACGGCCAGTCCCATCGTCTATGACGGCAAAGTTTTCACCTTGGACGCCGCCGGGACGGTGGCGGCATTTAATACCGGAGGGGGCGCGGCGGCCTGGCGGGCCTCAACGACGCCTCAAGGCGAGAAAGACCAGGAGGGCTTCGGGGGTGGTCTTGCCGCCGACGGCGGCCGCATCTATGCCGGCACGGGCTTCGGCCTGGTCATCGCCTTCGATGCCAGGTCGGGAAAAAAGCTGTGGGAGAAGACGGTTGGCGCCCCCATACGCTCCTCGCCGACGGCGATCGGCGAGCGTGTCTTCGTGTTGACGACCGAGGGTGCCGTTTTCTGCCTGTCGGGTGCGGATGGCGCGGAGTTGTGGAACTTCCGCGGCAACGCCGAGCGGGCGAGCATTCTCTCCAACGCCAGCCCGGCGGTCGAGGGCGAGGTCGTGGTCGTGCCGTTCCCCAGCGGCGACATCGTTGCCTTACGGGTCACCGACGGCAAGGCGCTGTGGTCGGATTCGTTGGCGCGCACGCGCACCGCCTCATCGCTAACGGCCATGAGTGACGCCGCGCGTCCAGCCATCGATGGTGGCACGGTGTTCGCGGTTGGGCATGCCGGCCGCATGATCGCCGTCTCCTACAAGACGGGGGAGCGGCTGTGGTCGCTCACCGTGCCCAGCATCCAGGCGCCCTATGTGGCGGGCGATTCCGTGTTTGTGGTCGACACCGGCGGGCAGCTGATGGCCATCACTCGGCGCGAAGGAAAGATCCAATGGACGGCCAAGCTGCCCGGGTCCTCGACCTGGTCGGGGCCGGTACTGGCCGGCAATCGCCTTTGGCTGGTGTCCAGCAAGGGTCAGCTCGTCAACGTCGAAGCCCAAACCGGCAAGGTCGTTGGCACGCAGGACCTCGGACAGCCTGTCTACGTCGGGCCGGTGGTGGCCGGGAGCCACATGTATGTGCTGACGGATAAGGCGCGGCTGGTGGCGTTCAATTGAAGTGCGCCAGGATTCGCGCTAGCCCTCAGGCGATGACACCGCCGATCCTGGGCGACTGACGCATGCCCGCAGCCATTGCTATCGTCGGCCGGCCCAACGTCGGCAAGTCGACCCTCTTCAACCGCTTGACCGGCAGGCGCGCGGCGCTCGTCTCCGACAGGCCCGGGTTGACCCGTGATCGCCGCACCGGGGAGGCGACGATCGCGGGTCATGCCGTGACCGTCATCGATACGGCGGGGCTCGAGGAGGCTCCGCGCTCCTCCATTGCCGGGCGCATGCGTACGCAAAGCGAATTGGCGCTCGCCAGCGCCGATTTGGTGTTGTTTGTGTTCGATGCCCGGGACGGCATCATTCCGGCCGACACGGTATTTGCGCGACTGGTCCTGGCGTCGGGGGTGCCGGCCATTCCGGTTGCCAACAAGTGCGAAGGCCGCGCGGGCACGCAGGGGTTTTACGAGGCGTTCCGGCTGGGTCTTGGCGAGCCGATCGCCATTTCGGCCGAGCACGGTGAGGGAATGGGGGAATTGAGCGGCGCGATCGCCGGCGCGCTGGGCCTGGAACCTCAAGGCAGCCCGGAGGCGGGTGGCGATGTGCCGCGCGAACACAGTGCAGTGCGCGTCGCCATCGTCGGACGGCCAAACGCCGGCAAATCCACCTTGGTCAATGCCCTGCTCGGCGAAGAACGCATGATCACCGGCCCTGAGCCCGGCTTGACGCGCGATGCTGTCGCCAGCGACGCAACATGGCAGGGGCGGCCCATTCGCTTGTTCGATACCGCCGGTCTCAGGCGCAAGGCGCGCATCTTTGAGGCGGCCGAGAAGCTAGCGGTGAGCGATGCCGTCCGCGCCATTCGCTTTGCCGAGGTGGTGGTCCTGCTCGTCGATGCCGAGCATCCCTTCGAACATCAGGATCTAACCATCGCCGATCTGGTCGAAACCGAAGGGCGCGCCCTCGTCATCGCCGTCAACAAGTGGGACTTGGTGTCCAACAAGCAAAGAATGCTGAAAGAGCTGCGCGCCACGGCGGCCGAGCGGTTGGCGCAAATGCCCGGCCTTGCCATCGTGGCGCTCTCGGCGCTTGCCGGCCGCGGCCTCAACGATCTGATGTCGGCCGTATTTGAGACTTACGCGATCTGGAACAAGCGCGTGCCCACCCCCGCGTTGAACCGCTGGCTGGCCGAGGCGGTTGAACAACACGCCCCGGCGGCCGCCAAGGGCCGACGGGTCAAGTTGCGATTTGTGACCCAACCTTCGGCCCGGCCGCCGACGTTCATCGCCTTCTGCTCGCGGCCCGAGGCCGTGCCGCAGGCTTATTTGCGCTATCTCAGCAATAGCTTGCGCGCAACGTTTGGCTTTCCTGGCGTGCCCATTCGCCTCAAACTGCGCAAGAGCGAAAATCCCTTCGCGCGCGGCTGACCCGGCGAGGCCTGGGGGAAGGATCGGCCAACCGTGGGTTGCCGACGCGGGCCAGTTAATCAATCAGAACCAAAGACCTACCAATGGGTGGCAACTGCCCGCCCACGCATCAGTTGATCTCCAGCGAAGATGGGGAAGGAACGAAGGAACCTTCACGATCTCAAAGGCAGATCGACATTCTGTCGCGGCTGGTCACCTATGCCGTCAAGAGCTTCGGCGGCATCAGGGGCGGTCGCCGCCTTGGCCAACGTGGCCCCCTATTGGTGAGGCCTGCTTGCCCAACTGTGAGATTGCCGCCCAGAAGATCACGCCGGCGGAGGCGAACAGGAGGGACCCCAGGCGCCCCTATTGCCGCGCCCCTCGCGGGGGGTGGCCTCGTCGCGACGAGCAGAGGCCAGGCGCGCTGTCCTGTGCGCAGCAACAAGGGCCCGCAAAAAAAGCGGGAGCGCCGACCCCTTACTCAGTCGGATCGGCCTTGATTATCGGAGGAGTTGTGGCCTCCCCGGTCACTCGACCCATTGGTGCTGCTGCGCAGCCGCCGGCTTTGGGAGGCCTGACCGCCCTTGCGCCCTGCCGCGGCGGCCAACGCCCGATTTTGCGCAAAGCTACGCGATTGTGGGGCCACCGAGCGACCGCCTTTTCTACCGGCTTCGGAGGCCAGTGCGCGATTTTGCGCGAAGCTGCGCTTGTCGTTGGGCACGTTGGCTCCGCCTTTGCGAGCAATCTCGCGCTGCTTGTCCTGATCCATGCTGGCAAAGCCGCGAGGCGACCCGGTGGCGTGGATTTTGCGCTCTTCCGCCATTCTCAACTCCCTGCAAAATCGAGCCGAATGAAAGGGATATGCTCCTAATCAACCGACGGCAGTGGCTGAGGTTCCCAAATTTTCTCGGGGCTTGAGCTTGGCTGGCCTACCCGTCCGCCCCGCAGGGCGCCCCGTCGCGGTCGGTGCCGGATCAAGCCGGGCCCCCCGCTGTCGCGGTCTTTAAGACAAACGGTGGCGCCAGCAGAGCGCCTTCGCAAAGGGCTGCCGAGCTGACCCTGCCGCCTGCTGCGAGCCCGATCGGCGCCAACACCAACTGGTGATCCTGAGGGGTCAGGACTTGATCAGCAGAGCGTTTCTATCCAGCGTCCGTAGGATCTCCTCGCGGCTCGCATCGGGCACTTCGAAGAGCACCCGTTGAATGCCCGCCTCGCGGTAGGGAGCGAGCTTTGCGGCGTCGGCCGGCGCCGCAAATACGCTAATGGAAAGCGTTTTTGGATCGCGCCCGGCCGCCGCGGCCGCCGTCGCCAACCGCTCCATCGCCGTCTTTGGCTCGAAGCCCCGGCGAGTGCGCGGAAACCAGCCGTCGCAAAACTCCACCACCCTGTGCAAGGTGTGATCGCTTTCGCCGCCGAGAAACAACGGGGGATGCGGCTTCTGCTTGGGCTTCGGATAGACCCAAATGGGATCGAAGTTGACGAATTCCCCCTGGTATTGAGCCTCTTCCTTGGTCCACATCTCCTTCATTGCCAGCACGCGCTCGCGCAGCAGCTTGAACCGGGTATCGTAGCGCGCGCCGTGATTTTCCATCTCGTCGACGTTCCAGCCCCCGCCCATGGCCAAGATGAAGCGGCCATTGGAGAGTTGGTCGAGGCTTGCGACGGCCTTGGCCGTGACAATGGGATCGCGTTGCGGGATGAGCGCAATGCCGGTACCGAGTTTCAAGGTCTTGGTGGCTGCTGCTGCAAACGAAAGGGCAACGAAGGGATCGTGCGTGTGCTTATAGCGTTTCGGCAACTCCCCGCCGCCCGGAAACGGCGTCCGGCGGCTGACGGGAATGTGGGTATGCTCGCACAGGAACAATGATTCAAACCCGCGCTCTTCCAGGGCACGCGCGAGCTCAACGACGTCCATGCCGTAATCGGTGGGAAAGTAGTAAGCGCCGCAGAGCATGTTTTGGCCTCCAGCCATTTCTTTTGCGATCAGCCGCAGGATCCATCGTCCCTAGCATAGCGCCTTCAGTGTGCGCGTCGCGGCCTTTTCTCAAGCTCAGGGCCCCGCTCGAAGGCGCGCAGAGGCCAGCACGGCCTCGCAGCCAATCCAGCGGCAGCGGCCGACAGGAGACTTGGCGGCCGGCTGCCGTCGGTGTGTCGGGCGCGGGGTTCATCTCACCTTGACGGGGGACAGGGCCTTGACTGGGATGGCCTTTACTGGATCGGGGACGGGGGCCTTTCACCGGGATGGACCGTCCCTGGGATGCGCCTTTGCTGGCACCCGCGCCTCACCGGCGAGCGCACGCACAACCGCCGTCCAGGTGGGGCCAACGATGCGGTTCGGGTCGGCCAGTGGCTGATGCCAGCTGCCAGGGGTGCCCGGCGGCTCAGGCGGCCTTCACTTCTGCCTCTTCTGCCGTGACACGGCGACCCTTGGCGCTCTTTGCCAGGACCTCGGTGATGCGTTGCACGGCCCCGCGCTCATCGAGCTTCTCGACGGCGGCCAGTTCGCGCGCCATGCGGTCGAGCGCTGCTTCGTAAAGCTGACGCTCCGAGTAAGACTGCTCGGGCTGGCTTTCGGAGCGATAAAGATCGCGCACCACCTCGGCAATCGAGATGAGGTCGCCCGAGTTGATCTTGGCCTCGTATTCCTGGGCCCGCCGACT
The DNA here is from genome assembly GCA_035573335.1 of Hyphomicrobiaceae bacterium. Lineage (GTDB taxonomy): Bacteria > Pseudomonadota > Alphaproteobacteria > Rhizobiales > Hyphomicrobiaceae > AWTP1-13. Next base: position 31,097 of record DATMZT010000129.1, on the reverse strand, counting down.
CCACATCGTGCGCTTGACGCGCGCCTTGCCGCGCAACGTCTCCATGGCCTTTTTGAGCGTATTTTCCTCGGCCAACTTGCGCATGCCAACGCTTTGGGATTTCCCCGTCGGCACCCGCAGCGTCATCTTGTCCTTCTCGAAGGTGATCACAAAGAGTTCCAGCGAGATCCCGGCGATCTCCTGCTCCTCGATGCCGACGATGCGGCCGACGCCGTGAGCCGGGTAGACGATCCATTCATTGGTCTTGAAGCCATGGCGTTGGTTCACCGGCTTCTTGTTGGCTGCCTGCTGACGGGCGAGCGCTGTGCGTTCGGCTACGGCCTTGGGGGTGGCGGGAGGTGCCGCGATTCGCTGAGCGCCGCCCTTGCCCATGGTTGCCGCAGCAGGGATCGCACGCGCAGCTCCTGGCAGCGCCGCCGGGCGCGCAAAGGGAGGCATTGCTGGCGCAGGTTCAGCGGCAGGCTTTGCCGGGGACACTGCGACCTTGGCCGCCGGGAGCGGCTGGGTCGGAGCCGGTTTGGCCACCTTCTTGGCCGCCGCGACGGGCACCACCGCCTTTTTGCCGACGCTGCCCTTTCGCACGGCATCGGCCTGGGCCGCCTTGGGCGCTGCCTTGGGGGCGGTCTTCGCGGCGACAACCTTTGCGCTCGCAGCCTTGGCGGACGGACGAACTGTGGCCTTGCGTTCAGGGGACTTCGATTTTTTTGCCACTGCCTTTGTCGCCGTCTTCTTGCGTGTCATTGTGCTCGTCCCACTTGCTACTTAAGATTGCATTTCACACTTCTTACACGAGCCTAAGCTCGGCATAATGATCCCGTCCACCGGCGGCAGCCGCCGCGCCCCCCATGGTGTCGAACCGCGCTGCCGGTTGCAGGGCCTTTCAGCCCAGCCGACCCTTTCGCGCCCTCATTGTATGGTTTGGCTGTGTAGAATCTGCGGGTGCGCCTCCGCGCGCACACAAGTCCGAGGCCGTCCACAGTCGGAATAACCCGCCTCACCCGCGAAACGACGTACCGACTTTGTTCACGCCACTACCATCTCAGGGCACCATAACACAAACTTCACGCATTTTGAAGCGGCTGCATTGGTTGTCGCGGCCGCAGCCTCTCCTCGCCCCCAGCAGCCGGCGGCCGGCGTTCCGTAGGGGTACAGGCCCAAGGGACGGTGGAGCAGGCGCTTGACGGTAACGCTATAGCTTAGTCTCCGGACCCGGGTTCCCGTGAGAAGTATTTCTCGAATTTTCCGGGCTCATCGCGATAGTCGTCGGCGTCGGCAGGGGCCTCTTTCTTCGACGTAATATTGGGCCACTTCTCGGAATACTCGCGATTGAGCTCGAGCCACTGCTCCAGACCAGGCTCGGTATCGGGTTTGATTGCATCCACCGGGCATTCCGGCTCGCAGACCCCGCAGTCAATGCATTCGTCTGGGTGGATGACGAGCATGTTCTCGCCTTCGTAGAAGCAGTCGACCGGACATACCTCCACACAATCGGTGAACTTACACTTGATGCAGTTCTGATTGACGATGTAGGTCATGCGCGTAGCGGATCCGTAGCCTCTGGGCGAGGCGCTTCGGGCATTTATGGGGTGGCCTCTGTTGCCACACCAGGGCCGGTCGTCGCAAGGCTCATTTGCTTGCCGCGCGGCAAGCCCGTCAGTTCTCCTCGTGCGGTCCTGCGAGCGCGGGCACTGGACTCCCCCCAGCAGACGCCCCGGGCCGAGGCGCCAGCACCTGATAGAGGGTGCGCGCCTCCGCCGCCGGGCCGCGGCGGTGGCCGGGGGCCAGAACTTTCAGCACCAGCACGCGCCCATGCAAGGCGATGGTCACCACCTCGCCGGGTCGCAGGGGGTGGCTGGGCTTGCCGGCGCGCGCTCGATTGACCCGGACCTTGCCGCCAAGGATCAAGTCGGCGGCCAGCGTTCGCGACTTGGCCAGCCGGGCAAAGTAAAGCCACTTATCGAGCCGTTGCGGGGAACCCGCGTCGGCGAGAGGGTCTGGTCCCGCGGCCATGGCGCTGCCTAGTCTTGGGTGCGCTTGTCCATCGCCGCCTTCAAGGAATAGAGGGCAGCAAACGGCGAATTCGGATCGAAGCCGCCCGTCTTGGCGCCTGGCGGGGAAGCCTCGAGGTGGAGGCGCGGACGTTCCTCGCGGCGCTCCTTGTGTTTCTTGTCGCGTCGTCGTTTACCCTGGTCGGGACGATCTTTGCGCACCTCAGCCGGCCTCACCGGCGCTGGCTCGGATGGCCGCCGGCGGGAGCCCTGTGGTCGTACCGGGCGCTCTTCCAGGTCGCGCCCCCGCCGTCGCGGTCGCCAAATCTCCTCCCAAATCTCTTCGGCGGCGGTTAGCGGCGTTGCTGTGGCCATGGCCGCGCCAGCGTCCGGGCTCGGCGCGATCGCCACCGGGGCATCGATTGGGGTGATGCGTGCGCCTTCCTCCATACCCGCAGCCGCCACCGCCGCCGTCTCCGGCGCGCTTTCTTCGGCGGCGGCCGGCGGCGTTGCTGAGGCCATCGCCGCGCCAGCGTCCGGGCTCGGCGCGATCGCCGCCGGGGCATCAATTGGGGTGACGCTTGCGCCTTCCTCCATACCCGCAGCCGCCACCGCTGCCGTCGCTGAGCCGGCCGCGCTCGCCCCACCTTGGGTGGAGGTTGCCTGGTCTTCGGCCGCGGCGGCCTCCATTGCGGCAGGTGTCACGGCGGCTGCCGGCTCGGATTGCTGATCGGGTGCGACACGGCGGCGATCCAGCCGGAAACCCAAGACCTTGAGCACGTTACCGAGCTCCGCCACCGAGCAGCCGAGGATCGACATCATCTCGGGCGTGGTCCGGAACCCGCCGTCGCCGGTCGCTCCCCTCGGGGGAGGCGCGGGATTGGCCGGATCGGATCGCCAGGCCACGAGGGGACGGATCAGGTCGCTCAAGCGCTCCAACATGTCGATGCGGACCGCGCGCGGGCCGCACACATGATAGCCGGCGACGCGATAGAAGGCCTCCGGGACCGCCGGATCGGCGGGAAGGGAGGTCAGCCCCGGGCGCGGTGGCCCCGGCAAGCTGGCCACGTCGAGGCCGTTCGCGGCGCCGTGCTTGAGCGTCCAGAGGACCGTTGCAAGTTCGCTCGAGGCGGGCTTCAGCAGCACCGGGAAGTAGATATTGAAGGCGCCGAATCGGACCCCGTATTTGCGCAGCTGTGCCCTGGCTGGTTGGTCGAGCACGCGGATCTCATCGCTCACACTTTCGCGCCGCAATACCCCAAAGTCTTCCTTCAGGCGGAAGGCAATGCCGCGAGCCAGGCCAGAGATATCCTGGGCGCCGGTGATTTCCAGCAACGGCTTGAGGCGCTCGGCGCAAAGTTCGCTGAGCCAACTTGTCAGCCGCTCACGTACTTTTTCTTTGTCGGCGGCGGGCAGGTGATCGTCCGCAACGATGCTGACCGTCGGCTTGAGCGCATCATCGCCTGCCTCCAAGCGGCCAATTTCCTCCTCCCGCCATAGCACCTGGCCCTGCCGCGTCAGCTTGAACGCATCGTTCTTGGCGGCGATCACGCGTCGCACGCGCATGCCCAATTCTTTGGCAAGCACGTGGGCGGCGGCATTGCGCGCGGCTTTCCCGTGAATGCCCTCCGCCTGGGTATCGGCATAGAACCGGAAGCCCTGCAGGCGGCCGACGTAATGGCGCTCGACCTGCACGGTGCCGTCTTCGGCGATCTCCGCGTAAAGTTCATCCTTTTCCTTGAGCCCCCGCATGAGCGCGCTCGTGCGCCTATCGACGAAACGCTGGGTCAGACGCTCGTGAAGCGCGTCCGACAAGCTGTCCTCGATGGCGCGCGTGCGTTCCTGCCAGTGCCCCGGATCCAGCAACCAATCGCCGCGGTTGGACACGAACGTCCAAGTCCGGATGTGGGCAATGCGGTTGGCGAGCGTATCGATGTCGCCATCGGTGCGGTCGGCGAACGCAACCTGGTTTGCGAACCAATCCTCAGGGATGCGCTCCGCCGGGGCCATCAAAAACTTGTAAAGGGTGGCGACCAGCTCGGCGTGGTTTTGCGGCGAGATTTTGCGATAGTCGGGGATCTGGCACACTTCCCACAACCGGCCGACGGCGGCGGGGGCGGCCGCGAGAGCCAGGATCTCCCGATCATGGCAAACACTTTCTAGCGCGGTCACGTCGTCGGCCATGCGCGCCCTCATCAGGCGAGCCTCGCGCGGCGACTGGCGCAGGCTGTCGCGCAGCCGATCGACCGACGCGAGGTCGAGATCGCGGTTGCGCCACTGCAGCATTCGCACCGTGTCGAAGGTGTGTGTCTCGAGCCTTTCGATCAGATCGCTGCTGAAGGCTTCGACCGTCCCCGTGACACCGAAGGTCCCGTCGTTCATGTGCCGGCCGGCGCGCCCCGCGATCTGACCAAGCTCCGCTGGCGTCAACCCGCGGTTGACCTGGCCGTCGAATTTGCGCACGCCCGCAAACGCCACGTGCTCGACGTTGAGATTGAGGCCCATGCCGATGGCGTCGGTTGCGACTAAGAAATCGACGTCACCGGACTGGTAGAGGGCAACCTGAGCATTGCGCGTGCGTGGCGAGAGGGCGCCCAGTACCACGGCGGCACCGCCACGCTGGCGCCGGATGAGCTCGGCCACCGCGTACACCTCGGCGGCGGAGAAGGCGACCAAGGCCGAGCGCGGCGGCAGCCGGGTAATCTTCTTCTCGCCGGCGTAGCTGAGCCTGGAAAGCCGCGGCCGCGAAATGAAGTTGGCGCCCGGTATGAGATCGCTGATGGCCTCGCGCATGGTCTGTGCGCCGAGCATCAGCGTTTCCTGCTTGCCGCGCACGTGCAAAAGGCGATCGGTGAAGACGTGGCCGCGATCGGGATCAGCCGCCAGCTGGATCTCGTCGATGGCGAGGAAATCCACCTCGATCTCGCGCGGCATGGCCTCGACGGTGCACACGTAGTAGCGTGGATGCTCCGGCTTGATTTTCTCCTCGCCGGTGATGAGCGCCACGCGATCGACGCCGACGCGCGCGGCCACCTTGTCATACACCTCGCGCGCCAGCAGTCGCAGCGGCAGACCGATCAGCCCCGTGTCGTGGCCGAGCATGCGCTCGATAGCCAGGTGGGTCTTGCCCGTGTTGGTGGGTCCTAGTACCGCCGTGACGTTGCGAATGCGGTTTGCAATATCGAGGCTCATTCCGGGTGCCTTAGCCGAGGTCGCCATGCGGAGGCATTGCAGAGTGGTGGGGCAAGATCAAGGGGCTCGGCCAAAAAACCCGCAGCAATTCGGCCCACGCCAATGGTCGGCACCGGCTGCTCAGTGTGTCAAGGCAATCTGAGGTTTGCCCGGCGAGGCGATTTCTACCCGTTTGGCGTAGATGGTGGCATAGCCAGCCATGGTGGGGATCGTGGCCTGATAGGGAATGAACACATTGGCGCTGGGGATCGGACGCAGTGCCACCTCGATGGCATCGTTGGCGACCATGAACTCGGTTTCTTTGTCGAGCTTGTAGCCCGCGATCGGCTGGTAGCGCACGCGGCACACGTAGGCGACGCCCGGCTGACCGCTCGGCTGCTGCTCCGTCACTTGCACTTCACCCTTGCGGCTGAGCACCAGGTCGAAACGCTCCTTGCCATCGAAAATCGGAATGCGGCGTTCGCAGGGATTGGTGCCCGAGCCGCGTGACAACAGCATGATGGCGCTGAGGGGGTCCAGCGCACCCTTGAGGTGCTGCTCGCGCAAAGGAATCGTGCCCGGCTTGGGCGGAATCAGGGGTTGCTGGGCGACGTCCGTCACGGTGCCGTCGGAAAAGCCGATCTTCAAGGATCCGGCCTTCAGGGTGCTCTTATAATCCAGGCTGAAGGCGGCGGGTTTGAGCGCCTTGCTGGTCAACATCCCGAAGCTGCGGGTCTCGCTGTCCCAGGTGAAGGCCCCGAGTAGGACCGACAGCTTGGTATTGGCGACGAGCGTATAGCTCTCCGATTCTGCTTCCGACTGAAAATCCACCGTACCGATGTTGAAGCCGTTGAAGGTAATCTGGTAGGTCGCCTTGACGCTCGCCGGCCAGCCGTCGGCATGGGCGGCCACGCCAGAGGCGGAAAGCAACATCAGCCCAGCAGCGAGCCTCAATTCCGTGGCCAACAAGGCACGCCTACGACCGACCGGCTTCAACAGCATGTTGCGGCCCAACCAACAACGCAACGCCAAGGTGCAAACTCCCACACAGCGACAGTAGCAGGTTTTGCGTCATTAATGTGGCTCGCGCCGGGTGTCCACTGAGCTTGGCAACGGTCAACCGACAGGGGCGCGCTGGCGCGGGACCTTGACGTGCCGTGGCTCTCGTATAGAACGGCGCGCGATCCCCGCAGCCACCGGGCCAGGGGCTATTTGCAAGGAGCGATTGTCATGACGCGGCGGTGCGAGTTGACGGGCAAGGGGCCCATGGCCGGCCAACTGCGCAGCCATGCGGAGAACAAGACCAAACGCACGTTTCGGCCCAATCTGGTCGACGTGACCCTGATCAGCGATGCCTTGCAGCGCAAGGTGCGCCTGCGGATCAGCGCCCACGCACTCAAGACCGTGGAGCGGCGGGGCGGGCTGGATGCGTTCCTGGCCAAGGCCAGCGACGAGGAGCTGTCGGAACGGTGCCGCAAGCTTAAGCGCGACATTAAGAAGGCGCAGGCCGAGCAGGCGGCGGCTTAGCTCACCGCTCCTGCGGCCGTTCAAGCGAGCCGCCCCGGGCCTCGCCGGCGCGCAAGCAAGCGGCGCAGCAACTCAGCGGATTAGAGAGAGTAGAGAGTAAAGCGGAGCCGCGTTGGCCGCGGTGGCGCCTGAGCCCCGCTGGGTCGTCGATTGCGATCACATTAGCGCGGGCGGCCCTGCCCGCGGCGGCGAGCGTGTGCTGTGGCGGGGCGCTCAGCGCTCACTGCAGCTTGCGCCGCTTGGGTGCCCGCGGCAGCGGTTGGCGACCGTCTTCGCCCTCTTCGAATAGCTCAACCAGCTTGTCCGTCATGGCGCCGGCAAGTTCGGTCGGGTCGGTGATCGTCACGGCGCGGCGGTAGTAGCGGGTGACATCGTGACCAATGCCGATGGCAATCAACTCGACGCCGGAGCGCGTTTCGATTTCCTCGATGACTTGCCGCAGGTGCAGTTCGAGATAGCTGCCCGTGTTGACGGAGAGCGTCGAGTCGTCGACGGGTGCGCCATCCGATATCATCATCAGGATGCGCCGCCGTTCGGGGCGCGCCTGCAGCCGCCGGTGTGCCCAGGCGAGAGCCTCGCCGTCGATATTCTCTTTGAGCAGGCCTTCCCGCATCATCAGAGCGAGCGAACGCTTGGCCCGCCGCCAGGGTGCATCGGCGGGCTTATAGATGATATGACGCAGGTCATTCAGTCGGCCTGGATTGGCCGGCTTGCCGGCGGCAAGCCACGCCTCCCGTGCCTGGCCACCCTTCCAGGCCCTGGTGGTGAAGCCTAGGATCTCGACTTTGACCCCGCAGCGCTCCAGCGTGCGCGCCAGAATATCGGCGCAGCAGGCCGCCACCATAATGGGCCGCCCGCGCATGCTGCCGGAATTGTCGAGCAGCAAGGTCACCACGGTGTCGCGGAAATCCGCATCACGCTCGTGCTTGAAGGAGAGCGGATGCAGGGGATCGGTGATCACGCGCGTGAGCCGTGCCACATCCAGCGTCCCCTCCTCGAGGTCGAAATCCCAGGCGCGGTTCTGCTGTGCCAGCAACTTGCGCTGGAGGCGGTTTGCCAAGCGTGCGACCGCGCCCTGTAGGTTGCGCAACTCCTTGTCGAGAAAGCTCCTGAGCCGTTCCAGCTCGTCGGGGGTCGATAGGTTCTCGGCGGCAATTTCCTCGTCGTGCGCGCGATTGAAGACCTTGTAGCCAAAGGCCTCCGGATTATCGAGCACGTTAAAGTTCGGGCGCCACGGCTCGCGCGCATCCGCCATCTCGTCGCTGTCGGCATCGGCGTCGAATTGATCCGCATCGGCATCCTGGGCTTGATCCGTCGTTTCCCCTTCCTCGCCCTCGCCGCGCTGATCGTCGCTGTCTTGATCCTGTGGCTCTTGCCCTTCTGAGTTGTCCTTCGATTCTTGCTCGCCGCTCTCGGGGTCCTGCTCGTCGTCCTCGCCCTCCTCGCGTTCGCCGTCGGATAGCTCCTCGGAGACGTTGAGCGACTTGAGCAGATCACGCAGCGAGCGGCCAAAGGTCGCCTGGTCTTCGGCGAGCCTGTCGAGCTTGGAAAGCGTGCGCCCGGCGCGCTCCTCGATCCAGGGCCGCCAGAGATCGACCATGGCTTTGGCCGTATCGGGTGGGGTCGCCCCCGTCAGGCGCTCGCGCACGATCAGGGAGAGGGCATCCTCCAACGGCGCGTCGGCCCGCTCCCTAATCTCGGCGTAGCGGCCATGGCCGTATTGGTCCTCGACGCGAGCGGTCAGGTTGGCCGCCATGCCGGGCATGCGATTGGCACCGAGGGCCTCAATGCGAGCCCGCTCGACGGCCTCGAAGACGGCGCGGGCCGGGCCCGACTTCGGCGCCAAGCGCGCGTGTAGCTTCGGGTCATGACAGGCCGCGGTCAACGCCAGGCTATCGGCCCAGCCGCGAACTACGGCGATCTCCTTGGCGGAGGGCACGCGCGAAGGTTCGGGCAGTTGCACCAGCTTGCCGTCGATTTCGGGCTTGCCTGGCGCATAGCTAACTTGCACCTCGCCATCGCCGGCGATGGCGCGCACGGCCATGCCTAGCACCCGTTTGAACGGCTCGGCCGGCGATTCTTTGCGGTTCGAGCCCACAGCCATGCGCACGAGGTCCTAGCTTAGGGCAACATTGGCGGCGCTCTCGGGCAGTTCCTCGCCGAAGCAGCGCTGGTAAAATTCCGCCACCAGCGGGCGCTCCAGCTCATCGCACTTGTTGAGGAACGTGAGGCGGAAGGCAAAGCCGATGTCGCCAAAAATTTCGCTGTTCTCGGCCCAGGTGATGACGGTGCGCGGGCTCATCACCGTGGACAGATCGCCGTTCATGAAGGCGGAGCGTGACAGGTCGGCAACGCGCACCATATTGGAGATCACCTTGCGTTTGGCTTCGCTCTTGGCAAACGACTTGGCCTTGGCGAGCACAATTTTCGTCTCGACGTCGTGGGGCAAGTAGTTGAGCGTGGAGACGATCGACCAGCGATCCATCTGACCCTGATTGATCTGCTGGGTGCCGTGATAGAGGCCAGACGTATCGCCGAGGCCAATCGTGTTGGTGGTGGAAAACAGCCGAAAGGCTGGATGCGGCCTGACCACCTTGGACTGGTCGAGCAGCGTCAGCTTGCCCGACTGTTCCAAGATACGCTGGATCACGAACATGACGTCGGGACGGCCGGCGTCGTACTCATCGAAGCACAGCGCCGTATTGGTTTGCAGGCAGTAGGGCAGGATACCCTCGCGGAATTCGGTGACCTGCTTGCCGTCCTTGAGAACGATCGCATCCTTGCCGATGAGATCGATGCGGCTCACGTGGCTGTCGAGATTGACGCGGATGCAGGGCCAATTGAGCCTGGCGGCAACCTGTTCAATGTGCGTCGACTTGCCGGTGCCGTGATAGCCCTGGATCATGACGCGGCGGTTATGCTTGAAGCCAGCCAGGATGGCGAGCGTCACCTCCTTGCTGAACACATAGTCGTTGTCGAGGTCGGGGACGTGATCGTCGGAATGGGAATAGGCGGGAGCTTCAAAATCGGTGTCGATGCCGAACAGCTGACGGACGGACACCTTTAGGTCCGGCATGCCGGGAACCCCGGCTTGGGCTTGGGCGGGCATAGGGCTTCGTTTCCGGATGTTCTTCCTGGAGCGCGGCCTTGTCGGCCGGCGCGGGATGGCGCTAGGACTACAGCCAGTCTCAAACGAGCCCAGCCTGTTTGAGATAGTTATAGGCTTGGATAATTTCGCGCAACTTATCCTCCGAGCGCGTATCCCCGCCATTGGAGTCAGGGTGGTGACGCTTCACCAGCTCCTTGAAGCGGCCCTTGATCTGCTGCCTGGAGGCATCGGCGCCAAGATCTAGGGCTTCTAGCGACTTTAATTCCAATGGTTTGAGCCGGCGGCGGGGTTGGTTCGCCGTCGCCGATCCACGCTCACCGCGCCACACAAAAAATGCATGGGGGTCATGCGTCGGCCGGTCGGAGCCGTGCGACCCGCCCATCCCATAGCGGGTGCCGTGCGCCCAGGCGTTGGCACCAGCCCTCCAGGTCGGCCGGTGTCCGATCACGCTTTCCTTCTGGTAGGCTTCGATGTCGCTATTGCTCATGCCTTCGAAGTAATTATAGGACGCATTGAACTCGCGCACGTGCGCGAGGCAAAGAAAGTAATACTGCCCCTCGCGCCCCCGCCCCTTGGGTGCGCGGTGGAGGCCCGCCGACTGACAACCGCGCCACTGGCAGATGGGTCCATGCTCGCGCACGGCCTCCTCGTTGACCGGTTTCACGCGGACGCAGTCAAAGTATTTCGAGTCAAGTTTCATTGCCTGTAAGTATGGGCATAAGCGGGAGCGTGCACAAGCCGCTGCACAATGCCCGCGCTCGTGCTTGCTCCCTGGCCAAAGTCGATGGACTCTGGCACAATGACGTGAGCAGAAATCTAATGTCGGTCGAACAAACGATTCGGGAAAAGCTCGCATGCGCTTTTGCGCCCGCGCGTCTTGTTGTCATCAACGAATCGCATCTGCACGCCGGCCATCGTGATGCGCCGGGGACGGGGGAAAGCCACTTCCGAGTGGTGATCGTCTCAGCACAGTTCGCGGGCAAATCGCGGCTCGAGCGTCATCGTCTTGTAAATGCGACGTTGGCTGGAGAGCTGGCGGGCAAGGTGCACGCGCTGGCCCTGCAGACCTACGCGCCCGGTGAGACGGGCGCCTGAGCATTGGACCGGCAGTGTGCCGCCGGCCGCCGCGGTGGGCCCGCATCGGCAGCATCTGTGCCGCCGGGCGATGCTGAGCCCCTGCAGCGGCCTGCTTTGATCCGTGCTAATCAACGCCCGGGCTAGTTGTCTCGGCGATGGTCGATGGGAATGCGACTTCTCTTCCTCAACCCCAACACGAGCGCGCAGCTGACCGACCTCGGCGTCGCCATCGCCGGCAAGGTCGCGCGGCCGCAAACCGAGATTGTGTCAGCCACGGGCCAGTTCGGCGCGCGTTACATCAGCACCCGCGCCACGGCCGCCATCGCGGCCCATGCCGCGCTCGATGCCTTCGCCCGCTGCCAGACAGCCCCAGACGTGGTGCTGCTTGCCTGCTTCGGTGATCCGGGACTGTTTGCCCTGCGCGAGCTTGCCGCCGTCCCGGTGGTGGGCATGGCGGAAGCCTCCTGCCATGCGGCTGCGACCCTGGGCGCCAAGTTTTCCATCGTTACCGGCGGCCATCGCTGGGGGCCGATGCTCGAGGAGTTCGTGTCGGCGATCGGCCTTGCATCGAAACTTGCCTCGGTTCGCACTTTGGCACCCTCCGGCGCTGAGATCGCCGCCGACCCGCAAGCCGCCCTCGTTGGCCTCGCCGCCACCTGTCGCCGGGCGGCGCAGGAGGACGGTGCGGAAGTCGTGATCCTCGGCGGGCTGGGGTTGGCAGGATTGGCCGATCGCATCGCCGAAGAGGTGCCGGTTCCCGTCATCGACAACGTCGTGGCAGCGGTTCGGGCCGCCGAGGCCGCGGCCGACCTCGGCGCGCGCAAAGCAGCGACGGGGTCGTTCGCCGCTGCAACGCCCGTCGACACGACAGCACTCTCGGCGCCTCTTGCCGCCCTGCTCGAGGGGGGCCGGCGCGGCTAGCCGCAGTGGGAGATCGCACACGCGACGAGACGGGGGGTCACGGGCCTTCCGCGCCGAGGAAATTGGCCCTGGATGCAGGTCGATCCAATGGCGCGCAATATCGATCCGGCGCGCCACCCACACGCGATCGTGGCGCTGGATGTAGTCGAGAAAACGCGCGAGTGCGGCGGCCCGGCCCGGCCGACCGACAAGCCGGCAATGGAGACCGACCGATAGCATCTTGGGCTGGCCGGCACCCCCTTCGGCGTAGAGCAGGTCGAAGGCGTCCTTCAGATAGGTGAAGAACTGCTCGCCGGAATTGAAACCCTGCGCGGTGGCAAAGCGCATGTCATTGGCGTCGAGGGTGTAGGGCACAATCAGGTGGGGCCCGTGCGGGCCTTTGACCCAATAGGGCAGCTCGTCGGCATAGGAATCGGCCGAATAGAGGAAGCCCCCCTCGCTCATGACGATGCCGAGCGTATGGGCGGAGGTGCGTCCCTGGTAGAAGCCAAGAGGGCGCTCACCGGCGACCTCGGTGTGGATGCGGATGGCTTCCTGGATGTGGGCGCGCTCGGCCTCCGCCGTGAAACTACGATAGTCGATCCACTTCAGGCCGTGTGAGGCGATTTCCCAGCCCGCCTCCTGCATGGCGGCGACCGCGTCGCGGTTGCGCGCCACGGCCGTGGCGACGGCAAAAACCGTGACCGGGAGTCTGCGCTCCGCAAACAGCCGCCACAGGCGCCAGAACCCCGCGCGCGACCCGAACTCATAAATGGATTCCATATTCATATGGCGCTGTCCGGGCCAGGGTTCGGCGCCGATGATTTCGGATAGGAAGGCCTCAGACGCCGGGTCGCCATGCAGGATTGAATTCTCGCCGCCCTCCTCGTAGTTGATGACGAATTGCACGGCGACGTTGGCCTCGCCCGGCCAGCGCGCCTGAGGCGGGGTACGTCCATAGCCGACGAGGTCGCGCGGGTAGGGGTTGACGTTCATGGTCTCGGGCGCCTCCTTTCGCGCCGGCAGCTATTTGGTGCCGTACATGCGGTCGCCGGCGTCGCCGAGGCCCGGCACGATGTAGCCGTGCTCGTTAAGCCGCGTGTCGATGGCCGCGGTATAAATGGGCACCTCCGGATGGGCGGCCGCGAGCGCCGCAATGCCTTCCGGTGCCGCCAGCAGGCAGAGCAGGCGGATGCCGCGCGCGCCCTGCCGCTTGAGGCGATCGACGGCGGCGATGGCGGAGTTGCCGGTTGCCAGCATGGGATCGACGACAACGGTCAGGCGTTCAGCGATGTCTTCCGGCAACTTGCAGTAGTATTCGACGGCGGCCAGCGTCGTCGGATCCCGGTAGAGGCCGACGTGACCGACCCGCGCCGACGGCACGAGATCGAGCAAGCCGTCGAGCAGGCCGCTGCCGGCGCGCAGGATCGGCACGAACACCAGCTTCTTGCCTTTCAGGAAGGGAGCCTGCGTGGGGCCGACGGGGGTTTCGATCGGCCGCAGCTCTAGGGGCAGATCGCGGAGCACCTCGTAGCCGAGCAGGAGCGAGATCTCGCGCAGCAAGGTGCGAAACTGCACCGACGGCGTCTTCTTGTCGCGCATCAAGGAGAGCTTGTGCGCAACGAGGGGATGCGCAATGACGACGGGATTAGGCACGCGCTAGTCCTCCATAATGTCCTCGTTCCACAGCTCCGGCTTCTCGCGGATAAAGCGGGCCATCAAGGCGATACAGTCCGGGTCGTTGGCAATGATTACCTCGACGCCGCGCTGGCGCAGGAACTCGGGATTGCCGGGAAAATTGGTCGCCTCGCCGATGATGACGCGCGGGATCCCGAATTGGATGATGGTGCCGCTACACATCATGCAGGGCGAGAGTGAAGTATAGAGGGTCATGCGGCGATAAGATTTCTGCCGTCCGGCCTTGCGCAGGCAGTCCATCTCCCCATGCGCGATTGGGTCGCCCTGTTGGACCCGCTGGTTGCGTCCTTGGGCGAGCAGACGATCGCCCTCGGCGAGCACGCTGCCGATCGGACAGCCGCCCTCGTCGAACCCGGCCTCGGCTTCAACGTAAGCTAGGCGCAGGAATTTGGCGTCGGTCGTTGCCAGCTTTGTCATGGGCACCTCCTTGCGCGGCCATCTTGCCCCCATCCCGAGGCAACGTCGAGCTTGTGGGGTGAGCCCAGCAAAGCAGCAATCGGCGGCGGGGATTGCCTATTATGCGGGCTTCGGCGCCTTGCCGTGCCCGTGCTAGTTTGTCCGTCCCGATAGGCGCCAGGTGATGAGCAGCATGCGAGGGGCCGCACTCGAACTCGTAGGCCTCACCAAGAGGTTTGGCCCAACCATTGCCGTTGACCACATCAGCTTGAAGATCGCGCCAGGTACCTACTGTTGCTTGCTGGGTCCCTCGGGTTGCGGCAAGACCTCGACCTTGCGCATGATCGCGGGGCACGAGTCGGTTTCCTCCGGCGATATCATCCTCGGCGCCAGCAACATCTCGGACATGCCGCCACCCAAGCGCGGCACCGCCATGATGTTCCAAAGCTACGCCCTATTCCCCCACCTTAGTGCGCTCGACAACGTCGCCTTTAGCCTCAAAATGCAAGGCGTGGCCAAGGCGGCGCGCCACGCCAGGGCCGGCGACATGCTGCGGCTCGTGGCCATGCAAGACTATGCCGCTCGGTTGCCCTCGCAGCTCTCCGGCGGGCAGCAGCAGCGCGTCGCTCTGGCGCGCGCATTGATCACCGAGCCGCAGATCCTTTTGCTGGACGAGCCGCTGTCGGCGCTCGATCCGTTCTTGCGCATCAAAGTCCGCGGCGAACTGAAACGGCTGCAGAAGGAGCTCGCCATCTCCTTCGTGCACGTCACGCACAGCCAGGACGAGGCCATGGCGCTCGCCGAGCTGATCGTGGTCATGAATCGCGGGCGCATCGAGCAGCAAGGTAACCCACAGGAGATTTTCAGCAGGCCGGCCACTGAGTTCGTCGCCCGCTTTATCGGCGGTCATAACATCATCCGCGCCGCGGGCGGCCTGCTGGCGCTACGCACCGACCGCGTGCGGATAGGCCGCCTCAACGGACAGCCAGCCCCGAGTGGCAGCCTGCTGGCGACGGTGCGTAACCTCGAATATCAGGGCACGCACGTTGAGGTCGGACTGAGCAGCGAAGTTGCACCCGATCTCGTGGCCTCGCTACCGGAACAGACCTATTTCGCCGATCCGATCGGCCCCGGCGATCGGGTCGCCGTGAGTTGGACCGACAGCGATGCCCATCGTCTGTCGCGAGGGACCTCAAGCAGCAACGAGTAGGAGGCAACAGTGAAGACGATTGGTCAGAGCCATAAGGTGTCGCGCCGGAGCGTGCTGAAGGGTACCGGTAGCCTCGTGCTGCTGGGCTCGGAGGCGATTAGCGGTTTTCCGGCCGTGCACGCGCAAGCACCCAAGGTGCTGCGCTATCTCGGCACCGCGGTGAACCAGTCAGCCGATATCGCCAAAAAGGTCAAAGAGGATACCGGCATAAGCATCGAGTACATCCCGGTGACGACCGACGACGTCACACGGCGCGTGATCACCCAGCCCAACTCCTACGATGTGGTGGACACGGAGTATTTCTCGCTCAAGAAGCTCATTCCGTCGGGCAATTTACTGGCAATGGACGGCAAGAAAATCAAGAATTTGGATAAAATCACGCCGGTTTTCAGCAAGGGTGAGCTGCCGAGCGGCAAGAAGATCGGTGACCAGGGGACCGCCCCCAAAAAGGTAATGTTTCTGGAAGGGCAGAATTCCACCAAGTTTGCAAAATCGCCAACGCAATGGGCGACCCTGATCCCGACGGTCTACAATGCCGATACCCTCGGCATCCGCCCCGACCTCATCAAACGGCCGATCGGCAACTGGAAGGAGCTGCTGAACCCGGAGTTCAAGGGCAAGGCCGCGATCCTCAACATTCCCTCGATCGGCATCATGGATGCGGCGATGGTCGTCGAATCCATGGGCGAATACAAATATCCCGACAAGGGCAACATGACCAAGCCCGAGATCGACCGCACCATGAAGGTGCTGACCGAGGCCAAGAAAGCCGGACAGTTTCGCGCCTTCTGGAAAGACTTCAATGAGAGCGTCAACCTGATGGCCTCGGGCGAGACCGTGATCCAGTCGATGTGGTCGCCGGCTGTGACGGCAGTGAAATCGAAGGGTATTGCCTGCGTCTACCAGCCGCTGGCCGAGGGCTATCGCGCGTGGGCAGCAGGCTTCGCACTGTCGAAAGGCATCAAGGGTACGGCGAAGGCGGACCTCGCCTACGAATTCATCAACTGGTTCCTCGATGGCTGGGCCGGCGCCTACCTCAATCGCCAAGGCTATTATTCGGCCGTGCTGGAAACGGCGAAAGCCAGCATGGAGCCCTACGAATGGGCCTTCTGGATGGAGGGCAAACCCGCGGAGAAAGACATCAAGGCCCCGGACGGAACGCTGCTTGAGAAGGCCGGCGCCAAGCGCGATGGGGGCTCCTACGAGGAGCGCATGGGTTCGGTCGCCTGTTGGAATGCTGTCATGGACGAGAACGACTACATGGTGAAAAAGTGGAACGAGTTCATCGCCGCTTGAGGCGGCCATGATGCGGGCGGCGGGCCGTCATGCGCGGTCCCGCTTCCTGCCTGGCCTTGAACCGAGGCATTTGGCGCATGACGGAGAAAAGTTTGCCGGCTTGGGCACAGGCCTTGCCGCTGGCGGTTGTTTTCGTCGTCTTCTTCATCGTGCCGCTACTGTTGACCTTGATGGTCAGCTTCTGGAACTACAACGAATACGAGATTCTGCCCGACTTCACCGCGCGCAACTATCTGGAGGCGTTCGAGGGATGCGCTGAGCGGCTGGTGGCGGCCTCGCCCGAACTGTGCACAACACTGAAGACCTATCTGACGACGCTGCGCATCGCCGTGTTCGCCTGGCTCATCACGCTGTTTCTCGGCTTCGCCATCGCCTACTTCCTCGCCTTCCACGTGCGCTCCTTGACCGTGCAGATCTTGCTGTTTCTCGTCTGCACCATTCCGTTTTGGACGTCGAACGTAATTCGCATGATTTCCTGGATTCCCCTGCTCGGTCGCAACGGGCTGCTCAACCAGGCGCTGCAACAAGTACATCTCATCAATCAGCCGCTGGAATGGCTGCTGTTTTCCGAGTTTGCCGTCGTCCTCGCCTTCGTGCACCTCTACACCCTGTTCATGATCGTCCCCATCTTCAACTCGATGATGCGCATCGACCGCGCGCTGCTCGAGGCGGCCAGGGATTGCGGTGCCTCGGGTTGGCAGACGCTCGCCAACGTAGTGATCCCACTCAGCAAACCCGGCATCGTCATCGGCTCCATCTTTGTGCTCACGATCGTGATGGGTGACTTCGTCACAATCGGCGTGATGGGCGGCCAGCAAATCGCTTCGGTCGGGAAGATGATAAACACTCAAATGGGGGCGCTGCAGTTCCCGCCGGCCGCCGCGCACGCCGTGATCCTGCTGGCGACGGTGCTCCTGGTCATCTGGGGCCTGACGCGCCTGGTCGACATCCGCAAGGAGCTCTGAGCATGCGCGCGGGCCGCCCACGCTCCTTCTATTGGCTGGCCGCGCTGTTTGCGCTGTTCGTCCTGTTTCTTTACGGACCGATGATCACCATCGTGTTGCTGTCATTCCAGGGCCCGGATGGCGGACTGACCTTCCCAATGAACGGCGTCTCCAGCCACTGGTTCAGTAAGCTGTGGAACGATGGGCTTCCCAACGTCGACATCTGGTCGGCATTCGCCCGCTCCGCCTGGCTCGGCCTGCTGGTAATGGTGCTGACGGTGATGCTGTCGCTGCTGGCGGGGCTTGCCTATAGAAAGCACTTCTTTGGCTCCGACCTCCTTTTCTTCGTCGTCATCGCCTCTTTGATCATGCCTTCAATCGTGGTGTCGCTCGGTATCGGCCTCGAATTCCGCATCATCGATGACGCTGTCAAGACATACGCACCGGCCGGGCTTGCCGCTGGCTACGACACGGCCATGGGGCTATTCACGTCCGCGCTGGGTGCGCACCTCACGTGGACGCTGCCGTTCGGCCTGTTAATCATGTTCGCCATCTTCAATCGCTTTGATCCGCGCCATGAGGAGGCAGCGCGCGATCTTGGCGCGTCGCCCTGGCAGGCATTGCGTCATGTGGTGCTGCCGATCATCGGTCCTAGCGTGGTCGGCATCGGCCTGTTCGGATTCACCCTGTCTTGGGACGAGATCGCGCGCACGAGCCAGGCCGTCGGTTACCTTAACACCCTGCCCCTCGAGTTACAGGGACAGACGACCACGGTTACCACGCCCGTCATCTATGCGCTGGGGACGCTGACGACTGGCGTTTCCCTGCTCGTGATCGCCGCCGCGCTTGTGGCCATCCTGCTCTTGCGCCGGCGGCAGCTGCGCACGGCCGCGGGTGTGCCCAAACGCCCGCTGTAAGCCGATCCTTACTGATGCTCTGGCAAGGGTTTGCCTCGGCCGCCAGCGGAGCTATAATCCTCGGCGCGGCCGACGGGGATCGCCGCACTAGCGTGGCAAGGCCGTCGAGGACTGAGGGCCCGTCTTGCAGGCGGGCTATTGATGTTTCTGGGGTCGCGAATGACCGGAGTGAACCGGACAGATCACATTCGCCTGACGTCGCACCCGGCGCCGGGAGCCAAACCACGCTTCCCAATTAGCTGGGGGGCGCCGAACGCGCGCGAACGAGGCCCGATCATTGGCACGGTCTCGCGACCGCAAGATCGCAACGTCATCGGCACGCATAGCGGCTCCTACGCGGTTTACCGGGCGCTCGCGGTATCCGCCGGCGCGCTCAATCCGATCCGCCGGCCCGACCTTACGAACACGCATCCGGCCTTTGCGATCGGCCCCTTCAAGCGTTGGCAGACCGCCGGCACCATCGTGTCCATCGACCCGTGGGGTCATCTTGTCTCCGACGCCTTTCGCTCCGAAATAGCCGAAGGCATCGACATCCGTCCCAGTATCGCGGTGACGCGCGCGCGGCTCGACCTGTCGGAGATCCAGCAGGCCGTAACTGCGGGACGCCTAGCGAACGATGGCGTGGTAGTGCACGCGGGCGGCGCGCTTTCGGTGGTGAAGATCGCCATCGATCCGGTGTGGTATTTGCCGGGAATTGCCGAGCGGTTCGGCACGACCGAGACCGGCCTCAGGCGCACCTTGTTTGAGCAGACGGCGGGCATGTTTCCCGAGCTCGTCACGCGTCCGGACTTGCAGGTCTTCCTGCCTCCGGTCGGCGGCATGACGGTGTATCTGTTCGGCGACATCGCCAAGCTGGGTGATCCGGCTGCAGCGGTGGCGTGTCGCGTGCACGACGAGTGCAATGGCTCTGACGTGTTTGGCTCGGATATTTGCACCTGTCGCCCCTATCTGGTGCACGGCATCGAGGAGTGTGCACGCGCGGCACAAAAGGGTGGGCTCGGCATCATCGTCTACAATCGCAAGGAAGGCCGGGCCTTGGGGGAAGTTACCAAGTTCTTGGTCTACAACGCCCGCAAGCGACAAGAAGGCGGTGATGCTGCCAGCGCCTATTTCGAGCGCACCGAATGCGTCGCCGGCGTGCAGGACGCGCGTTTTCAGCAATTGATGCCCGACGTCATCCATTGGCTTGGCATCGAGCGGATCGATCGGTTCGTTTCGATGAGCGACATGAAATATGACGCGCTCGTCTCGCAGGGCGTGAAGATCGTCGAGCGGGTGCCGATTCCGGACGCATTGGTTCCGGCCGACGCCCAGGTCGAGATGGCCGCCAAGAAGGCAATGGGATATTACGGCGGGCCGGCGGCCCAACCGCTTCCCACGGAGGCGGCCGTGGGCCGCGCGCTCGATAAGAACTAGAGGCGCCAGGTCGAGACGTCGCGGTGAAACCCACAACGGCAGCCGCCTATTCCCTGTTGAGCGCGGCGGCGGTGCGCCAGCGCTGCCATCGCATGCTGGCCCTTGGCCTGGAGGGCAAACTGCAGCACTTCGACGTCGAGCTTAAGCGCCTCGATGCCGCTGCGGATCTTAGCATCGCCTGCACGCGTCGGTCATATCCTCTGCTTGACATGCCATTGCATTCGCGGTGGCGGCACTTCACGGTCGACGGCGAGGATCGATGGGCAAGGCTTGAACGGACGAGCGCCTGGCGTGCTGCGGCCGAGCGTGCGCGCGCGGCCTTTGACCTTGCCATTGTCAGCGTTTTACTCGATGCCGGTGCGGACCGGCGTTGGCGCTACCGGGACGCCGCCACAGGCAGGAGCTTCGGCCGTTCCGAGGGCCTGGCACTCGCCAGCCTTGAGATGTTTGCGGCGGGTGCCTTCTCCCAGGATGCATGCAGGCCGCTTTGCGTCGATGCTGCCGCCCTCATGGCAATGTCGGCACAGACCCTCGGCCGATATTTTCAGGTCACCACCGCCAATCCCCTGCCGACACTTGCGGGCAGACTGCGGCTGCTGCAGCGCCTCGGCGAGGTCGTTGCCAAGAACCCGGACGTGTTCGCGCGCGCGGACGGACCTCGACCCGGAGGCCTATTCGACTATCTCATCGGCGGCGGCATCAGCCGGTCCATTGGCGCGCCGCGCATACTAGCCGAGATCCTTCGGCAGCTTGGCTCAATCTGGCCAGGGCGGCTGGAGCTTGCCGGCGTCCCCCTCGGCGATTGCTGGCACCACCCGGCCCTGGTGACGGACGACAGCACCTCTGAGCTCGTGCCGCTGCACAAGCTCTCGCAGTGGCTGACCTATTCCCTAATTGAGCCGCTGCAGGCAGCGGGTTTCCTCGTCACGGACATCGATGGCCTGACCGGGCTTGCCGAATATCGCAACGGCGGGTTGCTGATCGACACGGGCGTGCTGGTCCTGCGCGATAAGGCCGCGACCAAGATTGCCCACCACGTCGATGCCACGCTCGTGGTCGAGTGGCGCGCGCTAACCGTGGCGCTGCTCGACCGGTTGGCCGAAACGGTTCGGCAGCGCCTCGGCCTGGATGCGGCGACGCTGCCGCTCGGCAAGATCTTGCAAGGCGGCACCTGGGCGGCGGGCCGACAGGCGGCCGCGTTGCGGCGCGAGGACGGCGCGCCGCCGCTCACGGTCCTCAGCGATGGCACTGTATTCTGAGCCACACACGGAGCGTTGCCATGGACGGCGTCACGGTGGTCGATCATCCGCTGGTACAGCACAAGCTAACACTGATCCGCGACAAGCATCGCTCAACCAAATCCTTTCGCGAGCTGCTAAAAGAAACGGGGATGCTGTTGTGCTACGAGGTGACGCGCGATCTCCCCCTTGCCGACGTCGAGATCGAGACGCCGATGTGCCGGACCGCGGCGCGAAAAATAGCCGGCAAGAAGCTGGTGTTCGCGCCCGTGCTGCGTGCCGGCACCACCTTCGTCGAGGGCATGCTTGACCTTGTGCCGACCGCTCGCGTCGCCCATGTCGGCCTCTACCGTGAACCGGAGACCTTTGTCGCGGTCGAATATTTCTTCAAGGCCCCGACCGATCTGAGCGAGCGCCTCGTCATTGTTGTTGCGCCCGTGATTGCTACCGCCAATACGGCGGTGGCTGCCATCGATCGGCTCAAAGAGCGTGGTGCCCGGGAAGTGCGGCTCGTCTGTCTGTTGGGTGCCCCGCAAGGTTTTGAGCGCCTGCGCGGCTTGCATCCGGACGTGCGGATCTGGACCGCGGCCATCGATGAGGCGCTCGACGCGCGCGCCTACATTTTGCCGGGCCTCGGCGATGCCGGCGATCGAGCCTATGGGACGCGCTGAACCAAACGGCCAGCGGCCGGCCTTGGCCTACTGGCTCGAAGCGTCGGTCCATTCGGTGACACAGCGCTCGAGGTCCTGGAAGTTCTGCCGCAGCTGCTCCAGGGCAAATCCCAGTGCAAAAAAACGCTCGGCTGCCTCGGCACTCAGTGCCCGCGTCAGGCCTTGCTCGCGGATTGCGCCAACCTCGGCATGGTAGCAATCGAACACGGCGGCAAGCACGTGCGGCGGTGGAGGCGGGCGCTGCGTCCTGAGCGCGCCCGCGCAGGCGCTTAAATAGTCGGCGGCAGCGCCGGCCAAGTGGGTCACGCTCGACCGCAATCGCGACCTTAGCGGTTCCGGCAGAGGGAGTTGCGCCGCTCTGCCGATGATTACGAGGTCGTGTCGAAGTCTGAGCAGGGTGCGCAGCAACGGCCCCGTATCAGGTTGGAACGCCAGGCGCGCAGAGCGTTCGTGCTCCGCTTCGGCGGCAAGGGTGCTAAGCTCAACCAGCGCTCGGCCGATGCCGTCCTGAAGGCGGTGCAGTGCGTCGGTACCTATGCCCTCCGCGACGTCGGATAGGAGGGCGCGAAGGACGCGAGCGATTTGCTCAAGCGTCCGCGCTGCGGCCTCCGCCGCCTGTGCATGTGCACGTGATGGCAGCAACAGGAAGGAAACGGCAAACCCGACGCAGCCGCCCACCAGCACCTCAAGAACGCGATCCAAGGCCGAAGCGAGGGGCGTCGATTGCGTCATGGTGGGGACAAGCAGCACGATAATGGCGGTTATCGGCGCCACAGCCAAGGTCGGATAGAAGGCGGCAACGACAGCAAGCGGCGCCACCGCGATGACAAGTACGACGAGCAGCGCCAACTCATGGGAGTGGGGTATGAGGATGGCGACTGCGCCACCATAGAGGGCGCCGCCAAGGGTACCGAGCAAGTAATCGACGGTAGACTTGAGCGATCTGCCGACGCTCATCTGGGTCACGATGACCGCCGTGAGAACCGCCCACAGGGGCAGTGGCAATCCCAGCCATAGGGCGATGGGGAGGGACAGCGTGGCAGCCGACGTAACGCGCAGAGCAAGGGTGAGGCGCACCCGGTGGCGACGTAGCGAGGCGCGCAGGAGCCGCCAGAATGCTCGGCCGCGCGTCACCGGATCCTACGCCTAGGCGTGCGAGCCTGAAGCTGTCCGGCTTCGCGCCAAGGGCTGACGCGCCGTCTCACCATCGCACTCCCGTCGCCGACCCAACTGCACACGACCAAGCCTGATCGCAGCCGGCGCCGACGCGACCGCGCCATGCCCCACGCAAGGCGTTGTGAGCTCTTGGCCGGCGGCGGAAAGCTTAGCCTCCGAGCTTGGGCTGGGGAACCGCCCGGGGTGAATGTCCCACAAGCGGACGGGGTGCTGGGACACCCCAAGCCTATGCGCGCCTTTGGCCTGCGCCGAGGCCACAGGCCATAGCGCCGTGGACGGCTGCGGCGGGATTTTGCCCACCGCCGGAGGCGCCAGCACCAAAGTAGCATTTGCTGCAGCATCTTCTTGGGCGCACTAGCTTTCTAGCCTGGTGTCGAGGCTACAACGGTGTGCTTTTGCGGCAAAATCCACTTGCCTGCGCGGCCATCTCGGCGCTGAGGTCAACGAGAACCTGACTCGGAGGCAGCCTGATGTGGAACCAGGTCTACAACCCGCTCGACAATGCAACGCTGTCGACCATCGCCGCGGCCGTTCCGGTTGTAACCCTTCTGATTTTGATTGCGTCCAATCGGGTGAAGGCGCACGTCGCCGCCGTCATCGCCTTGATTGCCGCCAATCTGGTGGCGATCCTCATTTTCACCATGCCGGCAAACATGTCGATCCGCGCTTCCATCCTGGGCGCCTTGACCGGCTTTTTCCCGATCGGCTGGATCGTGCTCAACGTCATCTTTCTCTACCGCCTCACCCTCGAGAAAGGCGCCTTTGAAACGCTACAGACGACCATTGGCGGCCTAACCAATGACCGTCGGTTGCAGTTGTTGCTGATTGCATTCTCGTTCGGCGCCTTCTTCGAGGGCGCCTCGGGCTTCGGTACGCCCGTCGCGGTGACCGGTGCCATGCTGATCGGTCTCGGCTTCTCTCCGCTGGCCGCTTCCGGCCTCTCCCTGATTGCCAACACGGCGCCGGTGGCCTACGGCGCACTTGGCACGCCGATCGCCGGCCTCTCGAGCGTGACCGGCATCGATCCGTTCCTGCTGGGGGCGATGGTCGGCAGGCAGCTGCCGTTCTTTTCCCTGATCGTACCCTTCTGGCTGATCTGGGTCTTCGCCGGTTTCCGGGGGATGCTTCAGGTCTGGCCGGCCATCCTTGTCACCGGTGTCTCATTTGCGATCCCACAGTTTCTAATCTCGAATTTTATCAATCCGTGGATCGTCGATATTGGCGCGTCGCTGATCTCCATGGCCTGCCTTATACTTTTCCTGAAGGTGTGGCAGCCCAAGGAGCTGTGGACGTCGCCGGCCTTGCGCACCCGCGACGATTCGGCCGAAACCCTGTCGGCGCAGCCAAAACGAGCCGGTCCACCGCCCAGCAGGGGACAAGTGTGGATGTCGCTCCTGCCCTGGATCATCGTCTGCATCATTTTGCTGCTCTGGGGCACCAACTGGTTCAAGGCCCAGGTCAATCCAATTGCCATCTGGAATTATCCAGTTCCCGAGCTCGATAAGCTCATCAACAAAGTACCGCCGGTCGTCGGCAAGGCGACGCCCGAGGCAGCGGTGTTCTCCTTTACGTGGCTGTCTTACACCGGCACGGGGATGCTGATTGCGGCAATCATTTCCGGCTTTTTGATGGGGTTCTCGCCGCTACGCTTGCTGACGTCCTACGCCCGCACCATTCGCGTCTGCGCCTATTCGCTGATCACGATCTCTGCCATGTTGGCGATAGGAACGCTTACCCGTCTGTCGGGAATCGACGCGACGCTTGGCCTTGCCTTTGCCGGGACCGGCGTACTCTATCCCTTCTTCGGTACCCTGCTCGGCTGGCTCGGCGTGGCGCTGACGGGTTCGGACACGGCCTCGAATGTTCTGTTCGGCAATCTGCAGAAGGTCACCTCAGAGCAACTGGGTTTGTCACCAATTCTTATGTGTGCGGCGAACTCCTCGGGTGGTGTCATGGGTAAGATGATTGATGCACAATCGATCGTTGTCGCCTCGACGGCTACCAATTGGTTTGGTCATGAAGGATCGATCTTGCGCTTCGTGTTCGGTCATTCCATCGTACTGGCTTGCCTGGTTGGTGTTCTGGTGATGCTCCAGGCCTATGTGTTTACCGGGATGATTGTGCACTAGCGCTGCAAGGCTGGCTCCCTCTCATCGCGGCCTCTGCGTCCCTTCTAGGCGGGCTCGACGACATCGCGGGCGAGCCCTCACGATCGGGCTTGGCAAAGGAGGTCCCGCCGCGCGGACCTGGCCAGCCCTTTGCGGCACGGCACTTGTCGCGGCGGCCGATCACGTGCCCTGCCTCTGGACAGGACTTGTCCTGGGCTCGCCCGCGATGGCAATACGGCGCGCCGGGAGATAGAATGCCCGCGGGTAGCGGGGCGCCGCTGGATGTGTGCGCGCTTCATCCGGCAACTTTCCCGAGTGCCCGTGGGGCGCGGCCGATCGCAAGGCTTATTTGATGAGGTTGGCAGTATCCGCAGTGCATGAGGGAGGGTGCTTGTGTGGCGACGTCCGCTACCGAACACGGGCGCAGCCCCTGCGCGTCACGATTTGTCACTGCACGTTCTGCCAACGCTTTACGGGATCGGCCTTTCTGGTCGAACCGATCTTCAGGCGAGCGGACGTGGCATTTTACGGGGTGGTTGCCAAGAGGTATGACCACCAATCCGACTCGAGCCGCAGGCGCGTCACCCTGAATTTTTGCGGCAAGTGCGGAACCACGATCTGCCTCGATCTGGAGCGCTTTGCGGACATTCTGGGGCTATGTGGCGGTACCTTTGACGACCCCAACTGGTTTGACCGCAGCCAGTGTCGCCACATCTTCACGCGATCCGCGCAAGCGGGCGTGGTGCTCCCGGCCGGCGTCGAGCTCTATCAGGAGCACGCGCTTTTGCTCGACGGCACGCCGAGCCAGCCGACAGTGCTGGCCCACGCATTGATGGTGGCGCGGCGGCAAGATCCCCGGGAGTAGCGCCGTTGCCAAACCGACCTTGCCCTAGGCGCGAACCGGGTGAAGCCCGAGGCGGAGCGCTGCACCCCAGGGGCCCTGCCGCTTGCCGTCCGGACTGCGGTCGAGTGCTCTACCCGATGGCGGTCGTGGGCTCTATACTCGGACGTCTCGACACGGGCGTTAGTCCTCACATGGGGTGTCACATGCACACGCGCAGCAACGAGCGGGTTGCTTGGTTCAACGGGACGTTCCTACCCGAGAGTGAGGTCCGCATACCTTTTCGCGACGCCAGCTGGGTCTATGGTGACGGCGCATTCGATATGACGCGCAGCTTCGATCATCGCCTGTTCAAGGTTAAGGAACACGTCGACCGGCTCTATCGCTCGCTCAAATATCTCCGTATCGATCCGGGCTTTGGTCCGCAGCAGATGTGCGCCCTGACGGAAGAGTTATTTGAGCGCAACCGCCACCTTCTCGGGCCAGACGATGACTATTGGGTTGGCCAGCGCATCAGCCGGGGTGTCAAGCAGACCCCCGGCGACAACATCGACTACCATGGGCCCAACGTCGTTCTTGAATGCTCGCCGCTGCCGCTTGTGCAGCGCGCCAAGCTATTCAAGGAGGGCATTCGCCTAGTAATTCCTTCGCACCGCCGCGTGCCGCCCGACTCGCTTACGCCGCGCGCGAAGACGCACAACTATCTCAACCTGATCGTCGCCAATCAGGAGGTGCAAAGCATCGATCCCGAGGCATGGGCATTACTGCTCGATGTGAACGGCAACCTGTGCGAAGGCTTGGGTTCCAATATTTTTACCGTGCGCGAGGGGGAGATCCTGACGCCACGCGAGAAGTTCGTGCTCCCGGGTGTGAGCCGCCAGACCGTGATCGACCTCGCGCGCCAGGAGGGCCTGTCGCTGCGCGAAACGGACATTGATCTTTACGATGCATACAACGCCGATGAGATTTTTCTCACCTCGACGTCCCTGTGTATTTGTCCGGTCACGCGCATCAACGGGGTGGAGATCGGGTCCAAGACACAGGTGTGGGGCGTCGTGACCAAGCGGCTTGCCGACGCCTATCGCCGCTTGGTTGATCATGATTTTGTGGGCCAATACCTCAAGCGCTACGTGGAGGGCATGCAAGCGCGTGCGTTTTGAGGTCGGGCGCGGGGCGCTTCCGGCGGCCTGACGCGGTGCAAGCTCGGGTGCGTTAAGGGCCGGGGACAGTAACGCCCTCAGCCAACGGAAGGCGCCAAGGAGGCGATGCAGGCTGCCGCCTCCCTACGCGCCGCGAATGGCATCAGGTGGTTTGGCGTGGGGCTGGCGGGGTTTGCTGCCATAGGCGCATTTGCCGGCTGCTGTTACCCCACGCCACGGCCCTCCATACCTGCCGCGGCTACCTTTAGCCGCCCGTCAACGCGGAGGCGCGTGCGATCTTGGCAAGGGGCTGCGCCGCGGCGTTGCCGTCGGGGGACGCGGTGCGCCCCAGCAAGGCAAGGCGCAGTCGCCAGTCATCGCCCGCGGTCACCGTCTTGAAAATCCGAATGTCGCCGGCAGCCAACGCGGCAACCGGCAACCCATCCTCGAAGAGAAGGCGGTTGCCCGTCATCGCAGGCAGCCGAGGCCCCGGCATCAGGATGCCGACAAGGTTGAGTGGATCGGCCGCCGAGATTGACACCAGGCTACCGTCTGGCTTCTTGCGTCGCGTCGCACGCAAGAGGCCAACGGCTTCGGGCAAGGCGAACTGCTCGCCGGGGATGCCGGCAACGAAGCGACCACCGCGAATCTCGCCACGACTTTCGAGGCGTCGGTAGGCGCGCAGCAGTTCGCGCCAGGGCGGGAGCCGGGCCGCCTCGCGTGCTAGCAGACGCCAAAACACCACGCCGTAGCGGCGCAGCAAGCTGCGCGCGATGTGCTCGGTTGTGGTGGCCTCGTCGGCAGACGGCGCCGTGATAATGGCCCATCGGCCAGCCTCGTCCATGCCGTAGGAAGCCGTGCGATGTCGGCGTTTTGCGCCGGCGAACGGTTTTCGCTGCGCCGACGGAACCAGCAAGCATCGCAGTCCGCCGAAACAGTCCGAGTTTGCCATGCCGCGGGCAACCAATTCGGCCAGGGCATCCTCGACTTGGCATCTCAGCAAACGCGTGCCCGAGACGATGTCGCCAAAGAACGCGGCGCCATGCTGGCGAATGAACTCGGCAACGGTGTGCGCGTGTTCGGAAAGATTGCGCGGCGCCTGTGCAGGGGCGGGCGCACGCCACATGGCGACGTTTTGGCGCGGTAGGAGCGTGATCGGCGTCGTCTTGACTGGGCCGGACCGCCGCGCGGTCCTTCCGAGGTGGAGGCCGCTTCCCAGCCGCATCCAGGTGATGCGGCCGGATCGGCAATTGTCGTCGAGCCAGCTCGATTGATAGTCGCTGTGCCGGGCGGCAAGGATCTCCGTCTCCCAGGCGCCGGCTGGTGCCTCAAAGCCTTCCAGCTGCTCGACGGTCGTTTGCAGCGTATGGGGGCCCTGCAGGCGCGCCTCGGCGTCAACGTGTTGCCACGTCAATAAGAAGCGTAGGAAGTCGCGTGCCGACACCGGTTCGATCTCGGCGCGGAGCCGTTTCACCGTGTAGCGGTTGATGCGCGCCAGCAGCCTGCGTTCGCACCACTCTTGCTCGGTTGGGTTGGGCGTGAAGCGACCCCGCATGGCAAAGCCCTCCGCCTGCAAGGTCACCAGGGCCGTCGCCATAGCTTCGCGCTCGACGCCGAGGGAAGCGGCGAGGTCGGTCTGCGTAACCGGGCCCAAGCCCTCCAAACGCCCGCGCACGATCTCGACCAAAGCCTGCTCCGGCGACCAGGATTGTCCCGCCAATGCCGCAGGAGCCGCAAGGGCCGGCTGCGTCGCGGCGGTGGGCCAAAGGCTGGCAAACTGCAAGAGCCTCTCCGCGGCGATCCAAATTGCTCCCCTGGGGGAGGCCAACAGGCCGGCGCGCCGTTGGCCGGCGAGCTCCGTCAACCATTGCTGCCAACCGGTCTCTCTTGTCGCTTCCTGGGCCGTGACAAAGCCGAGCCAGAGCAAGGCGTCGTGCAGCTCATCGGCATTGGTGGCCTCCGGCCAGGCCTCGCGTTGCACGCGCGCGATGGCCTCCGCATCGAGACGGCCGATATCGGCTGCCGTCTCCGGATCCAACCAGCGCCGGCTCATGACGGCTTGTGTGCGTCGCTCTTCCAGCGGGGCATCGTCAAGGTAGGCGTAGGGCCGGGCCGACAGGACTTCAAGCGCCAGGGGCGATGGCTCGGTCAGGTCGCGGGCAACAACGCCTATCGCGCCCGTTTCGAGCCCGTGGAGCAGGAGCTTCAGCCCGCGCAGGTCCATCGCCTCGTGGAGACAGTCCGAAAGGGCCTGATCGACCAAAGGATGTTCGGGGACCTCGCGCTCGCCGCTGAGGTTTTCGGCACACGCGAGTTGATCGGGAAAGACGCTGCCGATCAAATCCTCAGCCGCCATGCGCGCTAGCTGCGGTGGCACCTTTTTGCCACCGCGGAAGCGGGGAATTGCCAAGGATACACCCGCGACCCAGCGCCAGCGCGCCGTGAACATCGGCGCATCGAGGAGGGCTTGGGTCAGGACCTTGTCGACGCTGGCAGAATGGAGGTAGCGGGCGACCTCGGCGAGCTCGAAACTGTGCGCCGTCGTGAGCGACAGGATGATGCTGTCCTCGGTTGCCGCCGCCTGCAGCTCAAAATTGAATTTGCGGCAGAAGCGTTTGCGCAGCGCTAAGCCCCAGGCCCGATTAATACGGCTGCCGTAGGGCGAATGGATCACCAGCTGCATGCCGCCGGCTTCGTCAAAGAAGCGCTCCAGCACAATGGTCTCGTGTGTGGGCAAACAGCCGAGTGCTGCCAGCGCGGCGGCCAGATATTCGACCAGCTGGCTTGCGGCGGCCGCGCCAATTCCGAGTTCGCCGGCAAGCCAACGCCGCGCCGTTTCGCCGGACGGGTCGGCACTGAGGCGAGACGCCAGCTCACCACGAAGTCGGGATACCGCGAGCGAGAGCTCATGGCTGCGTCCGGGTGCCTCGCCCAGCCAGAAGGGAATGGTAGGGGGCGCCCCCTGCGCGTCCTCGACGCGCACCAGCCCGCGTTCTACGCGCAAGATGCGATAGGCAGTATTGCCGAGCTGAAACACATCCCCGGCCAGGCTCTCCACGGCAAAGTCTTCATTGACCGTGCCGACGACCAGGCTCTGTGGTTCCAGGACCACCTGAAAGTCCGCATTGTCGGGAATAGTGCCGCCGGAAGTCAGCGCCGTGAGGCGCGCTCCCTTGCGGCTGCGCAGAATGCCATTTACCGCATCGCGATGGATGAGCGCGCCGCGCCGGCCACGGCGCGTCGTAAAGCCCTCGGCCAGCATCCCGACGATGGCATCGAACTGGGCACGCGCGAGGGAGCGATACGGCCAAGCGCGGCGCACAAGGGCATATAACTGTGCCTCGTTCCACTCGCGCGCCGCGACCTCGGCCACGATTTGTTGTGCCAGCACGTCCAGCGGCTGATCTGGGATCGTAAGGCTGTCGAGTTCACCGCGCTGGCTGGCTTCGATCAGTGCCGCGCACTCGACCAGGTCGTCGCGCGAGAGCGGGAATAGACGTCCCTTGGGCGTGCCGTCGATGGCGTGCCCCGAGCGGCCGACACGCTGCAGGAATGTCGCGATGGAGCGAGGCGAGCCGAGCTGGCAGACGAGATCGACGTCGCCGATATCGATGCCGAGCTCGAGGGATGCCGTAGCGACGAGGGCTCTGAGTTTGCCGCACTGGAGGCGCTTTTCAGCGTCGAAACGTTGTTCCTTGGCGAGGCTGCCGTGGTGCGCAGCGACCTGGCCGTCCCCGAGGCGCTCGGTAACGTGCCGCGTCACGCGTTCGACCATCCGACGTGTATTGGCAAAGATCAGCGTCGTGCGATGTGTCCCGACCAGCTCGGCCAGGCGGTCATAGATCTGCTCCCAGACCTCGGCCGACATCACGGCCTCGAGCGGCGAGGACGGCACCTCGACTGCAAGATCGCGCGTGCGGCGGTGGCCCAGATCAACAATGCGGCAGCGACGGGTCAAATGAGCATTGCCTCGCCGATCATCGCCATGCGAACCGAGCAACAGGCGCGCTACCGCGTCGATAGGTTTTTGCGTCGCCGAAAGACCAATGCGCTGCGGCGGGCGCGGACAAAGTGCCGACAGTCGCTCCAGTGACAGGCTCAAATGTGAGCCGCGCTTGCTCGCCGCGAGCGCGTGAATTTCGTCGATAATGACCGTTCGAGTTGTCTTCAACATGGCTCGGCCCGACGCCGAGCCCAGCAGCACGTAGAGCGATTCGGGAGTTGTGACGACGATGTGCGGTGGACGACGCGTCATTCGGCTACGTTCGCCCGAGG
>DATMZT010000128.1:0-29032 GCA_035573335.1 Hyphomicrobiaceae bacterium | reverse complement strand
ATGCCCCAGGCGGCATAGACGCTGGTGCCGTGGCCGGCTTGTTCCGAGTACATGGCAAAGCCGACGCCGAGCCGCCGTCCGTCGTGCTCACCCTCATTTTGCCGCCGGCGCACCGCCTCGAGATCGATCGCCGTCATGGCGCGGCGCAGGGCCTGCGGGTAGTCGCCCGAATCGAAATGGCGCTTGCTGATATTGTCGAAGGGCATCTGCTCGGGCCGCACCAGACTATTGAGCCGCAAGCTGGTGGGTTCGAGGTCGAGCGCGCGGGCCAGCGCGTCGAGCGTCACCTCCAAGGCGAAGCACACCCCCGTCCGCGCCACGCCACGATAGGGCAAGATCGGCGGCTTGTTGGTGGCCACCGAGTAGGTTCGGCAGCGGTAGTGCGGGAAATCGTACAAGCCCGGCAGGATCGAGCCGATCTGGCCGGCCTCGAGACAGGCCGAAAACGGATAGGCCGAGTAGGCGCCGGCGTCGACGGTGGCCTCGCAATCGAGCGCTAGCAGGCGGCCGTCGCGGTCGGCGTAGGCGGTGATGAGGTAGTGATGTTCGCGGCAGTTGGCGTTGGCCGCCAGCCCCTCGCGCCGGTCTTCAATCCAGCGCAAGGGCACGCCAAGCCGGCGGCTGGCCCAGGCGAGCGCCACCTCCTCCGGCAACAGTATGCCCTTATAGCCGAAGCCGCCGCCGACGTCGGGGGCAACTACGCGGATCTGGCCTTCGTCGATGCCGAGGCACTCGGCCAGGCCGGAGCGCACAATATGCGGCTGTTGGGTGGAGCTCATCACCTCGAGCTGACCGAGGCGGTAATTCCAATGGGCCAGCACGGCGCGCCCCTCCAGCGGGCTCATGGCCTGCCGCGACGTCTTCAGTTCGCGCGTCACCGAGTGGGTGGCCTTCTCGAGCACCGCTTCGAAGTCCACTTCCGTCAGCGTACTAAGAAAGAGGTTGTCGCCCCAGGGTTCGTGCACCAGCGCGCTGTCGGCCTTGCGTGCCGCCAGCATGTCGGTAACGGCAGGCATGGGCTCGAGCTCGAGCTCGATTTCGGCGGCCATGTCTTCGGCTTCAGCGCGCGTGTCCGCAACGCACATGGCGACGAGCTCGCCGACGTAGCGCACCTTGCCCTGGGCCAGCACGGGCTGCACGGAAGACTTGAACCCCGGCAGCGCGGTGTCGGCGCGGATCGGGGCAACGGCGCCGAGATCTTCGGCGATGAAGACACGGTCGCGGAGCTTGGCGGGCACGCGCACATCCCTGATGCTGGCGTGCGCCAGCGGGCTGCGCAGGAAGGCAACCTCCTGCATGCCGGGGAGCTTGAAATCGCCGACATACTGTCCGCGACCCATGAGGAAGCGGTCGTCCTCCTTGCGGAGGAGGCGGGCGCCGATGCCCTGACTTAGGCCGGGGCTCATGCGGGGTCTCCTGCCAGCGCATCGATCATGCCGCTGACGAGATTGGCATCCAGCAGCTGGGCCTCGTCGATCCGGGCGCCGCGCGGGACGGCGACGATCCGTTGCGCCAGCTGGGCGAGCAGGGCCGCCTGCTCGCGCCGCGCGGCTTCCGCCTCCTCGATGCCGACTATGCGAAAACGGACCGTGGCGCCCGGGGTCAGCCGGCCGAGCGCGGGCAGATCGGCCGAGATCACGGTGGCGATCTTTGGGTAGCCGCCGGTGGTTTGCCGATCGGCCAGCAGCACGATCGGCAAGCCGTTGCCGGGGACCTGCACGGTGCCAGGTGCGATACCATCCGACACGATATTGTAACCCTTGCTGTGTTCGAGCCGCGGGCCGGCGAGGCGCATGCCCATGCGATCGCTGGCCGGCGTGACGGTGTAGCTCGTTTGCGTGAGCAGGCCGAGGGCTGCGGGCGTGAAGTAGTCGTCTTGCGGACCCAAAATGACGCGGAAACTGGCGGGCGGGGCGAGCTCGAGGGCGGCAAGGCGCACCTCGTCGGCGTCGGTTGCCTGCGACCGGCACAAGGGCAGGCGATCGCCCGCCCGCAAGGGGCGCCCATTAAGGCCACCGATGCCTGCCCGCACCAGCGTCGAGCGGCTGCCGAGCACGGCCGGCACGTCGAAGCCACCCTCGGCGGCGAGATAAAGAACGCCGGCAAAGGCGCCGATGCGGATCTGATCGCCGCGCTCGAGGCGGGCGCTGTGGAGCATCTCCAGGCGGCGTGGGTGTTCCCCCTCGGCAGCGGCAAGGAGCTCGATCGGCGCGGCGGCGCCGGCGCAGGCGAGGCGGACGCTATCGGCCTCGACCACGAGCGTCGGACCTTGATAGGCGATCTCGAGCGCCGCGGTCGCGGGGGGGTTGCCGACCAGCAGGTTGGCGGCGCTGAGGCTCACGGGATCGAGCGCACCCGAGACGGGAATGCCCTGATGCTGATAGCCAACCCGGCCCAGGTCCTGCAGGGTCGTCAGCAAACCGGAGGCGAGGAAGCAAAGCGCCGCGTTCATGCGTCTTGTGTGTGCGGCGTCATGCGCAACTCCCCGGCTCGGGCTTTCCCGGCAAGCTCTTCGTATTCGGCGAGTGAGATCGGTGCAAAGCTGACCCGATCGCCGGCGCTCACCAGGGCCGCGGGCGCCCGCCGCAGGTCCCACAGGGCCACCGGCGTACGGGCGAGGACGTTCCAGCCTCCCGGGCTGTCGATGCTGTAGATCACGCTCATGGCCATGGCGATGGCGATCGATCCGGCCTCGACCTTGAGGCGCGGATTTTCGCGGCGCGGCAGCTCGAGGGCGGCAGGCAGGCCACCGAGGTAGGCAAACCCGGGCAGGAAGCCCACCATGTAGACCCGGAAGGGCGCCGTAGAGTGCCGCGCCACGACCTCGGCCTCGCTGAGGCCCGTGCGCTCGGCGACCTCGGCCAGATCGAGGCCGAGTTTGGGATCATAGCAGGCCGGCAGCCGCCAGTGCCGCCCGGCGCTGACGGTGCCAGCGAGCTTCGACAGCAACGGTTTGATGCGCGCTTGCAATTCGGCGTTGCTGACCGCGAGGGGATCGTAGTGCACCATGAGCGAGCGGAAGGTCGGCACGGTCTCCACCACGCCGGCAATGGCGGCGGCCTCGACGCGGCGCGCCAGGGCAAGCACCAACGCGCTCAGGTGTTCGTCGACGCGGTCGCCGAACTCCACCACCAGTGCGGTGTCGCCGGCGGTTAGAAATTTTGCCCGTTGCGGGAGGTGATCGGCGGCAGTCAATGCGGCACCTGAGCCCAGCTCTCGGGTTCGTTCACATTGTACGGTTTGGCTATAGATAGTACCATGCGGCGATCGGCGGCTACCGCCATTTTTGTTAGGGCGAGGCGAGGAACACCATGGCGCGGATGGTCAATGTCAATGCGGACATCGCCGAAGGCTGGGGCGCCTACGATATCGGCAACGACGCCGACCTAATGAAGGTCATCAAGTCGGCCAGCGTGGCCTGCGGCTTCCACGCGGGCGATCCCAACACCATGCACCGCCTGTGCATGCTGGCCAAACAGCAAGGTGTGAGCGTCGGTGTGCATCCGGGCTTCAACGACCTTTGGGGCTTCGGTCGGCGCCGAATTCAGATGAGCACCCGCGACCTGGAGTACATGATTGCCTATCAGATCGGCGCCCTACAGGCGATGGCTGCCTACGCCGGCCTGAAGGTGACGCATCTAAAGGCGCATGGCGCGCTCAACAACATGGCGGCGGAGGATGAGAGTTACGCCGAAGCCATCGGGCGTGCCATCAAGGTCGTCGATCGCGACATCATCTATGTCGTGCTCTACGGCTCGGCGATGGAAAAGGCGGCGCGCAAGCTCTCCTTGCGGTTGGCGCTGGAGGGCTTTCCCGATCGGCGCTACCAGGATGATGGCAATCTCGCCGCGCGCTCTATAGCGGGCACCGTTCTCAAGGATCCGAAGGCCGCGGGCGAGGCGGCTCTGCGTATGGTGCGTGATGGCGAGATCGTGGCCCTGTCCGGCAAGCGCATCAAGGTCAAGGTCGATACGCTGTGCGTGCACGGCGATGAGGCCACCGGCGTGGCGGTGGCGCGCGGCATCCGCGCCAGCCTCGAGGAGGCCGGCATCGCCGTGGTGCCCTTGCCCGACATGAACCTTTGAGGGGCTGAGGCAGGACGATCCACCATGGCCGGCGACAAGCCTTCCATCGCCATCATTGGCGGCACCGGTCCGCTCGGGTCGGGATTGGCGCGGCGGCTCTATGCCGCCGGCTATGCCGTGGTGATTGGCTCGCGCACGGCCGCCAGGGCCGAGGCCGCCGTCGCCGCTCTTGCCGCCGACAATCTCGCATCCGACAAGCTCGCATCCGACAGGGGCCCGGGGCGGTTGATCGGCGCCGACAACGTGGCCGCCGCCAAGCAGGGCGAGGTGGTGTTCATCACCGTGCCGTGGTCGAGCCAGGCGGCGACCCTTGCGGACATCAAACCGCACCTCGTCGGCAAGCTCGTCGTCGATACCACGGTGCCGCTCGTGCCGCCGAAGGTGGCGCGCGTGCAGCTGCCGAGCGAGCATTCCGCGGCGCTGGCGGCCAAGCAGCGCCTTGGCAGCGAAGTGCGCGTGGTTTCGGCCTTTCACAACGTGGCCGCCCAAAAGCTGGCCGGCAGCGACACCATCGATTGCGACGTGTTGGTGTTCGGCGACGATCCCAAGGATCGCGAGATCGTGGTCGGGCTCGCCAAGGCCATGGGGCTCGACGCCGTGCACGCCGGCCCCCTCGCCAACTCGGTGGCGGCGGAGGCCCTGACCTCGGTGCTGATCGGTATCAACCGCAGCTATAAGGTCGACGGTGCCGGCGTGCGCATCACCGGCATCCGACGGGACTAGGAGCGCACACACGCCGAGGCGCTGAGCACCGATGCGGCGGATCTGAAGAGGCAGTGAGCGAAACGGCATGCGATCCGGCACGGTTGAGCTCATCGTCACGGCTTTGGCGGGCATCCCCGAGGTTGCGCCGGGCGCCGATTTGGCCGGGCTTTTGATTGCGGCGCTCGAAGCCAACGGCCTGACGCCCGGCAGCCACGACGTCCTGGTCGTGACCCAGAAGATCGTGTCCAAGGCCGAGGGGCGCTACCTCGACTTGGGCACCGTCGAGCCCTCCGAGCAGGCACGGGACCTGGCCAGGCTCACCGGCAAGGACGTGCGCCTGGTCGAGGCGGTGCTGCGCCAATCCGACGAGGTGCTGCGCGCCAAAGCCAACGTCTTGATCGTCGCCACCGGGGCGGGCCTTGTCATCGCCAACGCCGGCATCGATCAGTCGAACCTTGCCGCCGCGGAGCCTGGACAGCACGTGCTGCTCTTGCCGGAGGATGCCGATCGTAGCGCCGCCGGACTCAAGGAGCGTCTCGATCGGCACTTCCAGTGCGATCTAGGGCTCATTATCTCGGATAGCGCCGGCCGGGCTTGGCGGCTCGGCACCGTCGGCATTGCCATCGGCGCCGCCGGCGTGCCCGCCCTGTGGGACCGGCGCGGCGAGGTGGACCGGGCCGGGCGTCCCCTCGAAGTCACCGAGGTGGGCTTTGCCGATGCGGTGGCCGCCATGGCGGTGTTGGCGATGGGCGAGGCGGCCGAAGCGCAGCCGGCGGCGCTGGTGCGCGGCCTCACCTGGTCGGCGCCCGTGCGCCCTGCCTCGGCGCTGGTGCGTCCCAAGAACCAAGACATGTTCCGATGAGCGATCCCTCGCACCATTATGTGGCGTTGTCGGGGGGTGTCGGCGGCGCCAAGCTGTCCCTGGGATTGGCGAAACTGCTCGCCCATCGGCTCAGCCTGATCGTCAACACGGGCGATGACTTCGAGCACTTGGGCCTTTACGTTTCGCCGGACCTCGACACGGCGCTCTACACGCTGGCGGGCCTTGTCAATCCGGCCACCGGTTGGGGACGGAGCGGCGAGACCTGGACCTTCATGGCCGCGCTCGAGGGGCTCGGCGGACCGGGCTGGTTCAAGCTGGGCGACGGCGATCTTGCCACGCATGTGCTGCGCACGGCGCGCCTCAAGGGCGGCGCGACGCTGACGGCCGTGTGCACGGAGCTGGCGCGCCGGTTCTCGATCAACGCCCGCATCCTGCCGATGTGCGAT
Organism: Hyphomicrobiaceae bacterium; assembly: GCA_035573335.1. Taxonomy (GTDB): domain Bacteria; phylum Pseudomonadota; class Alphaproteobacteria; order Rhizobiales; family Hyphomicrobiaceae; genus AWTP1-13. The sequence continues at coordinate 22,973 of DATMZT010000128.1, read as the reverse complement.
GAGCGGTTGCGCACGCTGGTGGAGACAGAGGCCGGCACGCTGGCCTTTCAGGACTACTTCGTGCGCGAGCGATGCCGGCCACGGCTGCGGCAGATCCGCTTCGAGGGCGCCGGGGAAGCAAAGCCGACGCCTGAGGTGCTCGAGGTGCTGGCGGACCCGTTGCTGACCGGCATCATCATTTGCCCGTCGAATCCTTTTCTCAGTGTCGACCCGATCCTTGCGGTTCCGGGATTGCGCGGCGCGCTGCGGGCCGCCCGCGTGCCCATCGTTGCAGTGTCCCCCATTATCGCCGGCCAAGCCGTCAAGGGGCCAACGGCAAAGATCATGGCGGAGCTGGGCATAGCAGCGGACAGCCGCAGCATTGCCCGTTATTATGCCGGGCTGGTCGATGGCTTCATCATCGACGTGGCCGACTCGGGGCTCGCGGCGGACATGCCCCTGCCCGTCAAGGTGACGAAGACGTTGATGACAACGCTCGACGACAAGATTGCACTTGCACGCGCGTGCCTCGCTTTCTGTGCCGAGCTCGGCGCTGAGGCAGGGCCAGTGGTAGGGCGCCAGTGGTCAGGCCAATCGTAGGACCAGTGCGCACGCAGGGCTAGCGCCATGATGCCGGCTGAGACCTGGGCGATCATACCGGTCAAAACCCTTGAGCGCGCAAAACAGCGCCTGGCTCCTGTGCTGCCGCCGCCGGTGCGCCGGGAGTTGGTAGTTTGCATGTTGCAAAGCGTGCTTGCCGCCGTGGTCGCGGCGGGGGGGCTGTCGCGCATTTTGGTGGTGACGGCCGATCCGAACGTGGCCCTGCTGGCGGAGGCGATGGCTGCCGAAGTGTTGCGGGAAGATCGGGTGCGTGGGCTGAACGCGGCCGTGCGCCTGGGTCTGGCGCGGGCCGCCGCCGCAGGTGCCGCCCGCGCCCTGGTGCTGCCCGCCGACGTCCCCCTGGTCACGCCGGGGGAACTCAACTGCCTGCTCGGCAGCGGCGCCAGCGGAACTGGCGCGCGCGCCAGCCTGGTGCCGGCCGCGGATGGGGACGGAACCAACGCCATGCTCCTGGTGCCGCCGACGGCGCTCGAGCCCGCCTTCGGTCCCGGCAGCTATGCGCGTCACCTGTCCCAGGCCATAGCGCGCCGCCTCGATGTCGAAGTGCTGCGGCTGCCGGGTCTGGCTGGCGATATCGACCGCCCCGCCGACCTCGCCCGGCTGCTCTCACCTGCCCCGCAGCTTGCGCCCTTCCAGTTCCTTGCTCGGCATGTCATGAAGGCCGCCCGGGATGGTGTAGCGGGATGAGACCGCCAATGACGAGTGCAGCGATTGCGGGCGCCCTGGCCGCGGCCGAAGCCGGACGCCGACTGGCGCCGGCTGAGGCCTTGAGCCTCACCGACTGCGAGGCGGTGGCCCGCCTCGGCGCCCTGGCCGCGGCGCTGACACTGGCCGGGCATGGCGACCGGGTCTCGTTTTCCAAGAAGGTCTTCATCCCGCTCACGCAGTTGTGTCGCGACGTTTGCCACTACTGCACGTTTGCTGAGACGCCGCGCCGGCGCGGATCGGCCTACCTCTCCGCGGAGGCGGTGCTGGCGATCGCCCGAGCGGGGCAGGCGGCGGGCTGCAAGGAGGCGCTGTTTACGCTGGGCGACAAGCCCGAACTGCGCTACGCCGCCGCGCGGCGGGCGCTGGCTGAGCTCGGTGCCGCCTCGACGCTTGACTATCTTGAGGCCTCGGCCGAACGCGTGCTGACCGCGACGGGCCTGTTGCCCCATCTCAATCCGGGGCTTCTGGATGAAGCGTGGCTAACGCGCCTGCGCAAGGTGTCCGTGTCGCAGGGCATCATGCTGGAGACGGCGTCGGCCCGGTTGTCCGCCCCGGGCGGGCCCCACTTCGGCTCCCCCGACAAGGCTCCGGCCCGCCGGCTGGCTACGCTGGAGGCGGCCGGTCGCGCGCGGGTGCCGTTCACAACCGGCATTCTGATCGGCATCGGCGAGACGCGCCGGGAGCGCATCGAGGCGCTGCTCGCCATCCGCGAGCAACACGAGCGCTACGGCCACATCCAGGAGATCATTATTCAGAACTTCCGGGCCAAGCCGGGCACGCGCATGGCGCAAGCCCCCGAGCCGTCCCTGGCCGAGCACCTGTGGACGATCGCCGTGGCGCGGCTGATCTTCGGTGAGCGCATGAACATCCAGGCGCCGCCCAACCTCAGGCCGGAGGCGCTGGCGGCATTGCTCGGCGCCGGCATCAATGATTGGGGCGGCGTGTCGCCGGTCACGCCCGATCACGTTAATCCGGAAGCGCCCTGGCCGCACCTGGAGGCCCTGCGGGAGGCGACCGAGCGGGCGGGCCGCACCCTGGTCGAACGGCTGGCCGCCTACCCGGACTTCCTGCTGGCGCGCGCTGCCCCTGACGGGCAAGCGCCCGCGGCCGCAGCGGGGGCCGGTTCGCCGCCCCGCGCCGTCGTAACCACCTCGGGGCTGGGCCGAGCGGCGCCCTATCTTGCGACCGAGTGGCTGGCCGAGCCGCTCAAGGCGCCGACGCTGCGCCTGATGGATGGGGAGGGGTGTGCGCGCGAGGACGGCTGGGTCGCGGGTGGGCTCGAGGCGCTGCCGGCGCCGCGGCCGGCGCGGCAGACCAAACCGAGCCGCTGGCTGGCACCGCTCTTGGCGCGGGCGCGGGCCGGCGAGGCGCTGTCGGAGGCCGAGATCGTGGCTCTGTTTGCCGCCCGCGGGCCCGATTTTGCCGCCGTCGTTGCCGCCGCCGACGCGCTGCGCGCGCGCACCGTTGGCGCCACCGTCACCTACGTCGTCAACCGCAACATCAACTACACCAACATCTGCACCTATGGCTGCAAGTTCTGCGCCTTTTCGAAGGGGCGACACAACCTCGGCCATCGCGACGCCCCCTACGACCTCGACGCCGCCGAGATCGGCCGGCGCACCCGCGAGGCCTGGCAGCGCGGCGCTACCGAGGTGTGTCTGCAGGGCGGCATCCGTCCCGGCTATACGGGGGAGACCTATCTTGGCATCGTTGACGCCGTGAAAGCGGCGGTGCCGGACATGCATGTGCACGCCTTCTCACCGCTCGAGATCTGGCACGGCGCCGCGACCCTTGGCCTGCCGCTCGAGGCCTACCTGGCGCGGCTCAAGGCTGCCGGCCTGGCGAGCTTGCCGGGCACGGCCGCCGAAATCCTCGACGATGAAGTGCGCGCCATCCTCTGCCCCGACAAGATCACGACCGCGCAATGGTTCGAGGTGATGGAGGCCGCGCACGGCGTTGGCCTCAAGAGCACGGCCACCATCATGTTCGGTCACGTCGATGCCTACCGGCACTGGGCGCGCCACCTCTTGAGGGTGCGCCGTCTGCAGGCCAAGACCAAGGGCTTCACCGAGTTCGTGCCGCTGGCGTTCGTACACATGGAAGCGCCGATTTACCTCAAGGGCCAGGCGCGCAAGGGGCCAACCTTACGCGAGGCCGTGCTGATGCACGCGGTGGCGCGGCTCGCGCTGAACCCTGAGATTGTCAACATTCAGGCGTCCTGGGTGAAAATGGGGCCGCAGGGCGCGGTGGCCTGCCTGGCGGCGGGCTGCAATGACCTTGGCGGGGTGCTGATGAACGAATCGATTACCCGGGCTGCCGGCGCCATGCACGGTCAGGAGATCGGTGCCACCGAGCTCGAGGCGATGATCCGCGACGCCGGCCGCGAGCCCCGCCAGCGCACGACGCTTTACCAGGCCGTGCCCAATCAGGTGTGGGGCGCGGAGGGCCAACGCCCGGGCCCGCAGCGACCGCCCCTGGCGGCCGCAGAATAGCCGGCCGGCGGAGCCTCGCCATGTCCCCCTTCGATTGTCCGCGTCGGGTTGAGGATGCCAAGGTCCGCGCGCGCGTCGTTTCGTTGCTGAAGGAGCGCCGGGTGCGGCTGCCGACCTTTGCCGAGCTGGCCGATCCGGCGCTGCGGCCGGCGCCAAGCGCGCTCGCGGAGGTTAGCCCGGACGCGCCCGACGCGGTCAACCTGGCGCGCGTAGACTGGTTCAATGACTGGGATCGCCGGGGCCGCCGCGCGGTGCCGGCCTACCTCGAAATCCCCCCCGAGATGAGCGGGGTTCCCGCGCGCATCGTCGTGGCCATCGGCGATCTGTTCCCGATGATCGGGGCGCACAAGGTTCTGGCCGCCTATGCCTGCCTTGCTCCCCGGCTGGCCGCCGGGCGTTTCGATCCGACGCGGCAACGGGCGGTGTGGCCGTCGACGGGCAACTATTGCCGCGGCGGCGTTGCCATCGCGCGCATCCTCGGCTGCCGCGGTGTCGCCGTGCTGCCGGCGGGCATGAGTCAGGAACGCTTTGACTGGCTCGGGCAATGGGTGAGCGCGGCGGAAGACGTCGTGGTGACGCCGGGCTCGGAGTCCAACGTCAAGGAGATCTACGACAAGTGCGCCGAACTCGCGCGCGATCCGGCCAACGACATCATCAATCAGTTCAGCGAATTCGCCAATTACCTCGTGCACTGGCGCTGCACCGGGCCGGCGCTGGAAAGGATTTTCGAAGCGGTTCGCGCGCGCGCCGATTCGGTCACGCTGGCAGGCTTCGTCGCCGCCAGCGGCTCGGCTGGGACGCTCGCCGCCGGCGATTATCTGAAAGAGCGGCATGGCGCCAAGATCGCCGTGGTCGAGGCGGTGGAATGTCCGACCTTGGCGTTGAACGGCTACGGTGAACACAACATCCAGGGCATCGGCGACAAGCACGTGCCGCTGATCCACAACGTCACCAACACCGACCTCGTCATTGGCGTGAGCGATCAGGCAACGGACGGCCTCAACGCCGTTTTCAATACGGCAGGCGGGCGGGCCCATCTGACGCGCCGCCTCGGCCTGCCTGCCGCCGTGAGCGAAGGCTTTAAACATTTCGGCTTGTCGTCGATTGCCAATATTCTCGGCGCCATCAAGATGGCCAAGCACTTGCGGCTCGGGCCCGAGCAGGTGATCGTCACGGTCGCCACCGACGGACAGGCGATGTATCGCAGCGAGCTCCACCGTTTTTTGGCGCGACGGGGGGGCACGGACGCCATAAGCGAGACGCTGGCGGCGGAGCTCACCGGCCAATACCTGATCGGTGCGGGGAGCGAGCACGTGCTGGAGGCCAGCACGCGCGAGCGGCAGCGTATGTTCAACCTCGGCTATTTCACCTGGGTCGAGCAGCAAGGCATTGCCGTCGCCGATTTCGATCGCCGCCGCGAGCAGGGCTTCTGGCGAGACTTGCGGGGCCTGCTGCCGCTGTGGGATGAGATGATCAGCGCCGTCAATCGCGACAGCGGCTTGGCGGCGTGAGGCGAGGAGATCGGTGGCAATGACTTCCGAAGCCCTGGTGGCGCCCTATCAGGACTTGCGGCGCGACACGCTGCTGCGCGACCGCGGCTTGCGCGAAAAGGTGATGTCGCTCGAGGCGGCGGCGCAACTGGTGCGCGACGGCGAGCACGTGGCGATTGGCGGCTGCACGTTGTCGCGCACGCCGATGGCGATGATTTGGGCCTTGATTCGCGCCAAGAAACGGAACCTGACGATCTCGCGGTCGATCACCTCCACCGAGGGCGATTTGCTGCTGGCCTCGGGGGTTTCCAATCACGTCATCACCAGCTGGTTTTCGCAGGGCATCGTCTGGGGTGTGTCGAAGGTCATGCGCCACTACACGGAGCGGAAGTTGGCGCGCTTCGACGAGTGGAGCCACATGTCGATTGGTTTGCGCTATCGCGCCGGCGCCATGGGCCTTCCGTTCATGCCCTCGCGCTCGATGCTGGGATCCGACCTTGGGGAGCGCGTCGCCGATCAAACCAAGATCATGGCCTGCCCATTCACCGGCGAGCCGCTGACGCTGCTACCGGCGCTCAACCCGGATTTGGCGCTGATCCACGTGCAGCGCTGCGACGCCTTCGGCAACGCGCAGCTCGACGGCCTGCAGTTCATGGACATCGACATCGCCATGGCCGCCAAGCGTGTGATCCTGACCACGGAACGGATCATCTCCAACGAGCAGATCCGCCGGCTGCCCGATGCGACGCGCATTCCATTTTTTGCCGTGGAGGCGGTGGTCGAGGTGCCGATCGGCTGCGCGCCGCACGAGTGCTACGGCGCCTACGAACCCTTCTTTGTCGCGCTCGACGACTATGCCAAACGCGTCTCGGGTGATGCCGTGGCCGGCTGCCGGCAGTATCTCGAGGATTACTACTATGCGCCGAAGTCCTGGCCGGAGTATTTGAGCCGGATCGGCATGGAGACAATGCTCGATGCCTGCCGCCGGGGTCGGAGTGTGTACAATGACTGAGCCAGCGGCGAGCTACACCGCCTCCGAGTTGTTGGCCGTCATGGCGAGCCGCCTGTTGCGGGACGGGCAGATCGTGTTCGCCGGCGTCGGCGTGCCGCTGTTGGCGGCGACCTTGGCCCAGCGCAACCACGCACCACACCTGACGATACTATTCGAGGGCGGCACCATCGGTCCCTTCATCGTGCCCGGCGAGTTGCCGCCCTCGACCAACGAGCAGCGCTGCACGCGGCGCGCCAACATGGTGCTGCCCATCACCGATGTCCTGCTCTTACTGCAGCGCGGCTACGTCGACGTTGGTTTCATGGGCGGGGCGCAGATCGATCGCTTCGGCAACCTCAACTCGTCTTTTATCGGGCAAGCCGACAATCCCAAGATCAGGCTGCCGGGCAGCGGCGGTGGCAACGACATCTCGTCATTGACCGACATGATCGTTGCCATGAAGCACGAGAAGCGCCGCTTCGTGGAGAAGGTCGATTTCATCACGTCGCCGGGTTGGATTAACGGCGGTGGTACGCGCGCCGAGCGCGGCCTGCCGCAGGGCGGCATGTGGCGCGTCGTCACCGACCTCGCCATCATGGGTTTCGACGCGGAAAGCCGCGAGATGACGGTCTTGGGCCTCAATCCGGGCGTGAGCCGCGAACAGGTCGAGGACAACACGGGTTTTAGGCTGCTGTTCGAGGCGCGGCTTGAGAAAATCGAGCCGCCGCGCCAACAGGAGTTGGCGGTGCTGCGCCAACTCGATCCGGAGCGGCTCTATACAGCGTGAGGGCGACGTCGGTGCCGTTGAGCGAAATTGTCCGCAACAATGTAAAAGAAAAGCTGGCACGCAACGAGGTTGTGGCCTCGATGACAGTGCGGCTGGTCCGGGGCATTGAAATTGCGCGCATCGCCAAGAGTGCGGGCTTCGATTCGCTCTATATCGATCTGGAGCATTCCCCGCTCAGCCTCGACGCGACGGGCCAGATTTCAATGGCCGCCTTGGCGCTCGGCATCGCCCCCTTTGTGCGCGTGCCGGCCAACACGCCGGAGTACATCTCGCGCGTGCTCGATGCGGGTGCCCTGGGTGTGATTGCGCCCGGCGTTCGCTCGCCGCAGGAGGCGCGCGCGGTGGTGGCCGCCGCCAAGTACGCCCCCCTCGGTCGCCGGGGCGCCGCCGGTGGACTGCCGCATTTGAACTACGCGAGCTTGCCGGCGGCCGACGCCAATGCGGCGATGAACGCTGCGACCATGGTGATGATCCAATTCGAAAGCGCCGAGGCGATCGACAGGGCCGAGGAGATTGCCGCCGTCGAGGGCGTCGATCTCATCATGATCGGCACCAATGACTTCCTGGCCGATATCGGCCTAGCCGGTCAATTCGAACACCCGCGCGTGCACGATGCCTACACGCGCACGATTGCGGCATGCCGCAAATTGGGCAAACACGTGGGGGTCGGCGGCTTGCCGTCCCAGCCTCAGCTGATCGCCGAATTCGTCAAGCTGGGTGCCCGCTATGTGTCGACCGGCACCGATCTCGCCTTCCTGCTGGCCGAGGCCAGCCAGCGCGCCCGGCAGGTGCGCGCGCTCACACTTTGAGGATGAGACGCACGGGCATCGGCGCGCGTGGGCGCCGGCGGCGCCCCCCCGTGGGCACGCGCTTAGGGCGTACCGAGGGGTGGCAGCATGGCAACTTTGCAAGACGTCGTGCGCCTCGATCCGGATGCGGCGGAAGCCTTGGGACGGCGTCTCTTGCAGCACCACCGTGTGCTGCAGGAGGACGCGACCAGCGTCGCCCAATGCCTGGTGCGCGCCGATCTGCGTGGCATTGCTACCATGGGCTGCCCGACCCGTTTGTGGGCCGCGAGGACTATCGCGCCGGCATCGATCGCTTGGTCGAGCGCGGGCGCGCCAATCCGCCCGCGCTTGGCTTCAGCGAGGTCGTCATGCCCGGCGCGCTCGAGGCACGGCTGGAACAGGCAGGCGATGCCGCGGCTCGGGCTGCGCCCTTGCCCGGATCTCGAGCAGGCGCCCGAGCCCTTGGCCGATGGCCTGGGCGGCGGTGAGCCCGAGGCGAGGCCGATACGAGACCCCAGACCCGGCAAGAGGCCCCCGACACGAGACCCTCGACACGAGACCCTCGACACGAGACCCTCGACACGAGACCCTGGCAAGAGACGTGGCACGAGACCTGTGCAAGAGACCTGGCAGCAGGCCTGGCAAGGGGCGCCGACAAGGGCATTGTCAGGACGCGTGCGGACCCCCTAGGATCGCGACGCTCAGCCATGGAGGACGATCAATGCGCCTGGGGATTGTTCTGGTCTCGACCCTCCTCGTCCTGGTGGAGCCAGGCATCGGGGCGGCGCAGCAGCCGCTCAGGACCGCCGTCGACGGTACCTTTGCGCCACACGCTATGCCGCGGCTCGAGGGCGGCATTCAGGGTTTCAATGTCGATCTTGCCAACGAGGTGGGCAAGCGCCTCAAGCGCCCGGTCGAGATCCAGGCCATGCAGTTTTCGGGGATCCTGCCGGCCTTGCAGGCCGGCAGCATCGACTTCGTCGCCGCACCGGTGACGGTGACCAAGGAGCGCGCCGAAAACTACATTTTCACCGAGGGCTATCTCAACACCGACTATCAGTTCCTGACCAAGAAAGGTGAGCCGCCGATCACCGATCTGAAGCAGTTCAAGGGCAAGGTGATCGCCGTCAACAAGGGGGCGATCTATGACAGCTGGGCGCGCGGGCTGGAGGCCGAGATCGGCTGGAGCGTGGAGAGTTTCGGCACCCAGACGGACGCCGTGCAGGCCGTGCTGGCGGGCCGAGCCTACGCCAACGTTGCCGGCAACACGGCGATCCAATGGGCCGTAAAGCAGCAGCCGCAGCTGCAACTGTCCTATTTGTATTCGACCGGACTGGTCTGGGCGATGCCGCTGCGCAAGGACGCCTTACAGCTGCGCGCTGAGCTCGAAAACACCATCGAATGCATGAAGAAAGATGGCACCATGGCATCGATGCACGAGCGTTGGTTTGGCACCAAACCCGAGCCAAACTCGCCGGCGGTGACCATCTATCCCGGCACCGGCGTTCCCGGCACGCCGGGTTATGAGCAAGCGCCGCGTGAACCGAAGTGCGACTGAGCAGCGCGCGCGCTTTGGCCTTGTAAGAGTGATGCTGCCGGCATGGCGATATTGACGGTCTCGGGCCTGAGGAAAAGCTTCGGGGCGAGCGAGGTCCTCAAGGGTATCGACCTCACCGTCGGCGAGCGCGAATTGGTGTTCATCATTGGGCCGTCCGGATCCGGCAAGAGCACGCTGCTGCGCTGCCTGACCCGGCTTGAGGAGCCCAGTGCCGGCACGGTTACCTTCGCAGGCGTCGAGGTGACGGCGCGCGCAACGAACCTCAAACTCGTGCGCCGCTCCATGGGCATGGTGTTCCAGTCCTTCAATCTTTATCCGCACATGACCGCGCTCGGCAACGTGACGCTGGCGTTGCGCCGCGTGCTCAAGAAGAAGAGCGCCGAGGCCGAAGCTCTCGGCCGCAGCGCGCTAGCGGGCGTTGGCCTGGCGGACAAGGCGCTGAGCTATCCGAGCGAGCTCTCGGGCGGCCAGCAGCAGCGCGTGGCGATCGCCCGGGCGCTGGCGCTGGACCCCAAAATCGTGCTGTTCGACGAACCGACTTCGGCGCTCGATCCGGAGCTGGTCGGCTCGGTGCTCAGCGTCATGCGCGATCTGAGGGCGCGCGGCATGACCATGCTGGTCGTCAGCCACGAGCTGCGTTTCGCGCGCGATGCCGCCGACCGTGTCGTCTTCATGGACGACGGCCGCATCGTCGAAGAGGGACCCCCCGAGACGATCTTCAATAACCCGCGCGAGACGCGAACCAAGGCGTTCGTCGCCCAGCTGATCCGGTGATGCCATGACGGCCTGGCAGCGCTTCCTCGATACCTTTTTCAAGCCCGAAATGATCGCCCAGTACTGGCCGAGCATCGCCCAGGGCGTGCTGGTGACGGTCGAGATCGCCTCGGCCGTGGTGGTCACGGGTTTGGCTTTGGGTCTTCTGCTCGCCGCGCTGCGCGCCTACCGCCTAGCTGTGTGCAATGTCCTGATCGTGATCTTTGTCGATGTCTTGCGCTCGCTGCCGCCGCTGGTGGCGATCCTGCTCATCTACTTCGGTCTTCCCAGCGTGGGTGTCAGTCTGCCGAGCTTTGTCGTACTGTGGCTGGTGCTGTCGTTGGTGCTTGCCGCCTTCGCCGAGGAGATTTTCTGGGCGGGCATCATCTCGACCCCCAAGGGCCAGTGGGAGGCCGCGCGCTCGACCGGCCTTGGCTTTTCCGAGACGCTCGCGTTCGTGGTGATGCCCCAGGCCATCCGGCTCGGCGTGCCACCGCTGACCAACCGCACCATCGCTATTACCAAGAACACCGCGCTTGGTACCGTGATCGGCGTCGGTGAGATCTTGAATCAGGCCACGGCCGCCCAGTCGTTCTCGGGGAACGCCACGCCGCTGATGCTGGGGGCGATCGCCTACATTGTGCTGTTCGTGCCGGTGGTGGCCGCCGGCCGCTGGATCGAGACTCGGTTCGCTTGGCGGAGGGCCTGATGGACCAGATCGGGCAGCAATTCCTCAACCTCGACATCATGTTGCAGGTCTGGCCGCTGCTGCTGCGTGGGCTTTCGACCACGCTCTATCTTTGTTTGCTCGTGATCCCCTTGGGCCTCGCCGGCGGTCTCCTGGTGGCGCTGCTGTTGCTGGCCCGCAGCCGTGTGGTGCAATGGCTCGCGATCGCCCTCGTCGATCTGTTCCGCGCCGCCCCGCCGCTGGTGCTGCTGATCCTCATTTATTCCGGCCTGCCGTTCGCCGGCATCAGGCTCTCGCCGACCGCCGCCGTCTGCCTTGCCTTTTTCTGTAACACCTCGAGCTACTACGGCGAGATCTATCGCGCCGGCATCGAGAGCATCGGCCGCGGGCAATGGGAGGCGGCGCGGTCCACGGGCCTCAACGGTTGGGAGAGCCTTGGCTTCGTCGTGCTGCCGCAGGCGGTGCGCAACGTGCTGCCCGATCTCGTTTCCAACACCGTGGAGGTCGTCAAGCTCACCTCCATTGCCAGCGTCGTCTCCTTCCCTGAACTCTTATACTCGGCCGACATGGCGCGCTCGCTCACCTTCAACTCGAGCCCTGTCGTGCTCGCGGCGATTATCTATCTTGTGTTTTTGTGGCCGCTCGTCCGGCTCATCAGCCGGCTCGAGCGCAGGGTTGCGACACACTGACTGCAACCTGCCAAGGAGGGAGGAGCCCCATGTCCCGCATCGTCACCGTTGCCGCGGCCCAGCTCGGCGCCATCCAAAAGGCCTGCTCGCGTGAGGCGGTCGTCGCCCGCATGCTCGAGCTGATGGCCCAGGCCAAGGCCAAGGGCGCCGATTTGATCGTCTACCCGGAGCTGGCGCTGACCACTTTTTTCCCGCGCTGGTACTACGCCGATCCCGCCGAAGCCGATATCTGGTTCGAAAAGCACATGCCCAATGCCGCCGTTCGTCCCCTGTTCGATGGCGCGCGCCGGCACGGCATGGGCATGAGTTTCGGCTACGCCGAGCTGACGGAGGATGGGCACCACTTCAACAGCTCGATCCTGGTGGACCGAATGGGCGCGATCGTCGGCAAGTATCGCAAGGTGCACCTGCCCGGACACGCCGAGTTCGACGCCACGCGCACACACCAGCACTTGGAGAAGCGCTACTTCGAGCCGGGCGACTTGGGCTTTCCGGTCTGGCGCACCATGGGTGGCATCTTCGGGATGTGCATATGCAATGACCGGCGGTGGCCGGAGACCTACCGCGTTATGGGGCTGCAGGGCGTGGAGATGATCGTGCTCGGGTTCAATACGCCCTCGGTCAATTCGCAAAAGGGTGCCGAGGGTCCCGCACAGCGCATCTTCCACCACAAATTGTCCGTGCAGGCCGGCGCCTATCAGAACTCGACATGGGTGGTGGCGGTAGCCAAGGCCGGTGTCGAAGACGGGCATGCCCTGTTCGGTGCGAGCCTGATCGTCAACCCCGATGGCGAGATCGTTGCCGAGAGCGCGACGGAGGAGGACGAGGTCATCGTCGCGGCCTGCGATCTCGACGCTTGCCTGTTCGGCAAGGAGACGATTTTCGATTTCAAACGGCATCGTCGCATCGAGCACTACGGGCGCATCACGGCACAGGTGGGCGTCGAACGGCCAAAGGAGACGTGAGTGGGAAACCTGAGCTTTAATTTCGCGCAGTTACAGCCGGCACAGCGCTACAAGCTCTTGTGCGGACTGGTGGTGCCGCGCCCGATTGCGCTGGTGACATCGATGAACCCTGACGGCGTCGTCAACGCCGCGCCCTTCTCCTTCTTCAACGTATTCTCCGAGAACCCGGCCTTGCTCGTCCTCGGTTTGCAGCACAACGAGGACGGCTCGCCCAAGGACACGACGCGCAACATCCACCTCAGCGGCGAATTCGTGGTCAACTTGGTCGACGAGGGCATTGCCGAGGCCATGAACCTCACCGCCACGGACTTTCCGCCGGGCGAGGGCGAGCCCACGGCGCTGGGCATGGCGACGATGGCCTCGGCGCTCGTCAAGCCGCCGCGCCTAGCGCAAACGCCCGCCGCCTTCGAATGTCGGCGCACGGTGGGCCTCGCCTTTGGCCCGCAGCGTGAGCTCCTGATCGGCGAAGTCTTGGCTGTGCACGTGCGCGAGGGCATCGTCGACCCGGCGACCCTCAACGTCGACTTCGCGACGCTGGCGCCGGTCGGACGCCTATGCGGCAGCGCCTACGCGCGCCAGCGCGATAGGTTCGAGCTCAAACGTATCAGCTACGCGGAGTGGCGCGCGGGCCGCAGGCGGGCAACGGACTAGGCGAATTGTACGGCACCGATCGCCATGGCGACGGCGGCTTGGGTTGGGTCGATCACGGTGACGCCGAGCGCCGCCTCGAGCGGCGCCCGATGCCGGGCCATGCCGGCGCACCCCATGATGACGACATCGGCCCCGTCGCGGTCGCGCAGCTCGCTACCGACGGCGATCATCTTGGCAAGCGCCCTGTCGTCGGCGGCGGTTTCGGCGACGCTCATATCGAGCGCGCGCTCACCGGCGAGGCGCGCCGTGAGGCCGAGCTGGCGCAGGTAGCGCAGGTGGCGACGGATCGAGGCCTGGGCGATGGCGATGACGCCGAACCGTTCGCCCCGGGCCAGGGCGGCCAGCACGCCCGCCTCATTGATGCCGAACACGGGCCGGGTGGTCGCCTCGCGGCAGCCGGGCAGACCCGGGTCGGAGTAGCAAGCGATCACGAAGGCATCGACGTCGTTGCGGCTCCCCACCACGGCCCTGAGCGGCTCAGCAACGCTGTCCACGTGCGCCTGGGTTTCGATGCCCAGCGGTCCCTGCTTGAGGGTCTCACAGATGATTTCGGGCCCATCCTGGAAGGCGACCGGTGCCAGCGCGGCCTCGAGCCCGCGCGTCACGACCACGTTGGAGTTCGGGTTCACCACCAAAATGCGCCGGCGATGGTGTGCGAGCATGCTGGCGTCCTCATCGATTTGCCGCCGTGGTTGGCGGGGAGCGAACCTTGCCGGCGCGCGCGACACGACCTGCCGCAAGGGCCCGGGAACCTTGCTTTCGGCATTGGCCTGGAGCAGGATTCATGCTTGAGCCGCAGTGTCGATGGCATGGCGATAAAGGCTCCACCTGGCACGATCCTGCTCTAGCTGGAGCGGGGCGTAAAGCGTGAAAGCCGCGCCATGCCTGATTCAGCAGAGGTGATACCCATGCCCCAGGCCGCTTTCGACTGCGTCGTGCGCGGTGGCCGCGTCGCGACCGCGGTCGATGACTTTTTAGCCGATATCGGTATTGCGGACGGCACGATTGCCGCGATTGGTCGCAACCTCGGTCCGGGTACGGCCGAGATCGACGCCACCGGCGGGCTCGTGCTTCCCGGCGGCATCGATGCCCATGCCCATATCGAGCAGCTCTCGGCCGCCGGTATCGTCAATTCGGACACCTTTGAGAGCGCCACCGCGTCGGCCGCCTACGGCGGCACCACCACCGCCATCTGTTTTGCCGCCCAGCACGTCGGCATGGACCTGAAGAAGGTTGTTGCCGACTATGCGGCCTTGGCAAAAAAGGGCGCGCTCATCGACTACGCCTTTCACCTCATTATTGCCGACCCGACCGAAGTGACGATCCGGGAGCACATTCCGGCGTTGGTTGCTCAGGGTCACGCCAGCTTGAAGGTGTTCATGACCTACGACCGCTTGGCGGTCGGCGATGAGAAGTTGCTTGACATCCTGTTCGCCGCCCGCGCGTCGGCAGCCTTGGTGTGCGTGCACGCCGAGAACCACGGCATGATCACATGGATGGGCAAGCGTCTGGTCGAAAAGGGCTACGTTGCTCCCAAGTATCACACCGTCGGCCATCCGCGTGGTTGCGAGGCGGAAGCCTTCAACCGGCTAATCACCTTCGCTGAGTTCATCGACCAGCCGATCATGATCTTTCACGTCTCCACCGCCGAGGGCGTGGACGTGATCCGCCGCGCGCGCGGCCGCGGGCTCAAAGTCTTCGCCGAAACCTGTCCGCAATACCTGTTCATGACGGCCCAGGATCTCGACAAGCCCGGCCTTGAGGGCGCAAAGTGGATGTGTTCGCCGCCGCCGCGCAGCGAGACCGACCAGGAGGCGATCTGGCAAGGCTTGGCGCTGGGCGATTTGCAGCTCGTGTCCTCCGATCATGCGCCCTATGCCTTCAACGCCAGCGGTAAGCTCAGCGCTGGTCCGTCCGCGACTTTCAAGCAGATCGCCAATGGCCTGCCGGGGATCGAGTTGCGCTTGCCCTTGCTGTTCGACGCCATGGTCTCGAAGGGCCGCCTGGGGCTTCATAAGTTCGTCGAGCTGACGGCCACGGCGCCGGCCAAGATCTACAACCTTGCCCCGCGCAAGGGGTCGATTGCCATTGGCGCCGATGCCGACGTCGTCGTTTGGGATCCCAAGCGCACGGTCAAGTTGGCTGACGGCGTGACGCACGACGGGGCGGGCTATACGCCCTATCTCGGTCGGACCGTGACCGGCTGGCCGGATACCGTGCTGCGGCGGGGTGAGGTGATCGTGCGCAACGGCAAGCTCGCAGCGAAGCCCGGCTCGGGCGCCTTCCTGCCGCGCACGGGCGGCGAGGCGGCGCGGCCGCTGCAGCGTTTGGCGCCCGATATGGACCCGGCGCGCAACTTCGGCGCCAAGCTCTACGACCGCGAGCGCGGCGGCAGTTGACAGGGGCTGTCTTCGCCACCTCAATGCTGGCCTGTCGCAACACTCGCAAGGCGCGATCGTGCCGAGATCGAGCTAACGGAGGAATAGCGTGGCATCGACCGACAAACCGCTGGGCAGGGCGATGGTGCTTGGCCCCGACGAGGGCAAGAGCTATTGGCAGCCGGTACCGGCCAACGGCTTCGCCCGCAACCTCTTCAACGACCAGGTGACCGGCAGCGTGCACAAATATTCGCTGAGCGTGCAGACGATCGCTCCGGGTTGTTTCATTCGCGAGCACACCCACGATCAGAACGACGAGGCCGCCTATGTCGTTGCCGGCAAGGGCTTTTTCCAAATCGACGGCGAGGACCATGCGGTGGCGGCGGGCTCGGCGGTTTTCGTCGGCTACAACCGCCGGCACAAGTGGATCAATCCCGGGCCCGAGCCCTTGACCTTCCTTGCCTTGTTCATGCCCGGCGGGCTCGACGCCTTCTTTGCCGAGATTGGGCGCGAGCGCCGACCCGGCGAGCCCGCGCCGGAGCCATTCGCGCGGCCAGGCAACATCTCCGAAATCGAGGCCCGTAGCGTGTTCGGGTGGACGGATCAAAGCTTCGCCAGCGGCAAGGAAAGCTGAAGGGCGCATGCTCGACCTGTTGCAAGGCATTCGCGTCGTCAGCTTCAACCATTTCCTGCTTGGCCCGATGGCGATGCAGACGCTTGCCGACCTCGGCGCCGACGTCATCGCCGTGGAGAGTACCGAGGGTGCCTGGCAGCGCCACTGGTCGGGTGGGGATATCTGGCACGACGGCCAGAGCGTGCTGCATCTTTGCGCCAATCGCAACAAGCGCAACGTTGCTATCGACCTCAAATCGGCGAAGGGCAAGGAGGTGGCGCTACGGCTCATCGATACGGCCGATGTGGTGGCCGAGAACTTCCGGCCCGGCGTGATGGAGAAACTGGGCTTTGGTTACGAGACCCTGAAGCAGCGCAAGCCCGGCCTGATTTATGCCTCCGCCACCGGCTATGGCTCCGACGGCCCCTATGTTGCAAGGCCCGGCCAGGATCTCTTGGCCCAGGCCCTGTTCGGCATCATGGCGATCACGGGTCAAGCGAGCACGGGTCCCAGACCCGTGGGGGTGTCTCTCGTCGATCATCACGGCGCGGCGCTGTTCGCCATGGGCGTGTTGGCCGCCTTGGTGCGGCGAGGCAAGACGGGCCAAGGTTGTCGGGTCGAAGCCAGCCTGATGCAGGCGGCGCTCGACCTGCAGGCGGAGTCGCTCGTGAGCTGGCTCAATTCGCCCCACAAACCCAAGATCTGCGCCTTCAAGCACGTCGCCGGCTGGTATTACGCCGCCCCCTACGGCGTCTACCCGACCGAGGATGGTCACCTCGCCCTGTCGTTGTCGCCGCTCAAGGACATCGCCGTTGCCATCGCCGAGCCCGCGCTTGCCGCCTATGACAGCAAGGACACCTGGAGCAAGCAGGACGAGATCTCCGAGCTGATCGCCGCGAAGTTGAAAACCGCGACGAGTAAAGAGTGGATGGCGCGCATGGAGCCGCTCAAGATTTGGCATGCGCCTGTGCAGGACTATGGGGAGATCCGCGCCGACCCGCAGGTGCAGCACATGAATTCGCTGATCACCGTGGCGGGCGCCGGCAAGGCCAAGGCCGCAATCACCGTGGTCAACCATCCCGTGCTTTACGATGGCGCCACCGCCGAGGTCGAGCGCCCCCCCCAGCAGCTCGGGGCGCAGACGGCCGAAGTGTTGGCCGAACTCGGATTTACTAGCTCGGAAATCCGCGCGCTGGCAGACGAACGCATCATCACCACCGGCACGGCGTCATGAGGCGCGCGAACAGGGGCACAGCCGCCATGAAAGAGGATTTCTACGTCAAGCCCGGCGACAGCGTCACCTTCGCCAAGACGGTGGGCGAGACCGACATCTACCTTTTCGCCGGGATTACCGGCGACTTCGCCGTCAATCACGTCAACGAGCAGTACATGGCGCGTTCCAAGTACGGCAGGCGCATCGCCCATGGCGCGCTGGTGTTGGGCTTCGCCTCTACCTGCTCCTCGATGATGATCGAGAAGTGTCACGGCACCGCCGGCGACGAGACCGCCGTCTCGCTGGGGTATGACAAGGTGCGTTTTCTGGGTGCCGTCTACATTGGCGACACGCTCACCCTCACCTACACCATCGTCGAGGTCGATCCGAGCAAGCGCCGCTCGCGCAGCGACATCAAGGTGGTGAACCAGAAGGGCGAGCTCGTGGCGGTGGCACAGCACATCCTGGCCTGGGTCAAGGACCAGGCCTGAAGCCCACAACCACGCAACGAAATTGCCCCGACCCGGCGCCTCGGGGCGGTTTTGGTGGCGTCCGATCCGCTCGGTTTGGCGGGCCCGGTAACGGGGTCCCGCCGGGGCTTGGCATTGCGCGTTACGTGTTTCCCGAGCCACTTTTTGCAGGCTTGTCCCGGTTATTTGCGCCGAGCATCTGCCATAGGGTCCGCCGCTTACGATCGAGGTCGATTTCGGCAACGGCATTGGCAAAGGGATCAGCAATGACGACCATCGCGAAAACAGCCATCATCTCCCTGTGCGCCTTGGTGGTGTGGCTGCCGACGTCTCTGCTGGCGCAGGCAAACCTCAAAGACCGCGTACAGGGCGCCGTTGATGCGGTCGAGAGCAGCTGCGCTGCCGACATCGGCAGGTTCTGCGGCAACCTGACCCGCGGCGAGGGCCGGTTGCTTTTGTGCATGCAGGCCTTCGACGATCAGCTGAGCCGGCGCTGCCAGTTTGCCTTGTATCGGGCTTCCCGCAACCTGGAGCGCGCCTTGGATCGGGTCGAGCGTATCGCCGATGCGTGCTGGACCGAAATCGAGGGCAACTGCGCCAACGCCGACCGGATCGGCCAATGCCTCGTCGAGAAGACGCAATCGCTGTCAGCGTCGTGCCGCAGCGTCGTCGACGGGGTCCGACAAACCCTGCAAAATCTGGCGGCGTTGCGCGGATTGCCCGTGCTGAGTTCCGATGACGAGGACGTCGGCCGGGTCGCCGAGGTTGTTAGGGATGCCAATGGCAAGGTGCAAGCACTGCAGATCGACATTGGGCGCTTCCTCGGCGTCGGCGGGCGCACCATCACCATCGATGCCAACTCGTTCGAGCAGCTTGCCGACAAGATCAAGTTACACCTCACCGCCGAGGCCCTACGCGCCGTCCCGGACGCAAGCAAGCAGTAAAGGCGCTTTTTTTTAGGACCGATGCTGGCCCCTTGCCGTGCGCGCCGATCACACCAGGCGCAGGCCGGTGGTCGGCGCCGGTCGCGGACCGCTCAAGGCCAAGACGATAAAGGACCAGCCGGCAAAGATCATTTTGATGCCGATAAGGAGCCCGATGGTAAAGGTCGCCGAACCGGGTAACTTGAGGGCGATCAATGCGCCCGCGGCGATGGCGACAAGGCCGCTCACGAGCACCCAGCCCCAACCG
Organism: Hyphomicrobiaceae bacterium; assembly: GCA_035573335.1. Classification (GTDB taxonomy): domain Bacteria; phylum Pseudomonadota; class Alphaproteobacteria; order Rhizobiales; family Hyphomicrobiaceae; genus AWTP1-13. The sequence goes on along the minus strand of DATMZT010000128.1, from coordinate 3,948 downwards.
TTGTGCGGCCTGATGCGAAGGGCCATACCCACTTCCAGGGCGCCATCGGCGATGAGCAGGGCCGCGATCAGGATCGTGAGCGTGACGATGCCGCTGAGCGGCAGCAGCGCGAGATAGCCGCCGACGATCAGGTGGAGGAGCCCGATCGACAGGTTCCAGAAGAAGCCCCGCCAGTCTCCGGCGGAGAAGGCGTGCAGAATGATGGCCGCTCCCGAGATCACGAAGATCCAGCCGAGCGCAACCTTGGTGGCGATCGTCGACAGCAGCGGAAAGGCGATGGCGGCCAGGCCTGCCAGCACCAGCACGCAGCCGAGCAGGAGGTAGCCAAGCCAATGCTCGGCGATCTGCCGCTGCGCCCGCAGCAAGCCATCGCGCACTTGGCTCTGGGTGTCGGCGATACCCGCTTCGGTTGCCGCTTGTGACATGCGCAGGGCCATGGGCCACTCCTCAATTTGCTCTGCCGCCTATGGTTCGGCAGCGGTTCCCGCGCTTGCGCCCGACCGGATGACCTTCGCGCTGTGTCTCGCGCAGCGTCGCCCGAGCCGAGGGCGCTCAAGCGCGCCGTTGCCGACGCCAGCCGGAACATGGCCTGCCGATTTTGCTCGGGGATCCGCGGCGCAGGGGAAAGGCTACGACGTGCTGCGGGAGAAGCGACATCGGGGCTAACCCTGAAAGCCAGCCGAGGCCGCCCGGCAGGCACTGCTTGGCCCCGCCGGATCGCGCGTGGACGGCCACAGCGGCGCGGCGCGCGCGGCGGCCCCGCGGCGGTCGCCCCCGCCCTGCGCGAGGATACGACCTGCTGGGCCGAAACGCCGTTAGAGCTTGACTCGGTCGCTCGACCGAAATATGCAATTCATATCGGTCGGTCGACCGAATTAAAAAAGAATACCCCATTTTTGCGGCAAAGGAGAGCAAGATGGCTGGCATTTTTTCGGTGCTCTACGGTGCGATCGCTTATCTGATTTTCCTCGGCACATTCCTTTACGCCATCGCCTTCGTCGGCAATCTGCCGGTGCCAAAGAGCATCGACAGTGGCGAGGTCGGGTCGGTTGCCGTGGCCCTTTTCGTCAACACCGTCTGTCTAGCGCTGTTCGCCATTCAGCACAGCGTCATGGCCCGGCCCCAGTTCAAAGCCTGGTGGACACGCTTCGTGCCGCCGGCGGTCGAGCGGTCAACATACGTGCTGCTGGCGAGCCTCGTGCTCCTGCTCCTTTTCTGGCAGTGGCGGCCACTAGCGCAGCCCGTGTGGTCCGTCACCGAGCCGGTGGCGGCCATGCTGCTGGCGGCAACCTTCTGGATCGGCTGGGCGATCGTGCTTGTCTCGACCTTTCTGATCAATCATTTTGAGCTATTCGGGCTGCACCAGGTCTACGCCCGGTGGCGCCGGCGGGCGCTGCCGCCAGCGGTTTTCAAGACGCCGTTCTTCTACAAAAGGGTACGGCACCCGATCTATCTCGGCTTTTTGTTGGCCTTCTGGGCGACACCGTCCATGAGCGTGGGACATCTGCTGTTTGCGATCGCCACCACGGGCTACATCTTGATTGGCATCTATCTCGAGGAGCGCGACTTGATCGCCTTGTTCGGTGAGCAGTATCGGCGCTATCGTCAGCAGGTGGCGATGCTCTTGCCGCTGCCGGGTCGCAAGCTTGGGGCCGAGCTTGTCCCGCCTTCGGAGCTTCGGCGCCGGTAAGGCGTCTGCTGCGCTCGGGTGCGCGATCGACTTTGCAGAGAGAGGTTGGTGATGGCGCGCCCTTTGACAAAGAAGCCCGAGACCAGCACGAGCTTGCTCGAGGCGGCCAAGAAGGTCTTGCGCCAGAACGGCTATGCCGGGTTATCTACCCGCGATGTGGCCGCGGCGGCCGGCGTACCGCTGAGCCAGATCCACTACCACTTCGGCTCCAAGCAGGGGATGATGCTGGCGCTGTTCGAGTATCTGAATGCGCAACTGCTCGATCGCCAAAATGCTATGTTCGGCGATGCCGGCATGAAGCTCTCCGAGCAATGGGACCGCGCCTGCGAATACCTCGATGATGACATCGCCTCGGGCTACGTGCGGGTCCTGCAGGAGCTGATTGCCGCGAGCTGGGCGGATGCCGAAGTGGCCAAGGTCATCCGCAGCGGCATCATGGCATGGATCAACCTGATCGGTGAGGTTGCGCGCAAGGCCGAGCGCGAGCTAGGAGGCCTCGGGCCATTGACGCCCGAGGCGCTTGCCGCCCTGGTGGCCAACGCCTTCATCGGCGCGGAGAGCCTGTATCTGCTCGGCATCGAGAAGAAAGGTGCTCCCGTGCGCGAGGGCCTGCGGCGACTGGGTGATCTCATTCGCATTGCCGAAGGCACTTTGCCCAAGAGGTGAGGCCGTGCGCGCCAAGCTGCCCGACAGAACAAGCTTCCTCGACCGCAATGGTGTTGAGCTGTACTACGAAGTCTACGGCGACGGCCCGCTAACCATGCTCTTCCTGCCGCCGTGGAGCATCGTCCATTCGCGCGTCTACAAGGCGCAGTTGCCCTACTTCAGCGAGCGGTTCCGCTGCATTGCCTTCGACGCGCGCGGCAATGGCAAGTCAAGCCGTCCGGCCGAGGTGGCGGCCTATTCCCTGGAAAACGCAATCGATGACGCGATGGCGGTGATGGATGCCACCGACACGCACCAGGCCGTGCTGGTCGGGCTCTCGCTTGGCGGCATGCACGCCTGTGTGCTGGCTTCCCAGCAGGGCGCGCGCGTGAGCGCGTTGGTGTTGGCTGGGACCTCGGCGCCCATCGGTCCTGGTTATCCGTATATGGCTTCGGAGCACTTCCTGAGCCAGCGCCAGGACTTCCAAGGCTGGAACAAGTACAATCGTCAGCATTGGCTGACAAACTATGAGGATTTCGCCGAGCATTTTGTTCGCCACATCTACTCCGAGCCGCACTCGACCAAGCAGATCGAGGATGGCTTGGCCTGGGCGAAAGACACGGACGGACCCGTGCTGGTCAAAACCGTAGAGGCACGCGCCATTCCACCGCGGTTCGATGTCTCCCAGTCGATGTACCGCAAGATCGCGTGTCCCGTGCTGATGATCCACGGCGACAACGATCAAATCCAGCCCCATGCACGGGCGCAAATCGTGGCCGCGCTCACCGGTGCCGAGCTGGTGACCATCCCCGGCGGCGGTCACAATCCCTTGGGCCGCTATCCCGCCAAGTGCAACGCCTTGATCGTCGACTTTCTCGATCGCAGGCTTGGTATCGCCGCGCCGAGGCGGCGAGTGCCGGCAAAGCGCAATGGCAAGCGGGCACTCTATCTCTCCTCACCCATCGGCCTCGGACACGGCAGGCGCGATATCGCCATTGCCCGCGAATTGTGCAAGCTGCAGCCCAATTTGCAGATCGAGTGGTTGGCACAAGATCCCGTGACGCGCCTCCTCGCGGCCAGCGGCGAACGCATCCATCCCCGCAGCGGCAGGCTAGCCAGCGAGTCGCGCCACATCGAACTCGAGGCGGGCGCGCACGATCTCAATGCCTTTCAGGCCATCCGGCGCATGGACGAGGTGCTGATCAACAACTTCATGATTTTCCAGGATGCCGTCGACGAGGGCGACTACGACCTCGTCATCGCCGATGAGGCCTGGGACATCGATCACTACTGGCATGAGCACCCCGAGCTGAAGCGGACCAAGCTCGCCTGGTTCACGGACTTCGTCGGCTATTTACCCATGCCGGACAATGGGGAGCACGAGGCTTTTCTCACGGCGGACTACAATGCCGAGATGATCGCGCACATCGAGCGGCATCCGAGCGTGCGCGACCGCGCCATTTTTGTCGGCGCGCCCGAGGACATCATCCCAATGTCGTTCGGCAAGGACCTGCCGGCCATGCGCGACTGGATACCCAAGCACTTCGAATTTGCGGGCTACATCATCGGCGAGCATCCCCGGGCTTTCGCCAGCCGGGCCGCACTCCGCCAAG
>DATMZT010000127.1:0-4433 GCA_035573335.1 Hyphomicrobiaceae bacterium | reverse complement strand
ACTGCGGCGGACGGCCCGACCGTGCCAGGCAAACAGATCTCCGATCCCGGCAGCGGTGCGGACGTGCGGAGACCGCGACACCGTCGCGTTCATGCAGCGCGGTCGTTCACGCCCTTCACGCCCTCGTGCTTGGCACAATGGGCGCAGCAATAGATCTTGCCACTGGCCTCGATGCCGTGACCGACTACGCGACAGTCGCAGTGGGCACAATGCGGCGCCATGGCATGAATGGCACACTCAAAGCTGTCGAAGGTCATCGTCCGGTTGCCTTGGCTGACACGGAAGGTCTTGTCGTAATCGTTACCGCACACATCGCATCGAGCCATCGCGTGCTCCTGTGATTTCGGCACAAGCCTATCGGTGATTAACCGCCGGTGCTGCGTTGGGTTCCAAAGGGCGACAAGCCCGCCGCGCGCTAGCGGGCGGCGCCTATGGCGCCGGCAGAAGTTAGCGGCGCAACAATCGGAACCATTGGGACGAAATCGGGTCGCAATGCGGAACATCGCGGCCCGCTGCCAGTTGTTTCGATAGGATTGTTTGAACCCGCACGATCGGCATCGGTTGTGTAGTGAGGGTAGCCAGCCATGAACGACATTATCTACATCGTCGGCCTCATTGTGGTTGTGATGTTCATCTTGAGCGCCCTCGGACTTCGCTAACGTGGAGGCACAGTCATGACACATGTCGGTCCGGCTCCAGCCACAAGCGCGACCTCGGCGGGCGCCAGCTTCGTCGAATGGGGCGCGGTGCTTGCCGGTGCCTTTCTCGCCGCGGCGATTTCCTTTGTGCTTCTCACCTTTGGCGCCGCCATCGGTTTGTCGGCCACGTCGCCGTGGCCAAATTCCGGGGTCTCGGCGAAGCTGATCGCCACGCTTGCCGTACTCTGGGCGATGATGCAGCAGATCGGTGCCTTCATGGTTGGTGGTTATGTGGCCGGACGCATGCGTGCGCGCTGGCATGAGCCGACGCAGCACGAGGTTGAGTTTCGCGACGGATTGCATGGCGGTCTGGTGTGGGCCGTGGGCATCGTGATCGGCGCCGCGCTGCTGATGGCGACGGCGGGTGCTGCGGCAAGAACGGGGATCGACGTCGCCGGCAAGGCTGCCGGTGCGGCGAGTGTGACGGGGCTTTCCACCACCGAGCCGATGGAGGCGGTGTTGGACGGCATGTTAAGACCCACGACGGTCGCGCAGGCGACGAGCACCTCCACGCCGCCTGCGGCTGCAACGCCGGCGCCCACCGCATCCCGCGCGCGCTCGACAGCGGCAAGTTCCGACGAGACCCGCAGTGAGATGGCGCGCATACTGGCGAGCGCGGTCGCCAGCGGCGCGTTGTCCGATCCGAATCGCGCCTACCTGGCGCAAGTCGTGGCGCAGCGTTCAGGCCTCTCCCAGCAGGAGGCCGAGCGGCGGGTCAACGAGGCGTTCACGGCCGCGCGCGAGGCGGCGGACAAGGCGCGCAAGGCCGCGATCCTTACGGGTTTTGTCACGGCGGCGAGCCTGATTATCTCGTTTGGCGCCGCCTGGTGGGCCGCCCTCCGAGGCGGGCAGCATCGCGACAACGCGGTACCGGCCAGGTTTGCCTTCGGGCGCAACCGCCGGCCCAACCTCGCGGGCTAAAGGAGATTACTGATGTTGCGCGATATCATCCTGTGGCTGGCCGGCGTGCCAATCTTCGTCATCATTCTGCTGCACCTGTTCGGCTTCCTGCATTGAGTCGCGGCGAGCCAGGCTTCGACGAGCCAGGCTTCGATGGGAACGGCGCGGCGTGGGAATGTGAGCGACGATGGCGCGGGGCAGCAAGACACTGTTATCACCTTTACACCTGCTGCACCGGGCCGGGCAGCGAGCGGACTACCTGTTTGCCCATCACGTGGGCAGCCACGTATTCACGCCTCGCCAATTCGCCGTGCTGCAGGCGGTGGCCAACGCCGACGGCCTCAGTCAGACGGCGATCATGCAGGCAACCGGGATTGATCGGTCGGGCACTGCCGAGTTGGTGCGCCGTCTCGTCTCCAGCGGATTGCTACAGCGGCGACGAACCAAAGCGGACGCGCGCGTCTACGCCGTGCGGCTAACCCCCCAGGGCCGAAAAATGCTGGCGATCGGCGAGCGCGCGTCGCGTGCGGCGGGCATTGAGCTGCTTTCCTCGATCCCAAGTCGACAACGCGCCGTGTTCATCGCCGCCCTGGCTTCGATCATCAAAGACGCGTAATGCAAGTGTGATGCCGGCGATCGCCTCGGGTTGGTCGCAGCAGTCGGCGCGCGGGCCCTTGCGGTTGGACGCGCAACGGTAACATTCTATGTACGGAGGATAGCAAAAGCGTCGGCGGAACTCGGGTTCGGGCTCGGCGGTTGTTAGGTCGCTATGCTCGATCTACTCGATCTCCTACTCTTAAAACGCGGCCTACCTTCCGATGATCGAACGCTTTCATTTCGCCGCATCGACGGCGATGCAAATGCCAAGGTGATTTATTTTCTTCCCTGGCATACGCCGTTCAGCATTTGCCGCCAGGCCGGCTTTACCCCGCTCGACTTTCTTGCCTGCTACGAGATGCCATGCGGCATTGTCAGCTCTGATCCCGAACTCGGCGTCAAGGCCGTGCGCCTGTTGGTTGCCGACGCCGAAGCGCTCCTCACCGCTCGGGGAATTGCGGCGGCGCAGGCGTTGATTGTGGGGCTCAGTGTTGGCACCTATCCGGCCATCTACCTTGCCAACCGCATCGGGGCGCGGCTTTGCGCGGTAGCCGCGGCCGATCGCGGCGATCTCATGCTCTGGCAAAGTCCCGCCGCACGCATCATCAAGCGACGCGCGGTTCAGCGCGGTCTGCGGCTGTGGCAATTTTCCAAGGCGATGCTTGGCTACCATCCCGCCCAGAACCTCGCGGGCATCGGCCGCGACAGCCTCTTTGTGGTGGGTGAGCGGGACCCGTTCATTCCGCCGCGGCGGCGCGCGGGGCTGCTTGCGGCCATTGAGAGGTATGCGCCCGGCGCACGCGTGGCGAGCGTTACCGGCGGTCATGTCAAAACCCTGATGACGAGCGCGCACTATCAGCAGGCGATGCTGGGTCTCGCCGCGCGCAGGTATTGGTGGGTTCGCTTCGGTGGGCCCCACCAGCAGCGCGCCCAGACCTGATCGGTTGGCCTGCCGCCTTGCTCCTGATCGCTTGTCCTGGTCCCTTGTCCGGTCCCTTGATCTGATCCCCTTGTCCTAGCCCCTCGGTCCTGATCGCTTTAGCTGCCTCAGGTCTGCTCCGTAAGGAGGTTGGCGTCGCGCGCAAGCAGCCAACGCCCATCGGCTTGCTTGTTGAAGATGGTGAGCGTGTGGCCCGCGCGGCGCACGCTGTTGCCGCCGGGTGGCGTCATTACGACCTGCAGGTAGCCGCGCAGGTAAGCCCAGTCGCCCAGCACTTTGAGCTCGCGGATCTCGCTCTTGCCCTCCATCTGTAGGCCGTCCATGGTCTGCGCGGCGGCGGCGAAGGCGGCCTTGCCAAACGGTTCGCGCCCCGGCACCAAGAACTCAACGTCATCAGTCATAAGGCTGAGCACCGTTTGGGTATCGCCGGCCTGGCTTGCCGCCATCCACTTGGCAACGAGGTCCCGAATTGCCCGTTCATCCTCATTCATGCGCCATCTCCGCCAAAAACGGCCTGAGCCGTCGACCGCAAAAAAAGCGTTAAACCCAAGCAAATTGCTTTGCCGCCGCGGCGCCAGCCCTTCGCGCCGAAGGTCCGTCCCCCTTCCCATGTCTCTGGCCATGTCTCTGGCCATGTCTCTGGCTATGTCTCTGGCCATGTCTCTGACCAGATCTCAGGCCAGCTCTCGGGCCAGATCTGTGGCCGGATCTTCGGGCGCTCCGAGCCCTCTGGCCCGGCAACGCGCAAGCGCGCAAATCGTTCGCCGTGCAAAGCCTTGAAGATCGCCGCGCCCCACCGTCGCGCCCGCTGGCGGCCCGCGCGCCGCCACCGGTTTGCCCGCGGCCGCGAGGGGGGCCCCGCCACGCTTAAGGGGCTTGCTCCTTGAGGCTTGCCGTCAGCGGCCGCGGAACAAGCCAGCGAGGATGCCGCCTTTCTTTGTCTCGGCCTCGGCCGTGACGCCGGGCGGCGGGCTACCGTAGGGCTTTTCCGTGGTGACGTCGCCCGCCGTGATCTGACCGGGATCGGCGCCGACGCGGCCGCTCAGCTTGTCGGCGACGCTCTCGCGCGACAGGCTGAAGTCGAAGTGGACACTGGGTAGGCCCTTAATCGGACAAGCCGGGTCGCTCGTCTTGATCTCAGCCACCAGGTCGCCCGATGCGCCAAACACCACGTCATCGTCCAGGTGCTCATCGCCGGCGATGTAGAGCGCCGTGGTCAATTCGCGATAGCCCGGTGCGCCGATCAGGAAATGGATGTGGGCCGGACGCATGCCGTGGCGCTTTTGTGCCTGCACCAT
>DATMZT010000126.1:0-2111 GCA_035573335.1 Hyphomicrobiaceae bacterium | reverse complement strand
TGTTGCAAGGAAATCCGCGTGCTGGTCGCTTATAGGGCACACTCCTACCGCGCGCAAATCAGGCCCGCGCCTTGTGCCATATGGGGTTTCCGGGCTGCTAGAGCCAACGGCCAGCAAGATTAACTTTTCTTACGATCCAGCACGATGAAATCGGCGCAATATTGGTCATGGGGCCCTTTTGCCATCGCCTCGCGCGCTGTTTCCTGCCACGTCTCGGGATCGAATTTAGGCAGCCGAGTTTCGCCTACTGGGGTGCCCTTGACCAAGGTCAGATAGATGCGCTCGGTCAGCGGCAGGGCGGCGCGGAAGACCTCGGCGCCGCCGATGATGGCCATCTCATCGACCCCTGTTTGGGCCGCGAGCCGCCGGCCCAATTGAATGGCGTCCTCGATCGTCGCGACGACCGCGACGCCGGGGGGATGGAAGGCGGGCTGCCGCGACAGGACGATGTTGTCGCGCCGGTCCAGCGGTTTGCCGATCGACTCGTAGGTTTTGCGGCCCATGATGACGGGCTTGCCGAGGGTGAGCGCGCGAAACCGCTTGAGGTCGGACGGCAGCCGCCAGGGCAGTTGGCCGTCACGGCCGATCACCCCATTGGCGGCGGCGGCCACGACAAAGGCGATGCGCACCACCTCGTTCACACCGCCACCTCGGCCCTAATGTGCGGGTGCGGGTCGTAGCCGGTCAGCTGGAAGTCCTCGTACCGGAAATCGAAGATCGAGCCGATCTCAGGATTGATCTGCATCTTGGGCAGGGGCCGCGGCTTGCGGGCGAGCTGCAGGTCTGCCTGCTCGAGGTGGTTGAGGTAAAGATGCGCATCGCCGAGGCTGTGCACGAAGTCTCCCAGCGTGTGACCCGTCACCTGCGCCATCATCATGGTCAAAAGCGCATAGCTGGCAATGTTGAAGGGCACGCCCAGAAAGACGTCGGCGGAGCGCTGGTAAAGCTGGCACGAGAGGCGGCCGTCGGCCACGTAAAACTGGAACAGGCAGTGGCAGGGCGCCAAGGCCATGCGCGGGATATCGGCCGGGTTCCAGGCCGTGACGATTAAGCGCCGGCTGTCGGCATTGCGCTTGAGCGCCTGGGCGACCTCGGCGATTTGATCGATCGCGCGGCCATCCCCGGTGGCCCAAGACCGCCACTGGGCGCCGTAGACCGGTCCCAGGTTGCCGGTTGCGTCCGCCCAGTCGTCCCAAATACTCACCCCGTGCGCGTTGAGATAGGCCGTGTTGGTGTCGCCCCGCAGGAACCACAGCAACTCGTAGATCACCGATTTGAGATGGACCTTCTTGGTGCTGACCAGCGGGAACCCGGCATTGAGGTCGAAACGCATCTGGTGGCCGAAGACGCTGAGCGTTCCCGTACCGGTGCGATCGCTCTTGCGAACGCCTTGCGTGCGCACGCGGCGGAGGAGGTCGAGATAGGCCTGCATCCCGTTACCTTAGTGCGATTCCTGGGCTAGCCAATCGACGCGCCCGGCAGGGCGACGAAGCGGAGCATGCACACGATCAAGGAGTTGTAGAGCGCATGGCAAAAAATTGGCACCCGCAGGCTGCCTGTGCGCCATAGCATCCACGAAAAGAAGAGCCCGATCGTGAAGACTTCGACGATCCCGATCAAGGAGTAGCCGGCGTGCAAGGCCGTCCACAGCGTCGTACTGATGAGGGCGGCACCGGCAAAGCCGAGGCGGGTTTTGGCCAGGGCCGAGAGCAGAAAGCCGCGAAACAGCAATTCCTCCGACAGCGGGGCGCCGATGCCGACCACCAGCAGGGCCAAGCCCCAGTTCGGGCCGATGGCGACGTCGACGAAGGGCCGCAGATCGGCGAACATGTCGCCCGAGACCAGGAAATACTGAACAACGCTCACAATTAACTGCAGGACCACCATCGCCAGGATCGCCGACAGGTAGACGAAGGCGCCTGCCACCGGGGCTTTGAGGGCCAGCACGTCGCCCAGCCGCCCGCCGAACAGGAGGCTGGCCGACAGCGTGAGGGCGATGGTGGCCGCCTGCCACACTCCGAGTGTTGTCAGGGCAACATGCCCACGCACCAGCGGGCTCTCGGCCCCCGCGGGCATGCTCAAATTGGCCGCGCCGACAAAGGAGATTGCCG
>DATMZT010000125.1:0-21933 GCA_035573335.1 Hyphomicrobiaceae bacterium | reverse complement strand
TGCCCCTCGTCCCCGAGCAGACCGGCGATGTTCTCGCGAATATCTGCCTCGTCGTCGACGATCAGGATGTCGGAAGCCATTTAACACTCCTTGCCTGGTTGGAGATTATGCATTGCCGGATGCGGCGGCACGTTCGGGTGGGGAGGACGTTTGGCCGGCAGGCGGGCTGCCCAGCGGCAGGCTGATGCGCAACAGCGCGCCGTGCGCCCGGCCGGGGCCAACCGGGGCATCCTCCAAGGAGAGGGTACCGCCGTGCTGCTCGACGCTTTTTTGCACGATGGCGAGGCCGAGCCCGGTGCCCTTGTTGCCTTTGGTGGTGACGTAGGGCTCGAGCAACCGGTTGCGATTGTGCTTGGGAAGGCCCGCACCGTTGTCGATGACCTCGATGTCCACCTTGTCGCCGTTGCGGCGCACGTTGGTTTCAATGCGACCGGTCCAGCCCGGCTCCTTGTTGGGTCCGTCGGCGAAGGCCTGGATGGCTTCTTGCGCGTTCTTCACGACATTGGCGACGGCCTGCGAGATCAGCCTGCGGTCGCAGCTGACGATGATCGGCTCCCTGCCGACCTTGGTCTCGAACGCCACGTCGGTGCCCATCATCTGGCGGTCGAGCACGGCGCTGCGCACCAGTTCGCGAATATCGTGGTCCTGCATCTCCGGTTTCGGCGTGCGTGCGAAGGCGGAAAACTCATCGACCATGCGGGTAACGTCGCCGACCTGACGGATGATGGTTTCGGTGCAGCGCTCGAAGACATCGCGATCCTCCGTGATCGTCTTGCCGTACTTGCGGCGGATGCGCTCGGCCGCAAGCTGGATCGGCGTCAGGGGATTTTTGATCTCATGGGCGATGCGGCGCGCGACGTCGGCCCAGGCCGCGGTGCGCTGAGCCGCAACCAGCTCGGTGACATCGTCGAAGGTGATGACGGAGCCCCCGCTGCCGGCGGCCTCCTGTTCGCGCGGCACGCGCACCGAGAAGGTGCGCTCCTCGCCATTGATCGTGAGCGTGACCTCGTGCTGCGGCCGGCTCTTGTGATGATCGCGCGCCTCGGCCAGCACGCTGGCGAAGGCCGGTACCGCCTCGCCGAGGTCGCGGCCGACCGGCTCTGATCCTTCCAGCCCCAGCAGCTTCTGCGCCGAGCGGTTGGCAAGCGTGATGCGTCCGCTTTGATCGAGGCCTATGACGCCGGCGGAGACCCCCGACAGTACCGCTTCGATAAAGCGTCCGTGCTCGGTTAGCTGGGCGTTGGCGCTGACGAGTTCGCTGCGCTGGTGCTCGAGTTGCTGCGTCATGTGATTGAAGTTCTGCGACAAGCGCCGCAGATCGCCTTCGCCTCGGCGGATCGGCAGCTCGACCTTGAGGTTGCCGATGGCGACCTGCTGGGCGGCGCCGATCAGGCGCCGGATCGGGGCGACGAAGCCGCCCGCAAACCACAGCCCGATCCAGATCGCCGCCAACAAGGCGGTCAGCGAGATCATGAAATACATGAGCCCGTGCGCCAATTTCAGGCCGCCGCTGCGTTGGCGCAACAGCTCGTATTCGGCAACGCCAGCCTCGGTGCGGCGCAGGTGTCCGACCACCTTGCGACTGACGCCGCGGGCCACGTAAAGATAGGCATCGGGATAGTTGTGCAGCTTGGCGATTGCCGCGACGCGAAAGGAATTGATTGGCATCAAGAGTGGAACCTGGCCCGCCTCGGCGGCGCGCAGCAGATGCTCGGGCGGCGGGATGTAGGGGATCCTTTCATCCTCCAGCGCCGCCACCTTGACGGCGCCCTTGGCATCGACGACGTAGGCCACCGGCAGGTCGCGCAGCCCGGCTTGCGCGAACACCAGCTCGCGGAATTTGCGGGGATCGCCGGCAAGTTGCGGCGCCGCATCGTCCAGATCCTTGGCCATATTGACGATGTCGGTGCGGATCACCTGCCCATGCTCCTCGAGATAGGCATGGGCAACATCGAGCGAACTCATCACGATCGAGGTGGTCTGGCGATTGAACCAGTTGTCGAGCGAGCGCGAAAACGTCGTCGTGGCGCCAACCGCCAACAGCAGCGCCGGTAGCGCGGCGATGACGCTGAACAGGGCGACAATGCGCGCGTGCAGCCTGGCGCCCGCTACCCGTTTCTTCCAGGCCCGCCACAGGCCCGCCATCTGCACGGCGATGACCACCACCATGGCCACCACCAAGAGGAGATTGATGAAGAGGACGCCGAGCACCACCTCGTTGCGCGGCACGATCGGCGTCAGGCCGGTCAAAATCAGATAGGTGGCAAGGCCGGAAATGAGCGACAGGCTGACGATCAAAAGGCCCGTCCAAAAGGCGCCGCTGCCGGTGCCGGGCAAGAGCGCCGCGTGGTCGTCGAACAGGGGATCGAGCGAGCCCGTATCGGCGGGGCGTACCGGACCGGCGGCCGCCGCAAAGCCGCGCCACGCGCCACTGAACGCTGCGCGTACGCGGGCGTGCACCGCCCAAAACCCTTTGAGAATCTGACCCTTTTGCACCCGCTCAGTGCCCTTATGGCGCGCTACAACCACACTGGCGCACCTCAGTGTGGCATTTTCGCGACAATCGGGGCAAGCGCATTTGCGCGCCGAGCCAAGCATCAAGCTCCCCATTCCAGGCGCAACCCCTGGATTAGTCTTGGAGACCCCGTCTTCGAGACCAGTCTTCGAGATCGTCTCGGCATGGCCAAGAGGTGGGCCCAGAGATGGCCCGACATGAGCCAGACACTGGCGCAAAGACGCGCCCAAGCACGGGCTCAAGCACGCGTCCAAGGATGGGCCGCGACGGTGGCTCAGACATGGGTCCAACCATGGGGTCCAACCATGGGGTCCAACCATGGGGTCAAGCCATGGGTCGGATGGACCCAGGGCATCGGCCACGAGATGCCGAGAGGCCGGACGGTCGGCATCGCCGCCACCGCCGAGGTGGGTGCAAGCGGCCGCGAGGGGCCCACTTTCCGCCACCATGGTGTGACACCTCAGCTTGGATCGGCAACGAGGCCCTTGGGCACGAGGGCGGGCCGACAGGGGGCCAAGCCGCCCCGGGGGAGAGGATGCGGATTGTCAGCCGCTATGTGTTTGGACAAGCGTCGGGCGCCCTGCTTCTGGTCCTCCTCTCGCTGACGGGGATCACCTGGATTGGCGTGGCCTTGCGTCAGCTCGAATTGATGACGAGCCAGGGCCAGGACGTGTGGCGCTTCCTGGCCATGACCACGCTGGCGCTGCCCAGCATGCTGGCGGTGATCGCCCCGATCGCGCTCTTGATTGCGTCCATCTACGTGCTGACACGGCTCAGCGGCGACAGCGAACTCATCATCATGACCAGCGGCGGCATGCCGGTGTGGGGCCTGTTGAAGCCGCTCGGATTGCTGGCCCTCCTCGTCTCGCTGGGGGTGGCGAGCGTCAATCATGTGGTGGGACCGGCAAGCCAGCGATTGCTGCGCGACATGGCCGCCCAGGTCAGAACCGACCTCATGGCCCAGGTGATCCAACCGTGGCGCTTCACGTCGCCCGAACCCAAGCTGATGGTGCACATTCGCGACCGCGGCCCCGGCGGCGAGCTGCTCGGGTTGATGATGCACGATGCGCGCGATCCCAAGCAGGTCGTCACCTATCTGGCGGAGCGCGGGCTGATCATCAAACAGGGCGAGATGGCCTATCTGAGGATGGACAAGGGCCACATTGTGCGCCGGCTCGAGAACGACCCCACCCCACAGATCATCGCCTTCGAGCGCTATGCCGTGGACTTGAACCAGCTCGAGCAGCGCGTCGATCAAGCTGGCCAGCTGCGTCCGCGCGAGCGCTCGACGCCAGACCTCATTTGGCCCGATCCCGACGATGCCCTTTACCGTCAGGCACCGGGGCGGTTTGCCTCCGAGTTGCACGATCGCCTGTCGAGCCCGTTTTACGCTTTTACCTTCGTGCTGCTGGTGGTGGCCGCGCTCGGCCACGCCCAGACCACGCGTCAGAACCGCAATCAGGCCGCTGTTGCGGCCTTCGCGCTGGCGGTGGGGTGCCGCATTGGCGGTATTGTCACGAGCAATGCCGCCACCGTGCGCACCTCCGCCATTCCCCTGCTGTATGCGGTCCCCATGCTCGCCGGGCTGCTGGCGGCCGTGGCAATCCAATGGCACGCTTATCCGCACCGGCCCTCGCGCCTGGGGGCCGCCCTGAGGCGCCCCTGGCGCGCGCTCGCCGGCCAAGTCGTCATGTGGCTCCGCCCCGGCGCCGTCGCCGCGGCCTCGAGAGGCAGGAGCTAAGGCGCGCCCGATGTTTGCCGCCCGCACCCTTCGCTACTACGTCGCCAAGCGGTTTTTGCTGTCGATTGCGGCGGCCTTCATCGTCTGTTCTGCCCTGATCTTCATGATCGACATGATCGAGCTCCTGCGCCTGTCGCGGCGTGCCGTCGACCTGTCGATCGCCAACCTTTTTTGGATGGCCCTGCTGCGCCTGCCCGCGTTTTCTGAGATCTTGCTGTCCTTCGCGGTCATGGTGGGCAGCATAGTTGCCCTTTTGACGCTCAACCGGAAATCGGAGCTGACGGTCATGCGCGCCGGCGGCATGTCCGTGTGGCAGTTCCTGCGCCCGGGCATCACCATTGCGGGTGTCTTAGGAGTTGTAGCGGTCACTATTTACAATCCCTTGGCGGCAACCGCCCGCTCGGAGGCCGAGCGCCTGGTGGCCGAAGCCTTTGGCCGCGAAGCCGGCCTGTTGGCGGCCTCGGGCGAGGCGGGTTGGCTGCGGCAAGACGGGGCCGACGGCCAGTCCGTGATGACCGCTCAGGCGATCGCCAACCAGGGCTTGGCGTTGGCCGGCGTGACCGTCTTTCAGTTCGACGCCAAGGGCGCCTTTTCCGAGCGCATCGATGCCGAGCGCGCCAGCCTCAACGACGGCTACTGGGAACTGAGCAAGGCCCTGGTCTCGCGCGCGGACCGGGAGCCGGAGACCTTCGACACCTTCACGCTCTCAACCCACCTCACGCGCGAGCGTGTGGGCGACGCCTTGGGTTCGGAAATTTCTGTCTCCTTTTGGCAGCTGCCGGATTTGATCCAAATTGCTGAAAAGACGGGACTTTCCGCCGATCGCTACAAGATGCAGTACGCGCTCCTGGTGGCCCGTCCAGCGCTGTTGATAACAATGGTCATTTTGGCTGCCACTGTGTCCCTGCGGTCATTCCGCTCGGGTGGCATCCAGACTATGGTCGTGACGGGGATGGTCGGGGGCATTGGGTTCTTCCTGCTGGCAGAGGCATCGCGCCAGGTTGGCATGGCCGGCTTGGTGTCGCCGACGGCGGCGGTCTGGGTACCCATTGCCATTGCTTTGCTGGTCTCGTTAACGGTGTTGCTGCACCAGGAGGATGGCTGAGTGATGCGTCGGGCGCCGATACCGCACGCAGGGTGCGGCGAAGCGCGGGTCTCTTGTCGTCGGCGACGGCGGCTGGAGCTCGGGCGTGCGCTCGCCGTTTGCCTCGGCGTGGCGCTCCTCATCGTCAGCGCCGCCGCGCAGGCGCAAGATCCCAGCAAGCCGACCTCGGCGCCGCTCCCCAAGGCGTTCCCGCGCCAGCCGGGCGGCATTCTCGGCCCAGCCCCCAAGATCGATCGCGCCCAGCCCCTCTACCTGCAGGCCGACCAGCTCATCTACGACAGCAAGTCGAGCCGCGTCATCGCCCAGGGCAACGTCGAGATCTACTACAACAACTACATTTTGACCGCCGAACGGGTCATCTACGACCAGAGCGTCAACAAGCTCGTCGCCGAGGGCAACGCCCAGCTGAAGGACCCCAATGGCAGCATCACGCGTGCGGACCGGTTCGAGGCGCTCGACGACTTCCGCGACGCCTTTGTGCAATCCTTAAGCGTCGTTCTCAAAGACGACACTCGGATCGCCGCCGACCGCGCCAGCCGTCGCGAGGGCAACATCACCGAGTATGAGCGCGGCAAATTCACGCCCTGTAAGAACGATCCTGGCACGCCGCCGCTGTGGTGCATCAGCGCCGCCCGCATCGTGCACGATCAGCGTGAGGCCACCATCAGCTACCAGGACGCTCAGTTTGAGTTGTTCGGCGTGCCCGTTCTGTACCTGCCCTACTTCCAGCACCCTGACCCTTCGGTCAAGCGCCGGTCCGGCTTTTTGGCGCCGAGCTATGGCAACTCCTCAACGCTCGGCTTCGGCGTCGAGGTGCCCTACTACTTCGCCCTCGCCCCCAACTACGATTTCACCTTCCATCCCCAGTATTGGTCCAAGCAGGGCGTACTGTGGCAGGGTGATTTCCGGCACCGGCTCGCCGACGGCCAGTACAATGTGAAGATCGCCGCCATCGACCAGGGGCGCGATGAGTCCGGGGCCACCATCAACGGGGACCAAGGTTGGCGCGGATCGCTGGAGACCAAGGGACAATTTTCGCTGTCCTCGTGGTGGCGCTACGGCTGGGACATCACGGTCGAGAGCGACGAGACCTTCCGGCGCTTCTATAAGCTCGATCCCATCCTGCAGACCGACCGCGTGAACACGATTTATCTGCAGGGTATGAGCGAGCGCAATTACCTGAGCGCCAGGCTCTACCATTTCGGCGGCTTGCTGCTCGACGATTCCGCGCAGGCCGATTCGCTCGTGCATCCCGTCATCGACTACAACTACATCGTCGGCCAACCCGTGCTCGGGGGCGAGTTGAGCTTCACGGGCCATGCCCGTTCCATGTCGCGCAACGATGGTGGCACCGACAGCACGCATGCCATCGTCGAGGCGAACTGGCGCCGCAAGATGATCGACCCCATCGGGCAGGTCTGGACGCCCTTCGTCAACGCCCGCGGCGACGTCTACAGCTATTCTGATGCCCTTAGTCCGGCGACGACGACGCCGACGCCGATCCCGAGCGATACGGCGCTGCGAGGCTTGGCCGCCGCTGGCGTGCTCTATTCTTACCCGTTCGTGACGCACACGGCGGATGCCTCCCACGTGATCGCGCCGACGGCGCAGATTATCGTGCGGCAAAACAAAGTCTCTCAGTTCTTCCTCCCCGACGAGGACGCCAAGAGCCTGGTGTTCGACGACACGCTGCTGTTCGATGTCGACAAGTTCTCGGGCTACGATCGGTTCGAGACCGGCACACGCGCCAACGTCGGGCTGCAGTACACCTTCCAGGCCAATAGCGGCTTCAACGCCCGTGTCGTGTTTGGCCAGAGCTATCAATTGGGCGGCGAGAACCCCTACGCCAATCCGGGCTTCGACCCGTCGAGCTGCGCGACGCCGGGGTGCACCAACTTCAATTTCAACCCAAAGAGCGGCCTTGAGACCAATCGCTCCGAGTACGTGGCCGGTCTCTACCTGTCGCCGTTCGCCGGCTTCAATGTCGTCTCCCAGAGCCGCTTCGACGAGCGGGACTGGTCGCTCAACCGCCAGGACCTGTTGGTTAACGCCAACTATGGGCCGGTCGTGGCGTCGGTGGCCTACACGCTCTCCCGCTTCGATCCGATCACGGGGGTGCAAGATACGCAGCAGGACGTGATGCCCTTCCTGGGCCTCAAGATTACCAACAATTGGAGCGTCGGCGCCTCCATGCGCTATGACATCGACGCCCAGCAACGGATCCAGGACCAGTTCCAGCTCAAGTATGCCGACGAGTGCTTCGTGCTGACGGCAAGCTACACGGAGACTTTCGTCGAAAACGTACCGCTCGACCTGAGGCCCGACCGCACGCTGATGCTGCGCTTCGAGCTCAAGCATCTGGGCGAGTTCAACTACAAGACCGACGTCTTGAGCCACGTCTTTGGCGACAGCAACCAAGGTCCGCAATAGGAGGCGCCCCGGTGCCCCAGGCTCCGGCGGCAGCGAACCGCAGCCTGCCGCTGCCTTGCCCACGCCACGGTTGTCTGTGGATAAAGAGGCACCGCCGCCGCGGGCGCGGCGCTAGGATGGACGGTCGAATCGCGCTCGTTTCAAAGGCTGGTAGCCTATTTGACATGCATCAGCTCGTTCCTCGTCAATCGCTTGCCGGCGTCCTGCTGGCTTCCGTGCTGGCCATGACAAGCCTGCCCGGCGTGCCGGCCGCGCAAACGAGCAAGGCGCAGACGGGCAAGGCGCAGACGGCGGCGGTGGAAAAGCAGAGCGGCCAAAGCTCCAGCAAGGCTGGAAGCCAAAGCATCGTTGCGCTGGTCAACGACGAGCCGGTGACCGCCTACGAGATCGAGCAGCGCGCGCGCTTCCTGTCGCTCAGCGCCAATATCGGCGACAAGGTGAAAGAGAACTTCAAGCGTCTCGCCGAGCTAGAAAGCACCAATCAGCAGCTGCGCACCATCATGCAGGGGGTGGTCGACAGCAACAAAGGCAAGTCGCCCGACCAGCTCAGGGCCATCTTTGACGAAAAAAAGAAGCAGTTCAGCATGAACCTCGAGCGGCAAGCGATCGAGGGCGCCCGCTCAGGGTTGGTGCCGCAGATGCGCAAGGGCGCGCAGGAGGAGTTGATCGAGGAACGCCTCAAGCTGCAGGAGGCGAAAAAGAACGGCATCGAGGTCAGCGACGATGAAGTGCGGCGCGTCTTGAAAGGGCTCGCCGACAACAACAAAATGACGGAGGAGCAGTTCGTCCAGCATTTGAAGGGGCTGGGCGTCGACGCCACCACGCTGAAGGAGCGGTTCCGGGCCATGATCGGCTGGCGGGAGGTCATTCGCCGTCGTTTCTCGGCCCTCGTCTCGGTCACCCAGCGCGAGATCGACCGGGCCGTATCGGCCTCCGGCGGGGAGGCTGGCGACGACGGTGTCGAGTTGCACGTGCAGAAGATCACCCTGTCGATGCCGACGGCCTCCGACCAGGCCGGCATGGCGAAACGGTTTGCCGAAGCGGAGGCGTTGCGGCGCAAGTTCGGCGGCTGCAAAACCATGGCGGGCCTTGCCAAGGATGCGCCCGGTCTCAAATTCGAGGATATGAAGTTCATCAAACCGAGCAGCATCAGCGAACCAACACGATCGCTGCTGCTCAGCGCCAAGGATGGCGATATGCTGCCACCGAGCGCCGTGCCGGGGGCCATCGACCTTATGGCCGTCTGTGCGCGGCGAACGGTCAAGGGTGACGAAAAGCAGCGCGAAAAGGTGCAAGAGGACCTGCGGGCCAAGGAATTCGAAATGCTCGCCAAGCGCCACTTGCGCGATATCAGACAGGATGCCCACATCGAATTCAGATGAGGCGGGGGGGGCGCGGGATCCGGGGCGGGCGCCGACACTGGCGCCTGGAGGCTATCCGCCGCTCGCCGTGACCATCGGCGACCCAGCGGGGATCGGGCCAGATATTACGCTTGCAAGTTGGTTGCAGCGGGCCTCCCTGCAGCTGCCGCCGTTCGTCGTCGTGGGCGATCCGGACGTGCTCGCCGACCGGGCCGTGCGGCTTTCCCTCGCCGTCCCGATTGAGAGCGTTGCCGACTTCGAGGCGGGGCGGGCGACGTTCGCGGAGGCCCTGCCGGTGCTGCCGGTGCGCGGCGCTGGCGTGGGCGGCGACAAAGCCATGATCGTTGCCGCCATCGAGGAGGCGACGGTCGCCGTGCTGGAGCGACGTGCGTTGGGCATGGTGACGAACCCGATTACCAAGAGCGCGCTCAACTTCGCCGAACTCGCCTACCCGGGACATACCGAATACCTAGCGCGCCTTGCCGAACGTCATGCCGGGGGGCCGCGACCGCGGCCGGTCATGATGCTGGCGGCCGAAGAGCTCAAAGTTGGACCAGCGACCGTGCACGTACCGCTGACGTCGGTTGCACCTTTGCTCAGCGCCGAACTCCTCAGCGAGACCATCACCATCACCGCCGCCGCGCTGACGCGGGACTTTGGAATTGGCGCGCCGCGCATCGCCGTGACGGGGCTCAATCCGCATGCCGGGGAAGACGGCCTGATCGGTGTGGAGGAGGTGAGGCTCATTCGACCGATCGTCGCCGCGCTGGCGGCCTCGGGGCTGGCGGTCTCGGGCCCCTATGCTGCCGACACCCTGTTTCACGCCGAGGCCCGGCGCGGCTACGACGCCGTCGTCGCCATGTATCACGACCAGGCCTTGATCCCGCTGAAAACGCTCGCCTTCGAGCGCGGCGTCAATATCACCCTGGGGCTGCCGTTCGTGCGCACCTCGCCCGACCATGGCACGGCCTTTGCCATCGCCGGCACCGGCAAGGCGCGCCCCGGCAGCTTCATCGCCGCCCTTCGGCTCGCCGCCGAAGTCGGCCATCGCCGTGCGCGTGCCTCCGGCGCTGCGCGCCGATGACGCACAATTTGACCGCGACCCCCGATGGCCTGCCACCCCTGGGTGAGGTGATCCGCTCGCTAGCGCTCTCCGCGCGCAAGAGCCTCGGTCAAAACTTCATCCTTGATCTCAACCTCACGCGCCGCATTGCCCGCGCCGCCGGCGAGCTCAGCGGCCGCACAGTGGTCGAGATCGGCCCGGGCCCGGGCGGCCTCACACGCGCGCTGCTGCTGGAGGGGGCCGGCCGCGTCCTAGCCATTGAAACGGACGAGCGCTGTCGCCCGGCGCTGGCCGCCATCGCCGAGCGTTACCCCGATCGCCTCAAGGTGAGGTTCGCGGATGCGCTCAAGACGGACTGGGCGCAGCTCGCAGCCGACCTGGCGCCCAGCCGACCGCTGATTGCTGCCAATCTGCCCTACAATGTGGCAACGCTGTTGCTGATCGCCTGGCTCGAGAGCGAGCCCTGGCCGCCGTGGTATCAGCGCATGGTACTGATGTTCCAGAAGGAGGTCGCCCAGCGCATCACGGCAAGGCCCGCCACCAAGGCCTATGGACGGCTGGCCGTGATCGCCCAATGGCGCTGCCGCGCGCGCTTGCTATTCACGATCAAGCCCGAGGCCTTCACCCCGCCGCCCACGGTTGCTTCCGCGCTCGTCGAATTCCAACCGATCGAGCGGCCGCAGCCGGCCTGCAGCGTCAAGTGTTTGGGTCGCGTCACGGCCGCCGCTTTCGGCCAACGCCGCAAGATGCTGCGCCAGAGCCTGAAACCGCTCGTCCCCGACACCGAGGCCCTGCTCGCGGCCGCCGCGATCGATCCGACCTTGCGCGGAGAGGTGCTCGGCGTTGCCGAGTTCGCCAGGCTCGCCTATGTGCTCGAACGTTGGCCGACGGGCCGGCCGCTCAAAGGTCGCTGAGCAGGCCGGCAACGAGGCGCTCAAGCCCGATCTGCCGGACGCGCTTCAAGCGCTCCGCCGCCAGGATCCCCCGTAGGCCCGCAAGGCTCGCCTCGAGATCGGCATTGACGATGACGTAGTCGTAGTCGCGCCAATGGGCGATCTCGCTTGCAGCCGCGGCCAGGCGCCGGCTGACCACCGCCTCGCTGTCCTGGGCCCGCGTCTTTAGCCGACGCTCCAAGGTGGCCGCGTCCGGCGGTAGAATGAACACGCCCACCATATCGGCGCTGGTCTCGGCCTTGAGCTGGCGGGCGCCCTGCCAATCGATGTCGAACAGCATGTCGCGCCCGTGGGCGAGCGCACGCAATACCGGGGCCCGCGGGGTGGCGTAGAAATTGCCATGTACTTCCGCCCACTCGATCAGGTCGCCCGCTTGTTTGCGGCGCTCGAAGTCCTGCCGATCGATGAAGATGTAGTCCTTGCCGTCGACCTCGCCCTGGCGGGGGGCGCGGGTGGTCACCGATACCGACACGCTGAGGGACGGATCGGCCTGGGTCAGGCGCCCGGCAAGCGTCGTTTTGCCTGCCCCGGAAGGCGAGGAGAGTACCAGCAACAGGCCCCGCCTTTCGATCCGCAGCTGCCCCGACTGTGGGCTGGTCTCACTCAACGTTTTGCACCTGCTCTCGCATTTGATCGATCACCGCCTTCAGATCCAGACCGGCGCGCGTCGTCTCTTCGTCATTGGCTTTGGAGCAGAGCGTATTGGCCTCGCGGTTGAGCTCCTGGGCCAGAAAATCGAGCCTGCGTCCGGCCGGCGCTTCTGCGGCCACGAGTTCGCGGGCGGCGGTGACGTGGCTGCCGATGCGCTGCAGCTCCTCCTCCACATCGGCGCGCGTCGCCAACAGCGCCGCTTCCTGATAAAGGCGCGTTTCGTCGAAATTGGTATTGCTCTCGAGCAGGCGGCCGACCTGCTCCTTCAGGCGGGCGCGTACCGCCTCGATGGAGCGCGCCGGCAGCCCGGCAATGCGTTGCCTCAGCCGTTCGATGACGAGAAGCTGGTCAAGCACGATCTGTTCGAGCCGGCGTCCCTCGGCGGTGCGCACGGCAACCAAGTCGCCGAGCGCATGCTCCAGATCGGCCAACATGGCGGCGGTGCGCGCGGCGGCCTCTTGCTCGCTTTCCTCCGGCTCGACCAACTCCAGCACGCCCTTGATGCCGAGCAGGGCCTCCGCCCGCGGCGGCGCCACGTCGACCATGCTTTTCAAAGCCTCAAGCGCGCCCAGCACTTGGCTGAGCGCCGTGGCGTTGAGCCTGATCTCGCTGCCCCCGTCTATGCGCTTTGCGCTCAGGTTGACCGCCACGCTGCCCCGCGCCAGGTGCTGGGAGATGGCCGCGCGGATGCGCGGCTCAAGCGCCTCAAAGCCGGGCGGCAGACGCAGCCGGATGTCGAGCCCGCGGCTATTGACCGAGCGCAATTCCCAGTGCCAAGCGGCTGGTCCGGCGACCCCGTCCCGACTGGCGAATCCGGTCATGCTTTTGAGGCTCATTGCGACGGTGCCGGGGCCTTCGAAAGAGCCAGCGACTCGATGGTGCAAACTTTAGCCGTAGAGAGGCGCCGCAACAAGGACGGGCCCAACTGAGCCTAGCGCCGCTTGGGGTCGGCAGGCGTCGGGTCGGCAGCCGCTGCGCTGCCGCTGGCGGGGGTCTTTTCGGCCCCGGCCTCCGGCTTCGCCTCCGGTTTGGTGCGCGCGAGCGCCCGCTGCTTGAGCCCGGGCCGCCCTTTGGCGGTGGCCTCCTCCGGCGGCGGCTCTACTGCCGTCTTGATTTTGAGGTCCTTTTCCACCAAACGCCATTTCTGCACGTTGGCGTTGTGATCCTTGAGCGTCGCGGCGAAGGCGTGGCCGCCGCTGCCGTCGGCCACGAAATAAAGCTCGCGCGACTCGCGCGGCTGCAGCACAGCCTCGATCGAGTGCCGTCCCGGGTTGCAGATCGGCGTCGGTGGCAAGCCGTCGATTTGGTAGGTGTTGTGGGCGGTCTTCTGGCCGATCTCGGTGCGTTGGATCGGGCGCCCCCACACCACCTTGCCGCCGAATAGCCCGTAGAGGATGGTCGGATCAGACTGCAACCGCATGTTCTGGCGCAGCCGGTTGATGAACACCGCCGCCACCCGATCGCGCTCATCGTTGCGGCCGGTCTCCTTTTCCACGATCGAGGCCAAAATCACGGCCTCTTCCCAGGTCTTGACCGGCAAATCCTTTTTGCGCTGCGCCCACAGCCGCTCCACCAGCTTGCGCGACTCGGCGGCCATGCTGTCGAGCACGCTTTGCCGCGCGGCGCCGCGCTGCGTCACGAAGGTTTCCGGCAGCAGGCTGCCCTCGGTCGGCGTCGCGGTGATGTCGCCGCTGAGATTGGGGTCGGCCTGCAGGCGATCGACGATCTGCTGGCTGGTCAGACCTTCCGGCACGGTGACCTTGTAGGACACCGTTTTGCCCTCGCAGATGAGGTCGACCAGTTCGCGCACGCTGGCGCCCGCGCGCACCTCATAGTCGCCGGCCTTGAGTTGCAGAGCCTTGTCCCCTTCAAGCCAGGCCAGCAACTGCAGCCAGCGGTAGCCGGCGGTGAACAGGCGCCGGTCTTTGACCGCACCCTCGCGCTCCAGGCGCGCGGCGATCTCCAGCGAGCCCTCGAGCTTGGGGATGACGACCACTTTCGGCTTTTCGAGGGGCCCCGGCGCGTCCATTTGCGCGTCGAAGTAGTAGGCGAGCGCCCCGAGCAGCAGCATGCCGAAGAGGGCAACGGTCAATAGCCCGTTCATGAAGGCCAGCACCGGTCGGGGCTTGCGCTCCTCGTCCAGGCGCACTTTGCGGTTGACCCGCGCCGGCGGACGCGTTGGTTCCAGCCGCTCGGCGGGACTGCGCGCCAGCGATCCGCGCGTGCGGGCAGTTTTTGGGTCTGCGTGTCGGTCCGCCGGCTGGCGGTTTCTCATGGCTCACGCTCCCCGTCAGATGCGCCGCCTTTCCAAGAGCTTGCGACGCGCCCGCACTCGGCACTCGAACCTAGCAGCAAATGTGGCGAAAGCAGGATTGCTTGGCAAGCGCGGACGTCACGGCAAGGTTAGGGCCATTTGTGCGCCTCGCGCGCGTGGGGTGCAAGGACAGGGCAAACGCGTGGCGCGCCGAAGGGACGCCACGCCGTGGCCAGGCGGCAAGGTGAGGCCACAGGGTTAAGCGAAGGTTAGCGGCGCCGTGGGGGACACCAAAACGGGGAGCGCCAGCCCACGCCTTAGGCCTCGAACCGGCGCAGCACGAGGGAGGCGTTGGTGCCGCCGAAGCCGAAGGAATTCGAAAGAGCCGTATCGATCCGGCGCCGTTGCGCCTTGTGCGGCACGAGGTTGACCGGCGTGTCCACCGAGGGGTGATCGAGATTGAGCGTGGGCGGGGCGACATTGTCGCGGATCGCCAGGACCGAGAAGATCGCCTCGACCGCGCCGGCGGCACCCAAGAGGTGACCGATCGCCGACTTGGTGGACGACATGGCGAGCGTGCTCGCCGCGTTGCCAAAGAGGCGCTCGACGGCGGCGAGTTCGATCTCGTCTCCCATGGTCGAGGTGCCGTGCGCGTTGATGTACTGCACGTCGCTTGGGCCGATGCCGGCGCGCTCCAGCGCCATCCGCATCGAGCGGTAGGCGCCATCGCCGTCCTCTGCCGGCGCCGTAATGTGGTAGGCGTCGCCCGACAAACCGTAGCCGATAACTTCGGCATAGATGCGCGCGCCCCGCGCCTTGGCGTGCTCGAGTTCTTCCAGCACGACGATACCGGCGCCCTCGCCCATGACGAAGCCGTCGCGATCTTTGTCGTAGGGACGCGAGGCCTTCTGCGGCTGATCGTTGAAGGTTGTGCACAGTGCTCGGCAGGCGGCGAAGCCGGCGATTGCTAACCGGCAGATCGGGCTCTCGGCGCCGCCCGCGACCATGACGTCGGCATCATCGAGGGCGATCATCCGAGCGGCATCGCCGATGGCATGCGCGCCGGTCGAGCAGGCCGTGACCACGGCATGGTTGGGCCCCTTGAGGCCATGTTTGATCGACACGTAGCCCGAGGCCAAATTGATGAGGCGCCCTGGAATAAAGAAGGGACTGACGCGCCGCGGCCCCTTCTCCTTGAGGAGAATGGAGGTCTCGGCGATGCCGTTGAGGCCGCCGATGCCGGCCCCGATCAGGACGCCGGTGCGTTCCTGCTTATGGGCGCTATCGGCGCGCCAGCGCGCATCGTTGAGCGCTTGGGTGGCGGCGGCCATGCCATAGATGATAAAGTCGTCGACCTTGCGTTGCTCTTTTGGCTCCATCCAGTCGTCGGGATCGAATTTGTCCTCTGACAGGGGGCCGCGCGGAATGAAACACGCCACCTGGCAGCTGAGGTCGCTGACGTCGAACTCCTCGACCCTGCGCGCGCCGCTCTCGCCCGCAATCAGGCGCCGCCAACTCGCCTCGACGCCACAGCCAAGCGGCGTCACCAGGCCAAGCCCGGTGATGACGACGCGGCGGGGCATTCGCAAGTTGGACATCGTCGGAATTTGGCGAGGGCTCGTTGGTCGTGGCGCGAGCCGTGCTCAAAGCAATACTGAGCGTCCGCGACCTGAAAGCAAAGCTAGGCCGCGCTCGCGTGCTTCTCAAGGAATTTCACGGCATCGCCGACGGTTTGGATCTGCTCGGCGGCGTCATCGGGAATCTCGCAGCCGAATTCCTCCTCGAAGGCCATCACCAGCTCGACCGTATCGAGGCTGTCGGCACCCAGATCATCAATAAAGCTCGCGCTGTCGGTGACCTTGTCGGCCTCGACCCCGAGGTGCTCCACCACGATCTTCTTCACGCGCGCTGCGACGTCGCTCATTGCTCTATCCCTTGGCTCTTCGCTGATCCACGCTGTTGCCGTGTGCCAAAAACCGGGCCTGGTCAAGCCCACGCCCGAAACTGCGCCATGGCTCGAGCAGATTCGCGGCCCGACCGCAGACATTTCCTGGGTTGAACGCCTAAATCAGCGGGCTCGTTAACACACTTCATTGACCTTGACCAGCATTCCTCGGGCGCATCCCAGGGTCAATAATCGCCGGCAAAATCGCCGTCAAACCATGACCAACCCGCCGTTCACGTTGAGGGTCTCGCCGGTTATGTAGCCGGCCTCGAGGGAGGCAAGATAGACGGCGGCGGCGGCCACGTCGTCCGGGGTGCCGAACTTCTGGGTCGGGATGGCTTCCTTAATGGCGGCGGTCTGCTTCTCGTTGAGGGCGTCGGTCATGGGGGTCTTGATGAAGCCCGGGGCAATGCAATTGACCGTAATTCCGCGCGAGGCTACCTCGCGCGCCAGCGATTTCGACATCCCGATCATGCCGGCCTTGGCGGCGGCGTAGTTCCCCTGGCCGGGGTTGCCGATGATGCCGCTGACGGAGGAAATGTTGATGATGCGCCCATAGCCGGTCTTGGCGCGCATCATGGCCCGTGCGGCCGCCCGCATCAGCATGAAGGTGGAGGTCAGGTTGACGGCGATCACCTCGTCCCATTGCTCGTCCTTCATAACCATGAACAGGTTGTCTTTGGTGAGGCCGGCGTTGTTAACCAAGATATCGAGCCGGCCGAGCTTGGCAATCGCCGCATCGATGAGCTTGGCGACCTCTTCCCTGCGGCCAAGGTCGCAGGGACAGACCACCACGCGGCTGCCGAGCTCGGTGGCGAGCGCTTCGAGCCGATCGACCTGGCGCCCGGAGATGGCCACCGTTGCGCCCTGCGTGTGCAGGGCCCTGGCGATGGCGCCGCCGATGCCGCCCGTCGCACCCGTGATCAGCGCCGTTTTGTCCACCAGTTTGAACATGAAAGTTTCCTATTTCAGCAGGGCCGGCAGCGCCGCCTCGATCTCCGGCGGGGTGCCGATCGATTGGGCGTTGAGGCTGGGAGCAATCCGCTTGGCGAGGCCCGAGAGCACTTTGCCGGCGCCGATCTCATAGACGTCGCCGACGCCGTCCGCCGCCATGCTGGCAACGCTTTCACGCCAGCGCACCGTGGCGGTGACCTGCTCCACCAGGCGCGCCTTGATGTCCGCCGGATCGCTAATTGGGGCCGCCAGCACGTTGGCCACCAGCGGCACCAGCGGCCGCTTGATGTCGACCCCGGCCAGCGCTTGCGCCATGGCATCGGCTGCCGGTTGCATCAAAGCACAATGGAAGGGGGCGCTGACGTTCAAGGGCAGGAAGCGGCGCACGCCATGCGCCTTGGCGAGGCTGCCCGCCCGCTCGATCGCAGCCTTGCTGCCCGAGATCACGGCTTGGGTTGGTTCATTGTCGTTGGCGAGCTGGCAAATCTCGCCTTGAGCCGCCTCGGCGGCGAGCTTCTCGGCCACGTCCTTGCCGACCCCCAACAGCGCCGCCATCGCCCCCTGCCCCACCGGGACGGCGGCCTGCATAGCCTTGCCGCGCACCTTCAAAAGTCGGGCGGCGTCGGCCAGGCTCAGCGCCCCGGCGGCGGCCAGGGCCGAGTATTCCCCCAACGAGTGGCCGGCAACGAACTTGACCCGATCGGCAAGGCGGAACCCCTTTTCGGCCTCGAGCACGCGCAGCACGGCGAGCGAGGCCGCCATCAGGGCGGGCTGGGCATTTTCCGTTAGCGTCAGTTCCTCAAGCGGCCCCGCAAACATCAGTTCGGAGAGCTTTTGGTCGAGCGCGGCGTCGACCTCGGCAAAGACGGCGCGGGCCGACGCATAGGTCTTGGCCAGCTCGGCACCCATGCCGACGACTTGACTGCCCTGTCCGGGGAATAGGAACGCAATTGCCATGCACGTTGAAAGGTCGCTGCTGTCGGGGCGGCTTCACCACACTCCCAACCCCGCGTCAAGATTGCCCGCTGTCAAGCTCGCCCGCGTGCCCGCCCTTGCCGCGAACGCAAATTGCGCTATAACGGCGCCGCACCCCGCTCCGGTCGGAGGCTGAAGGGGAGGCCGTCGCCAGACGGCAGGGCCTTGGCCCGCCTCCCTGTGTCTTCGCTCTTTCGGGTCCTTTGGGCCTTCCCGCGCCGTCCCGGCGTGCCGGCCTAAAAGGGGCTATGCGCCGGAGGGGGACACGGAAAAAAGGCAACGGAAGGGCTAGCCATGCCGCTTTATGAACACGTGTTCCTGACGCGCCAGGACATTTCGCAGACGCAAGTCGAAGCGCTGACGAAAGAATATACCCAGGTCATCGAGGATGGCGGGGGCAAGGTCGGCAAGACCGAGTACTGGGGCCTCAAAACCATCGCCTTCAAGATCAAGAAGAACCGTAAGGCGCACTATTCGCTGCTGAACATCAATGCGCCGCCCGCGGCTGTCGCCGAAATGGAACGGCGCATGGGGCTGTCGACCGACGTCATTCGCTTTATCACCGTGCGCGTCAGCGAGCACGAGACCGAACCCTCCATCCAGATGCGCAAGAGCGATCGCGACGATCGCCGCGACGGCGATCGCGGCGGTTTCCGGGGCGATCGGGGCGGCTTCCGCGGCGGCGACCGTGGCGGCTTTCGGGGCGGCTTTCGGGGTGGTGGTGGTGGTGGCGGCTTCCGGCGCGAGGGCGGCGATGGGGAGCGACCGCGTGGCCCGCGCCCGCCGCCCCGCGATGAGGCCGAAATCGCGACCCCGACTGAGGAGCCACAAGCATGAGCGAAGTCACCACTATTCCCGCCCGGCGCCCGTTTCACCGGCGGCGTAAAACCTGCCCCTTCTCGGGGGATAACGCGCCCAAGATCGACTACAAGGACATGCGCCTGCTCGGCCGCTACGTCTCCGAGCGGGGCAAGATCGTGCCGAGCCGCATCACGGCGGTGTCGGCCAAGAAGCAGCGCGAGCTGGCCAAAGCCATCAAGCGCGCCCGCTTCATCGGACTGTTGCCTTACCTGATCAAGTAGCGGGGTGCCGGGTCGCCCCGGCACGCCCAAAGTTGGCCAATGGTTGGGACGCTTGCGCCGTCTCTAACCGCTGCGGCGGGACAGCTGTTACAATGCCGATCGGATTGCTGACAGGTGTTGGCTCGGGCCTTGCCTCCGCGCTCCTGTTCTATTCGGCGACGCGGGGCTCCCCGTTCCTAAGCTCGTTTTTGCTGCTGCTGACGCCGCTGCCCTCGCTGATCGCCGGCTTCGGTTGGGGCTGGCTGCCGGCGTTGATCGGCGGGGTCGCCGCCGCCGCGGCGATGCTGCTGATTGCCAGCCTGCCGTTTGCGGTCGGCTACTTTTTGGTCCTGGGCGGACCGTCGGCGCTGTCGGCCTACCTTGCCTATCTCAATCGCTCCGACCCCGCCGGCACGGGGACCATCCAGTGGTATCCGCCCGGTCGCCTGCTCGCGGCCATGTCCGTCTACGGCGGCGCGCTGCCGATCCTGGTGCTGCCCCTGCTCGGCGGCAGCTATGAGGTGCTGCGCGAGCCGATGGGCGAGTATTTCCGGCGCTTTTCGGCGCGGACCGCGAGCGACCTCAACATGCCGCCCCTGAGCGAGGCCCAGGTCGAAAGCTTGACCGAGTTCTTGCTCAGCGTCCTGCCGGCGGCGTTGTCCGCCTATTGGCTGATCATTTTCGCCATCAATCTCTACCTCGCCGGTCGCATTGCCCGCGCCTCGGACCGGCTCGGGCGCGAATGGCCCGATCTGGCCTCGCTGGCCTACCCGACGGCCTTCCCCCTCCTCGCCGTTGCCGCCTTTGCGGCGTCCTTTGCGCCGGGCGTCATCGGGATCGTCGGCACCAGCTTCAGCGGCGCCCTGCTGGTGGCGTACGTGATTGCCGGCCTCGCCCTCATGCACTTCATCGCCCGCGGACGGGCTCCCTGGCTGCTGTGGCTGGTCTACGGCGCCCTGCTACTGCTCGGTCCCTACGCCGCCCTGGCGCTGACGCTGGCCGGCCTGCTCGAGCCCCTCATCAATCTCAAACGGCGGCTCGGTGCGCCGCCACCATCAACGTGAACCGCAACCTGGCAACGCACACGCAAGAACTGGAGAGAACAGCATGCAGGTCATTCTTCTTGAGCGCATCGGCCGGCTCGGCCAGATGGGCGATGTCGTCACTGTCAAGGACGGGTATGCCCGCAACTTTCTGCTGCCGCAGAAGAAGGCCTTGCGCGCGACGCAGGAGAACCTGGCACGGTTCGAAAAGGACCGGGGTCAACTCGAAGCGCGCGACCTTGAGCTCAAGAAGGAGGCCGAGGCGGTGGCGAGCAAGCTCGCCGGCCAGAATTTCCTTGCCATCCGTCAGGCCGGCGACACCGGTCAGCTCTATGGGTCGGTGACCACGCGCGACATCGCCGAAGTGGTAACGGCCGGTGGCTTTACCATCGACCGCCGCCAGATTGTCTTAGATCGTCCGATCAAGACGCTCGGCCTGCATCAGACCCGCGTCGCCCTGCACCCCGAGGTGATCGTTCAGATCGCGCTCAATGTTGCCCGCTCGGTGGACGAGGCGGAGCGGCAGGCGCGCGGTGAAGACGTGACCGTCATCAAGGAGGAGACGGTCGAGATCGAGACCTTCAACGCCGAGGCGCTGTTCGAGGAAGAAGCCTTGGCAAATCAGCGCAGCGAGGAACCCAAGGAGCCAGGCGCGGTTGAGTAGCCGCGCTCACCGTTGCCGCCGTCGGGGCACGCGGCAGGAGGAGCGTTACGAGTTGTGCTGCGAACTGACCGCCAAGGGTAAGCTTGGCGGTGACATTGTGCACGACTTTCGTATAATGCGGAAAAAGACGAAAAGGACCTTGAGGCCGAAGGGAGGAACGGTCGAGGACCGCATACGCGGCAGCGTGCGTCATGTTGATTTTGCTCGATGTCATGTTGCGCCGCATCGTCCGACGCGGCGATCTGACCTTCATCGATGCCAACGGCTTGTCGCATCGGTATGGCGACGGAGCCGGGCCGCCCGTCGTCGCGCGCGTCAGGGAGCGCCGCGTCGAGTGGCATTTGGTTCTCGATCCGCAGCTGGCCTTGGGCGAGAGCTACATGCGGGGCGCGCTCAGCATGGAGCGCGGGCGCATCTACGACCTGCTTGAGCTGCTCTTGAGCAATGCCGAGGTGCACCCGGTCCCCGTCTGGGCCCGCGGGCTGGACGTTGCGCGCTACCTGATCCGGCGGGCCGCGCAGTTCAATCCCGCCGGGCGGGCGCGGCGCAATGTGGCGCACCATTACGACATCGATGGCGCCATCTACGATCTCTTTCTCGATAGCGACCGGCAGTATTCTTGCGCCTATTTCACGCCCGGTGCCGATCTGGAAGAGGCCCAGTTGGCCAAAAAGCGCCACCTGGCGGCCAAGCTCGCCATCACGCCGCAACAGCGACTGTTGGATATCGGCTCGGGTTGGGGCGGGCTTGGCCTCTATCTGGCCAAGGCTGCGGGCTGCGAGGTGACGGGCGTGACGCTATCGACGCAGCAGCACCAGATCTCCAACGAGCGCGCGGCCCGAGAGGGGCTGAGCCGATCGGTGCGGTTCGAGTTCATCGACTATCGCAAGGTGGTGGGACGCTTCGATCGCATCGTCTCGGTCGGCATGTTCGAGCACGTCGGCGTCTCCCACTACGGCACCTACTTCAAGAAGGTGCGCGACCTCTTGAGCGAGAACGGCGTCGCCCTGATCCACACCATCGGCAGGTCCGAACCCCCGACCGTCACCAACCCCTTCATCGCCAAGTACATCTTCCCGGGCGGCTACATTCCCGCCCTATCGGAGGTGGCTGCGGCGATCGAACGGTCCGGCCTGGTGATCACCGACGTCGAGGTGCTTCGCTTGCACTACGCGGAGACCTTGCGCGCCTGGCGCGAGCGGTTTCTTGCCAATTGGG
>DATMZT010000124.1:0-21546 GCA_035573335.1 Hyphomicrobiaceae bacterium | reverse complement strand
GCCACCCGTGGTCTTGATCGTGGCACCGGTATTGATCTTGTCGCGCCGGGCGAGCGTGGTGCTCCAGCGGTAGTCGTAGAAGGTGCCGGGGAAGTGATGCACGTTGGCGGCGCCGTCGCTTTCCGCGCCGTTGTGGGCGTTGTGAAAGTGCAGTTGGTGCTGGTTGCGACCAAAGCCGCCGTTTTGGGTGCGATCGGTCGGCAGATAGTTGTAAATCCGAGTTATGATCGGATAGCCGTAGCGACCCTTAATGAGCGGAGCAGGCAGGGTCCCGCAGGTTGCGCCGCCGGAGTTGCCGGTGCCGTAGGTCCACACCGCATTTGGGCCTTGGAAGGGCGCCGAACCGTTGCCGGGGCCAAAGATGCTCTGGTTGGCGGCACAGGAACCCAGCGTGAAGACGTACCCCTCCTTGGGGAAAAACTCAGCCCAGCGCTGATGCGAGAAGGCCTCTCCCGGCGGCCGCCCCTCCATGGGACCCCGCCCCGTCAGCTTGTTCATAAAGTCCGTCTTCTTGGTGCCAGCGGGCGGCGTGGAGTAATCCGTGTGATAGGACAAACGCCGCGGCAAGGGTTCGTTGGCGTAGGTCGTACCGCCAAATTGGCAATCGACCTCGGTGCCGCGCAGGATCGACCCCGCCGTGATCGGGGTGGGGCTCTGCAGGTTCAAGCGATTTATGGGCTGGTTGAACTTCTTGGCGCCGTAGAGTGGGCTCCTTGGCGTGCCGGTTGGCACCTCGGCAAAGGCGCTCTTGGCAAAGGGACTTAGCCCGTTCTTGCACACGAGCAGACCGCTCGTGGTGAAAATCCCCCAGCGGATCAGATCACGCCGCGTAACTTGCCCGCTGGAGCGCGCCTTGACGATCTCGGCCCGATTGTCGCGGGCGCGTTGGGCTTCTCTTTGCCGGATGCGGGATGCTTTCTCAGATATGTACATGTTCGTTGGGCCCTTATGGAGGAGAGAATATTCACCACTGGCAGGCGACGACGGTTGGAAACCGCCTACTCAAAAGCACACCTACGGCGCGCGCAGCTTCTGAGCGCGCAGCGAGATTGTGGGAACGGAAACAAACCTAGGCACGGCCATGGGTGAGCGCGCTGACGGCAAGATCGGGCCCCGCCGAGCCAGCAACCGCGTTCGTTGACGCTTGGCTGCGGTGCAAACCCCGCATTTTCGGCCAGTT
Organism: Hyphomicrobiaceae bacterium; assembly: GCA_035573335.1. GTDB lineage: Bacteria > Pseudomonadota > Alphaproteobacteria > Rhizobiales > Hyphomicrobiaceae > AWTP1-13. Next base: position 20,366 of record DATMZT010000124.1, on the reverse strand, counting down.
GGGCGCGATTTGGCGGTCCAGCCGAGCAACCGGACCCGCACCGTTATTGCCGCTCGATCTGCCTTTGGCTGGGACCCGACCATCGTCGACACCCTGAAGAACGTGAGCGCCCGCGCGCTCGTTGCTCTACCGCCTCCCCACGTACCAACGCACTATCGGGAGGCGGCCTTGGCATGCCTAGGCACCAAAGTCTCATCCTCACAGGCACCAATTGGCGCTTGAATGGGCCAATACGAAATCCGCACGGAACAAAAACAGCCGTCCAATTGATTGATACCTTCGTCTAATATTACAATGGCACGGGTTTGCGTCCCTAAAAGAATTGGTCCAGACAAAAAGGTGAGGCAGACCATCCGAAAGGCCCATGTCTCGCCTAACAAAACGGCGGGGGCACCGGCGCGAGGATCTCGGCAGGAATCGTCCCAGCCAAAACCTATCAGCAGGGGCGCTGTGTGTGCCCCGCCGCAGCGCCAACATCACCTCCCTACCCTGTCGCTATCACAGCGCCAGAGGCTTGCCGTGCGCGGCGAGTTTTTGCGCGGCGGCCTCGCCGGTGTGCAAGGGTGCAGAGCGATTGCACTTTGCCCGGCCGGCCTTATGCTCAGGGGGGCCGTGCCGGCCGCATGCTGGCGGGCCGTGCCGGCCTTGAGGGTCCTCGAGGGGCTAGAGGGGGGACAGGGTCATGCCCGCTCGTTTCGCGGCCAATCTTGGCCTCGACAACCTCACGCGAAACGACGTCCATGCCGCGATCCTGCTTGGCGGACTGGGGCTGCTCACGGCCTTCAGCGGCTGGTCGCTGTGGTCCTGGGCGGGCGTTTTGGCGGCGCTCGCCAGCATTGCGGCAATCGCCCATTTCGCGCCGCGGCTGCCGCCCGAGGCGATCATGCGCCTGTACCGGGCAAAGCCCATCGATCCCGCCCACGCCGGGCAGATCCTGCAGCTCGTCGAGGTCCTGAGCGCGCGCGCGGGCCTTGCCGCGGCGCCCGCCGTCTATGTCATTGCCAGCATGACGGTCAACGCCTTCGCCGCCGGCACGCCGCAAAAAGCCGCGATCGCCGTCACGGAGGGCTTGCTGCGCCGGCTCAGCCTGCGTGAGTTGACTGGCGTCCTCGGTCACGAATTGAGCCACATCGCCAACAACGATCTGGCTGTCATGAGCCTGGCCGACGTCATGACGCGCTTCACCCAGGCGCTGTCCTATCTTGCGATCTTTCTTGCCATTTTCAACCTGCCGGGGTTGCTGCTCGGCGACTCGGATGTGTCGCTGCGTGCGCTCCTGCTCCTCTATCTGGCGCCGATGATCGGCAACTTGCTGCAGCTCGCGCTGGCACGAGCGCGCGAATTCGACGCCGACCTCGCCGGCGCCTCCCTCACCGGCGACCCGGCGGGCCTCGCGTCCGCGCTCAACCGCATCGAACGCGTGCAGGGCACGCTCTGGGAGGACATCATGCTGCCCGTGCCAGGCCGTCGCATTCCAGCCCCCTCGGTGCTGCGCACCCACCCACCGACGGAAGAGCGCATCGAACGCCTGCGCCGGCTCGAGGGCGCCCCCCTGCCGCCGCCGATCGATGTCGCCGAGGAGCCAATGGTTTCCCTCGCCGGGGTCGGCCCGGGCGACATGCGCCCGCGCCTGCGCTTTCCCGGCGTCTGGTTCTAGTCTTCGTCCGGCCGCGGGCGCTGGGTCGGGAAGCCCGCCTCAAAGCGAGGTCCACCGCGCCCGTATGTACGCCGCCTCGAAGCCCATGCGCGTCAGGCCGGTCCGGCGCGCGCCTAAGAGATCGGCCTCGGTCAATAGCCACTCGACGCCGGCACCGCGGGCATCGGCGATGCGCCGGACGAGCAGGGCGGCGTCGAGCCCGCCCCCCTCGGTGGCCGCCACGCCCGCCGCCGGCGCGCAGTAGCCAATCCCGTCCCTCACAAACAGGACGGCCGCCGCCGCCGGGCGAGCCTGGCTGCGCCGTAGATAGAGCGATACGCCCTTGGCGCGGAGCCCCGCCGACCATGCGGCGTTAAGGTCAGCCGCGCTGGCGCCCCCGCCGGGCCAACCATAAACCTCGAGGAATGCCGCCAGTTGCCGGCCGCTGTCGACGGCTTCGATAGCGTTTGCGACAGCGTCTTGTCTGGGCAGGACAGGAGCTGCGGCCAGCACCACCTGAAAGCCCGACTGATAGTAGCCGCGCCGGGCCAGCTCGCCGGTCAAGGCGGGATCGTCGTAAGCGGAGATCGTCTCGAACGTGGGCTTGATACCTGCCTCGGCGTACCAGGCCAGCAGTGGCTCGATCTGCGCAACCAGGTCGGCCCGGAGCCCGATCACCCGGTTGTGGGTCGGCCCGGGCAGCCGGCGCGCCAGCAGCGCAATTGCGCCTTCATCGAGTTGGCGCCAGGCGATGCCGTGGGGATTGGCGCCGAGGCGCGCCAGCGTCTCGAGCTGCCAAAGGCGATAGGCCGTCTGGGTCTCGACCATGCGGCGGATGCGGCGAAGCGATGCGATCATCCGCGCGTGCCCCGGAGCCCGGCGGGCAAGCGCCCCCCGCCCTCAAGGCGCCCAACCGGTCGGTCCGGCGCCGGTGCGGCGACGCCGTCGAGAGCGCGCTGCGGCACGCCATCCTCCCCCATCGGGGCGCCTGGTCGGGTCGGCGGTGTCGGGACCATACCGTCGCGCTCACCCGGTCAGGCCGCCTTGCGGGCCGCGCCGGCGATCTCCGCCAGCTTGAGCGCCAGCGCCCGCACGCCCTTGAGACGCTGCTCGGGCAGATCCCAATCGGCCTTGAAGACCATGCGATGGTCGGGTTGCAGCCTGAGCGTGCCGCGCGCCTTTTGCATGTAGGCCACCAAGCCCTCCGGGTTGGCGAATTCGTTGCGGCGAAAGGCGATCACCGCACCCTTTGGGCCGGCATCGATCTGGGCCACCCCCGCCTGCCGCGCCAGCCCCTTGATCTCGACCACATCGAGCAGGTGTTTCACCTCCTCGGGCAGCTCGCCAAAGCGATCAACCAGCTCGGCGGCGAAGGCATCGATATCGCTGCGCTGCTCCAAAACCGACAGGCGCCGATAGAGGCCCAGTCTCAGTTGTAGGTCGGCGACGTAGCTTTCCGGGATCAACACCGCCGTGCCGAGGGAAATTTGCGGGCTCCACTGCTCTTGGGCATCGCCGCCGCCGCCGTCGCGCAGGCTGGCGACGGCCTCCTCCAACATCGACTGGTAGAGCTCGAAACCGACCTCGCGAATATGGCCCGACTGCTCTTCGCCCAGCAGGTTGCCGGCACCGCGGATATCGAGATCGTGCGAGGCGAGCGAGAACCCCGCACCCAGGGTGTCGAGCGACTGCAGCACCTTGAGCCGCTTTTCGGCGCCCGCCGTCAGCTTCTCGCCGTTGGCCATGGTAAAATAGGCGTAGGCGCGCGTCTTGGAGCGGCCGACGCGTCCACGCAGCTGATAGAGCTGGGCCAGGCCGAACATGTCGGATCGATGCACGATCAGCGTGTTGGCATTGGGAATATCGAGCCCCGACTCGACGATGGCCGTCGACAGCAAGACGTCGAAGTTGCCGTCGTAGAACGCCGTCATCACGTCCTCGAGCTCACTGGGCGCGAGTTGCCCATGGGCGCGGGCAATCTTCAGTTCCGGCGTGTGCTCGGCCAGAAACTCGGCGACCTCCTCGATATCGGCGATGCGCGGCACAACATAGAAACTTTGGCCGCCGCGATAGCGCTCGCGCCGCAGGGCCTCGCGTACGATCACCGGATCGAAAGGCGAGATGTAGGTTCGCACCGCCAACCTATCGATCGGCGGGGTGGTAATGAGGGAGAGTTCACGCACGCCGGTGAGCGCCAGTTGCAGCGTTCGGGGAATGGGCGTGGCCGTCAGCGTCAGGACGTGGACTTCCTCGCGCATCTGCTTCAAGCGCTCCTTGTGAGCGACGCCGAAGTGCTGCTCCTCGTCGACGATCACGAGCCCCAGCCGATCAAACTCAATGCTCTTGCCGAGCAGTGCGTGCGTGCCCACCACGATGTCGATGCTGCCGTCGCGCAGTCCCGCCTTCACGGCCGTCAGTTCCTTGCCGCCGATCAGGCGCGAGGCCTGGGCGACGCGTACCGGCAGTCCCTTGAAGCGATGCTGGAAGGTGGCGTAGTGCTGCCGCGCCAGCAGCGTGGTGGGGACCACCACCGCCACCTGAAGACCGGCAAGGGCAACGGTGAAGGCCGCCCGCAACGCCACCTCGGTCTTGCCGAATCCAACATCACCGCACACCAGCCGGTCCATCGGTTTGCCGGAGCCCAAATCGTCGAGCACGTTGCGGATGCTGGCCGCCTGGTCTTCGGTCTCATCGTAAGGGAAGCGCGCCACGAATTCCTCGAACTCGCGCTGCGGCGGTTCGATGGCCGGCGCCTGGCGCAGTTGGCGCAGCGCCGCGATCTTGATGAGCTCGCCGGCGATCTCGCGCAAGCGCTGTTTCAGGCGCGCCTTGCGCGTCTGCCAGCCGACGCCGCCCAGCCGATCGAGCTGCACCAGGCCGTCGGCGGCGCCGTAGCGCGACAGGAGCTCGATGTTCTCGACCGGCAGGTAGAGCTTGTCGCCGCCGGCGTAGCCAATCTCCAGACAATCATGCGGCGCCCCGAGCGCCGTGATGGTGGTCAGGCCGTCGAAGCGGCCGATGCCGTGTTCGGTGTGCACGACGAAATCGCCGATGCCGAGGCTCGTTGCCTCGGTGATGACGTCGGCGGCACGGCGCGCCTTGCGTCTTGGCCGCACCAGCCGGTCGCCTAAAACGTCCTGTTCGCCGATGACGGCAAGGTGCGGCGTTTCAAAGCCTTGCTCGATAGGCAGAACGGCGAGCGCGGTCACCTCGCGCGGCAGCGCCTCGGCCTCGGCGTAGCTGTCCACTTTGCGCGCATTGACGAGCCGGTTGTCGCCGAAGAGCGCGGCCAGCCGCTCGCGGGCGCCGGCCGTGAAGGCGGCAAGGATCACGCGTTTGCCCTGGCGCTGCAGGGCCTCGACGTGGCCTGCCGCGACGGCGAACAGGTTGAGGCTGTCGGCCGAACGCTCGGCGGCAAAGTTTCGCCCGGCACGCCCAGCCATCGAGCGCACGACGCCGGCGCCCGGCCGCTCGACCTCTTCGAACGGCGACAGCCGGCGCACCCGGCGCCCGCCCAAGGCCTCGCCCCACTCCTGCGGCGTGAAAAACAGCCGCTGCGGCGGTACCGGTTTGTACGGGGGAGCCCCGAATTTGAGGGCCTCGAGCCCCTCGACGCGCGCCTTGTAGTGATCCTCGATCAGCGCCAAGCGCTCGCCGACCGCCTCCTCGGCCAGATGGTCGAAGCTGACGGGGGCGCCCGGCGCGTAGTCGAACAGCGTTTCGAGGCGATCGTGGAACAGCGGCAGCCAGTGCTCCACGCCAGGATAGCGCTGGCCGGCGCTGACGGCCTCATACAGCTGATCCTGCGAGGTCGCCGGGCCGAACAGGGCCACATAGCCGCGGCGAAACAGCTTCTCGGCCGCCGGCCCGAAGGCCACTTCGCTCACCGGCATCAAGGTGAGCCGCTGCACGATTTTGCCGGTGCGCTGGGTTTCAGGATCGAAGGCCTTGATGTGCTCGAGCGTGTCGCCGAAAAAATCCAGCCGCACCGGACTGGAGCGCCCGGGTGGATAGAGGTCGAGGATGCCGCCGCGTACGGCGTACTCGCCGGGCTCCATGACGGTACCGGTGCGTTGGAAGCCGGCAAGGTTGAGCCGTTCGATCAGCTCGTTCATGTCGAGGCGCTGGCCGGGCGCGATGTTCTTGAGCGAGCGGCGGACGAAGTCCCGTGGCGGCAACCGCTGCAGGATCGCATTGACCGTGGTGAGCAAGACCGTGGACCCCTTGTGCGCGGCGGCGCTGAGGCGCGCCAGGGCGGCCATGCGGATTGCCACGATCTCGGCGTTGGGTCCGATGCGATCGTAGGGCACGGTGTCCCAAGCCGGCATTTTGATCACGCGCAGCTTGGGGGCAAAAAAAGCGATGCCTTCGGCGAGCGCCTCGAGGCGGCGATCGTCGCGCGCCACGTGCAGGATGGTGGCGGCTGTGCCGGCGCTTTGATCTTGCGTCAGCTGCGCCAATAGCAGCGCGGTCAGCCCGTCGGGCACGCCCGTGACGATTTCGCGTCCTGGCTCACCACCGTCGCGGCGATGGGAGGCCGCGCCGCTCTGTTGCGTGTTCTGGCCGGGCTTACTCAAGGTTTCAATCCAATCCGTGAAACGCCCGCACACGGGCGATCAGTTCCGCCAACGCCTCGTGCCCGGGGGTAGCCACGGGATTGAGCAACAGCTGCTGCAGGTCCGGATCCGGCAGGGCAAGCAGCCGCTCGAACTGCCCGAGGCTTTCGGGCGACATGGCGCTGAGCGCGCTGTCGGCGAACCGACCCAACACCCAGTCCATCTCCTTGGTGCCGCGGTGCCACGCCCGATAGGCGGCGCGGCGGCGGCGGGTTTCGACATCCTCGGTCATCGGGCTCAAGTTCGGCTCGGATAACTCTTGCTCGGCGCTTGACGGGGCCCCGCCAGCGCGGCCACCTTCAAAGCCCCTTCGGCGCTGTCATATAGTGCCCGATCGCCGACCGCGCCAGCCTGCCAAGTGGGCGTTGGCCCGGGCGCCTGGCCGACCTGGTCGTGGAGCTTTGTGCATATCCTAAGATGCGGCCCCTTGAGCTCATTTCCTTGTTTGCGTCCGCCAAGACCCTGACCGGCGTCGGACCGCGCGTGGCCCTGCTGCTCAAGAAGGCCTTGCGCCTGCCGCCCGGCTGCGCGGAAGCGCGCGCCATCGACCTTTTGTGGCACACGCCGACCGGGGTGATTGACCGGCGCGCAACGCCCACGATCGCCGCCGCGGTGCCGGGTATCATTGCGACGCTCGAATTGCGGGTGCTCAAGCACAAGCCCGGGCCGCGGGGCAACGCGCGCGCACCCTACAAGGTGACGTGCGAAGACGACACCGGCCGCATCGATCTGGTGTTTTTTCATGCCGAGCGCAAATTCATCGAGCGGCAACTGCCGATCGGCAGCATCCGCTTCGTCAGCGGTCGCATCGAAAGCTACAACGACGGCAAGCAGATGGTGCACCCTGACTATATCCTGCCCCCCGAGGCGCGCGCCGATTTGCCGATGCTCGAGCCGGTCTACCCCTTGACGGCGGGGCTGTCGGGCAAGATCCTACTCAAGGCCTGCCGGCAGGCGCTCGATCGCGCCACCCCCCTAGCGGAGTGGCAAGAACCGGCCTGGCTCAAGCAGCGCGCCTGGCCCCCTTTTCGCCAAGCTTTGCAGCTGTTGCATCGCCCCGAGGAGGCCGGCGACGTCTCGCCGGCTTCCGCGCCTTGGCAGCGGCTCGCCTACGACGAACTGTTGGCCGGCCAACTGGCGCTGGCCCTGGTGCGGCAAAGCCTGAAGAACCAGCCCGGCCGCAGCGTCGAGGGCGACGGCAGGGTTCGTGCCAGGATCGTGGCGGCGCTGCCCTTCGCGCTGACCAACGCGCAACGACAGGCGCTGAAGGAGATCGCCGAGGACTGCCGCGCCCCCTTCCGCATGCTGCGGCTGTTGCAGGGCGATGTGGGCTCCGGCAAAACCATGGTGGCGCTGCTGGCGATGGCGATTGCGGTGGAGGCCGGCGCACAGGCTGCCCTGATGGCGCCTACCGAAGTGCTGGCCCGTCAGCATGCCGATACCATCCAACCCTTGGCCGACGCCGCCGGCCTACGCCTCGGTTTGCTGACCGGCCGCGAGAAGGGTAGCCCGCGGGCGGAGCTGCTTCAGCGCCTGCGCCGCGGCGACATCGACATTCTGATCGGCACGCATGCGCTCTTCCAGGCCGACGTGGCCTTCAAAGATCTCGCGTTCGCCGTGATCGATGAGCAGCACCGTTTTGGCGTGCATCAGCGCCTGGCGCTGCAGGCCAAGGGCGGCAAGGGTGGCGCCAACGTGTTGGTGATGACGGCAACGCCCATTCCACGCACCTTGCTGATGACGCACTACGGCGATCTCGACGTCTCGCGGTTGACGGAAAAACCACAGGGACGCAAGCCCATCATCACCAAGACGGTTCCGGTCGAGGCCATGGAGCGCTTGCTGGCGCGGCTGCGCCTGCAGATCAAGGAAGGCGCGCAGGTCTACTGGGTGTGCCCGTTGATCGAAGGCAGCGACAAATCAGAACTGGCCGCCGCCGAGCAGCGCCACGCCCACCTCGTGCAGATCTTCGGCGAACGGGCCGTGGGGCTGCTGCACGGCGCCATGCCGGACCGGGCCAAGGACGCCACCATGGCGGCCTTCGCCGGCAACCGGCACCAGATCCTGGTCGCCACCACCGTGATCGAGGTTGGCGTCGACGTACCCAATGCCAATATCATGGTGATCGAGCACGCCGAGCGCTTCGGGCTCGCCCAACTGCACCAGCTGCGCGGCCGCGTCGGGCGCGGCAGCCGCGAAAGCTTCTGCCTTTTGCTGCACAAGGCGCCGCTGGGCGAGACGGCCAGGCGGCGCCTGGAGATGATGGAGGCAACCGAGGACGGCTTCCAGATCGCCGAGAAGGATCTGGAGCTCAGGGGCGGCGGCGAGCTGATGGGCGCGCGGCAAAGCGGCCTGCCGGAGTTCCGCGTCGCGGAAGTGGCGAATTTTCCCGAGCTGTTGGCGGCGGCCCGCGACGATGCCCGGCTGGTCCTGAACCAGGATCCCGCGCTCGCCTCGCCGCGCGGACAGGCCCTCAAGCTGCTGCTCTACCTGTTCGAGTGCGACGAGGCGGTGCGCCTGTTCCGCGCCGCCTGAAAAGCCCGCGCGCGGCAGCTCAGGCCGCCTTGGGGCCGTTGCGCGCCCGCGTTGCCATGTCCTGCAGCTTGGCCTGCGTTTCCGGGTTGACCATGCCGGCCGAGATGATGATCTTGGCGGCGTCTTCCACCGTCATTTTGACGGGCATCACATCTTTGCGTGGCACGAAACAAACGAAGCCTGACGGCGGCAACATGCCCGTCGGCATGAAGACGCTGATCAGATCCTGCCCGGGCACCTCGGCCGCGATCTGCTCGGCGGCATCCCCGGTGATGAACACGATCGACCAGATGCCCTTGGAGGGAAACTCCATCAGGGCGACCTTCTGAAAGCTCTGGTTGGGCGCGGATGCCGTGACCACGGATTCGAAGATCTGTTTCAGGCCTTGGTAGACGTTGCGGACGATCGGCGTGCGGCCCAGCATCATCTCGCCGGCACTGATCAGTGAACGTCCGATCAAGTTGGCGGTGAGTGCGCCGATCATGGTGAGCCCGATTATGGCAAACACCAGACCCACGCCCGGGATCGGGAAGGGAACGTAGGATTCGGGATTGTAGATCTTCGGGATGTAGGGTTTCACCCAGGCATCGATGATATTGATAAAGTACCAGGCGATGTAGAGCGTAATGGTCACGGGACCGACCACGACCAGGCCGGTCAGAAAATAGTTGCGCAAGCGCGCGCCAGTGCGCTGGTGCATGGCCGGGGCGGGGTCGAGCGCCAACTTCGCCAAGCCGGCCTTGATCTCAGCCGTCTCGTCTTGCGCCAGCTTGGCAAGCTCCGCCTTCAGGTCATGTGTCTCGTCCGGCGCCGAACGGGACGCGGACGAGGCCGGATTGTCATGCATTGCGACGGCCCACAAACGAGCTGGACGGAAGAGCAGAAACGGCCAGACTCAGGTATCCGGCCCATTGTCACATGAGACGTTCCCGAGGCAAGGCCGGCGAACGCCCCCAAGCTTCTCAGGCGATCTCGGCAATCCGGGCTAGTTTATTGGAATAGAATGGTGTTTTCAAATACGGCGGGGCTACTGGGCCGTCACCAGGCAATCGAGCCCCGCGCCTTTGAGCTTGGCGCAGACGCCTTGCGTCTCTTGCGCGCTCGCAAACGGCCCGATGAGCACGCGGTAGAACGACCCCATGTTGCCCATCACCGTCTGATCGATCTGCGGCTCGTGCGCGGCGAGCGTGGCGGCGTGCTCACGCATGACCTTGGCTGCAAGCGCCTTGGCCTCCGCCTGGGTGCGCACGGCTGCGATCTGAATACGAATGTGTCCGCTCTTTTTGCCGGCCTCGGGCAGGGCGGCTTGCCGTCGCGGCGGCTCCTCTTTGCTGGCAATGGCGCCGGTCTCGACGCGCGGGCTGCGCTCGCCCTCGACCTGGGTTTGGCGCGCCCAACCGCTCGCTTGCGCCCGCCGGGCCGGCGGCGCGCCCTCCGCCGTCGAGGTCTCGGCATTCAAAATCCTGGCCGCGTCGGCGGGCGGCGAGGCCGCTGCGGCCGCGGGCTGACCGGCAAAGGCGCTGCCCGAGCCGCCGAACAGGTTGGCGAACAGGTCCCAGCCGCCGCCCGCCTTCGCCGGTGCACTTTGTTCCTGGTTGAGCGCGCTCGCCGGCGCCGGCGGCGACGAGGTCGTGGTGCCATCGCTCCACGGGGCTGAGGCGGCCGGGCTGGCGCTGCGCTCCTTAGGGCGCGCCTCTTTGGCGAGGGCCCCTGCCGGGGCGATCTCGCCGGCCTGACTGAGGCCGGCCTCCTGATAGGCGGCGGTGCGCTGGCGCAAGCCATCGGCACGGTCGCTTTCGCTGAGGCCACCCTTGAGCCACAGCGCGCTGGTAAAATCAGCGATCGCCTGGGCCGGCTTCTTTTGCTGGCGATAGGCGATGCCGCGCAAGAGCAGTGCCCGGGCCATGATGGCCGGCGGCAGGTTGCCGCCCGCGAGTGTCGCGCTCAGGGCTTGCACGGCCTGCTCGGTCTTGCCGGCGTCGATCAACTTGGCGGCGGCGTCGACGGCGCGCTGGGCTTCGGCGGGATCGTGCTTCTTTTTGGCGGTCGCGGGGGCAACCTGCGTGCCCGCCTCGGCCTGCTCGCCGGCAGCTTTATCATCCGCAGCCTTGCCGGCCGCCAACGCCCCCGTCGAGAAGGCTGAGGCCAACGCCAAGACTGCGGCCACCGGCACTAGGATCCGCAAGCGCCAGTCTCGAGCCATTATGTATGCCCTTCCCCGTCCCCGTGTCGTCTACGCGAAACACCTCCTACAGATCGAGCCTACGTCAACCCCAAGGCTCGAGGCAAACCTGCTTTTCGGCCTGTCCGCCTATTCCACAGTCACCGATTTGGCCAGATTGCGCGGCTGATCGACGTCGGTGCCCATGAAGGTCGCGGTATGGTAGGCGAGCAGCTGTACGGGCACGGCATAGATCAGTGGTGTGGCAAAAGCATGGGCTTTTGGCACGGGAATATGCGCCTCCAGCTTGCAGCCGGCGCGCGCGGGGTCCGCATCGGAGATCAGAATGATCTTGCCGCCGCGCGCCGCCACCTCCTGCATGTTGGACACGGTCTTTTCGAACAAGTCGTCCTCGGGGGCCACCACGATCACGGGCACGTTTTCGTCGACCAGGGCAATGGGTCCGTGCTTGAGCTCTCCCGCCGCGTAGCCCTCGGCGTGAATATACGAAATCTCCTTCAACTTTAGGGCGCCCTCGAGCGCGATCGGGTAGCTGACGCCGCGGCCGAGATAAAGCACGTCCCGGGCCTTGGCCAGCTCGTGGGCCAGCCGTTCGAAGGAGGCCTCGTTGCGCAACAGGGTCGAGACGTGGCGCGGCACCTGGGAGAGCGCATGCACCAGGTCCTTCTCCTGGGCGCGGCTGATGGTGTTGCGGGCCCGGCCGAGGGCAATTGTCAGGCTCGCCAGCACGCTCAACTGGCAGGTGAAGGCCTTGGTCGAGGCGACGCCGATTTCGGGGCCGGCCAGCGTCGGCAGCACCACGTCCGCCTCGCGTGCGATGGTGGAGGTGCGCACGTTGACGATCGCGGCCACCGGCTGACCCTGCGCCTTGCAGTAGCGCAAGGTCGCCAAGGTATCGGCGGTCTCGCCTGATTGGGTAATGAACAGCGCCAGGCCGCCCTGGCGCAGCGGTGGCTCGCGGTAGCGAAACTCCGAGGCGACGTCGATTTCCACGGGAACGCGCGCATAGCGCTCGAGCCAGTACTTGCCGACCAGCCCGGCGTAGTAGGCGGTGCCGCAGGCGGAGATGACGACATCGCTGACCTTGGCGGGATCGAGGCCGAACTCGGGCAGGGCCACCCGGCCGGTGGCAAAATCCACATAGTGCCCGAGCGTGTGGGAGATTACCTCGGGCTGTTCGTGAATCTCCTTGGCCATGAAGTGGCGGTAATTGCCCTTGTCGATCAAGAGCGAACTCGCCACCGAACGGATCTGGGGCCGCTCGATGCGGCGGCCGGTGGGATCGAAGATGAGGGCCTGCTGACGATTGAGGACGGCGCAGTCGCCATCCTCCAGGTAGGTAATGGTATCGGTGAAGGGGGCAAGCGCGATGGCATCGGAGCCCAGATACATTTCGCCCTTGCCGTGGCCGATCGCCAACGGCGGGCCCTGACGGGCACCGATCATGAGATTGTCGTCGCCCGCGAAGATCAACGCCAGCGCGAAGGCCCCACGCAGGCGCCCAACGGCGGCCTGCGCCGCCGCCGCCGGCGTTAGGCCCTGATCGAGGTAGTCGGTGACGAGGTGGAGCACCGTCTCGGTGTCGGTGTCGGTCTCGAACACATGGCCCTTGCCGCTCAACTCCTCGCGCAGCTCCTGGAAGTTCTCGATAATGCCGTTGTGGACGACGGCCACCCGCGTGTTCATATGCGGATGGGCGTTGCGCTCCACGGGCATGCCGTGCGTTGCCCAGCGGGTGTGACCGATGCCGGCATGCCCGCTCAACGGTTCTTGGCCGAGCCGCTGCTCCAAGTTCTTGAGCTTGCCCTCGGCACGCCGGCGTGCGAGGTGGCCGTTTTCCACCGTTGCCACGCCGGCCGAATCATAGCCGCGATACTCGAGCCGACGCAGCGCATCGACCAAATCGTGCGCCACCGGCCGCTGGCCCAGAATTCCAACAATGCCGCACATGTGTCTGCCTCGCGCAAGGCTTCGTTTCAGCCTACCTAGTCCAATCCTCCCAATACGCTCAATACAAACAATGTTTCTTGCTTTTTCACGTTCAGTTCAAACAAAGTTTCTTGTGTTCTGGGCTCAGACCGCGGTTAGGGCTGCTTCTTGCGGCTTTGCATCAAGGCCCTGAATTTGGCGGCCCAACCCGGCCGCGCCTCCTGGGTGCTGCGGGCTATTGCCAGCGCGTCGGGCTCCACGTTGCGGGAAATGACGCTGCCCGAGGCGACGTAGGCGCCATCGCCAATCTTGACGGGGGCGATGAGGGCCGCGTTCGAGCCGATGAAAGCACCCTTGCCGACGTCGATGAAATGCTTGTTGAAGCCGTCATAGTTACAAAAGATGGCGCCGGCCCCGATGTTGGCGCCCGCGCCCACCCGCCCGTCGCCGATATAGGCAAGGTGGTTGGCCTTGGCACCAGCCTCGAGGCTGGCGTTTTTGACCTCAACGAAATTGCCGACGTGGACGTGGGCGCCGACGTCGGCGCCCGGCCGCAGCCGCGCGAAGGGCCCGACCCGGGCTCCCTCCCCGATGCGGGCGCCCACAATGTGGCTATTGGCCAGAATCTCGGCACCGTCGGCAATGACGACGCCGGGCCCGAAGTACACATTGGGTTCGATGGTGACGTCGCGGCCGATGGCGGTGTCATAGCTGAGCCAAACCGTTTCCGGCGCGATCATGGTCACGCCCTCGCGCATGGCGCTGGCCCGGGCGCGCGCTTGGAAAATGGCTTCCGCCATGGCCAACTGTTCGCGCGTATTGATGCCCATCGCCTCCTGCGGCGAACAGACGACGGGCAGCGCCACGAGGCCCGCGCTGCTGGCATGGGCAACGGCATCGGTCAGGTAGTATTCCTTGGCGGCATTGTCGTTGCGGATACGCCCGATGAGGTCGACGAGGGAGGGGACACGGAAGGCCATGGCGCCCGCATTGCACAGGCGCTGGGCACGCTCGGCCGCGGACGCCTCCTTGTGCTCACGGATGGCGGCGACGTGCCCACTGGCATCGAGGATCAAGCGGCCGTAGCCCGTCGGGTCGTCGGGGGCAAAGCCCAGAACGGCAATGTTGGCCCCTTGCCCCAGGGCGCCGATCAGATTGACGAGGGTGGGCGTCTCGAGCAGGGGGGTATCGGCAAACAGCACCAGGACGTCGCCGCGATGGCGCTCGAGCGCCTGCCGCGCTGCCAGGACGGCATCGGCGGTGCCAGCCTGGGTCGCCTGCTCGAAAACCTGCGCCGTGGGGGCGTGCAGCAAAACCTCCGCGCGCACCTCGTCCATGCCGGGGGCCACCACGACCGCGATCTGGTTGGCGCCGGCCGCCTGGGCGCGGGCCAACGCGTGTCCAAGGAGCGAGCGCCCCGCCAAGTGATGCAGGACCTTGGCCCGCCGGGAGCGCATGCGCACACCCATGCCGGCGGCAAGGACCACGATCAGGAGCGGCGGTTGGGTCATCGGGGTGTCTAAGGTCTCGGTGGTTCAGTTGCCGAGCCCAGGCCCGCTACTGAGGCCAAGGGCTCGCGGGCAGGTCGCGTTCGCCTCCAGGGTGTACCCCCAACCCCTGCCGACTCCCAATGGGTCCTATCTGCAACAGCGCCCTATGGCACCCGTATCACATGTCCACAGGCTGGGCCGCGCAAACGGTTTGGGTACGTTGACCAATCCCCCTGTCGTTTGACACGGTTGTACCCGATTCGGGTAGCGCCCTGTTCAGCGTCCAAGTCGCGCACCCATTGGCATCATGAGGACGCTGCTGGCTATGGCAGAACACGTTGCGCACCCCCCGCGGTCCGAGCGCTTCATCAAGGCCTACCTGTTCGTCTGGGGGCTCTTGGCCGCCGGCGGGCTCACCTACCTCGCGACCCTGGTCTGGCAGCCGGACTGGCTTTCGCCGCCGCCCCGCCGACCGCAGATCAGCACCGAAGTCGAGCCCGATTCGGCCCTGCGCATGGCGAACCGCGCCATCGCCGAAGTGCGCGATGTGCGCCGTTCGGTGGGCGACGTGCAGCGCAGCTTGGGTGAAATCCGCGACACGCTCGATCGCAGCGTGAGCGAAGACAAGGTCGTGCAAACGCGCCTCAGCGCGCTCGAGGGACGCGTCGGCGACATGACCCAGCCAACGGCCGCGCCGGTCGCGGCCGCCCCGGCGTCGCCCGTTGCGGGCAAGGGCAAGGCCGCCGAGCGGCCGCAGCCCAAGAGCCCAGGGACGGCCAAGGCGGTCGAAAAAGCCGAGCCGGCCGCAGCGGCTACCCGCGTCATGTCGGCCGTCATGTCGGTGCCGGACCAGGCGGAGAAACCGGCCGCAGAAGTCGCGCCCCCCCTTGAGACGGGTAGCATCGCGTCCGCCACCATCACCTTTGGGGAGCCGGTGGTGACGCGCTCGAACACGAACTTTGCCGTGCAGCTGGGCGCCGGACGCTCGGTGGAGGCCTTGAAGCTGAGCTGGAGCCTGCTGCTCGACCAGCACGGCGAGGCCTTGTCGCCGCTGCAGCCGCGGGTGATTGCACCGCGCACGGACGGTGGTTCCTACCGCCTGGTGGTAGGGCCGTTTGATAGCCGCGCGGAGGCCGAGAAGATGTGCACCGCCATGGCGCTCAGCCGCAACAAGTGCTTTTCCACTGTCTTTATGGGCGAACCGCTGTAGCAGGAGATTAAGAACCGCTGTTGCGGTACCTTGCTGCTGAGCCGCGCTGCACCGCGTCCGGTGGCGGACGCCTTGTCGTCATCGTCCCGCCGTCCTAGCTACCTTCCGGCGCAAAAATGGGCGGGAAAGCGAGGATGGCACGTGCGGCTCTCCGACCTTAGCGACACGACCGCCGACGCTGTCCGAAGCGCCGGCGCATTCGTCACCGACCTGATGACCCCGAGCATCCGGCTTGGCGTCACGGGCTTTGCGCGCTCGGGCAAGACGGTCTTTATCACCGCCCTCGTGCGCAACCTCATTGCCGGCGGGCGCCTGCCCTTCTTCGCGGCGATGGCGCAGGGCCGCATCCGGCGCGCCTACCTGGAGCCTCAGCCCGACGACGAGATCCCGCGCTTCGCCTACGAAGAGCATTTAAGCCAGCTTGCAAAAGACCCACCGCAGTGGCCCCTCAGCACACGGCGGATCAGCCAACTCCGCGTCAGCATCGACTACGCGCCCGCCAGTCCGCTGCGCCGCCTGGTCGGAACCGGCCGCCTCCACCTCGACATCGTCGACTATCCCGGCGAATGGCTGATCGATCTGGCGCTCCTCGAGCAAACGTTTGCGGCCTGGTCCCGCCGGGCAATCGCCGCGGCCGAGACCGGGCAGCGCGGCGAGGCGGCCCGAGCCTGGCTCGCCTATACGGCTTCGCTCAGCGGCGAGCTGCCCGCCAATGAGCTCACCGCGCAGCGGGGTGCTGAGCTTTTTTCCGCCTACCTTGAGGAAGCACGCCGAGCCGATCCCTCGCGTCTCGGGCTGGGGCCGGGCCGTTTCCTATGGCCGGGTGATCTTGCCGGTTCGCCGCTCCTGACCTTCTTTCCGCTCTCCTGCCCAAACCAGCACGGGCATAAACGCGGCACGCTCGCGGCGATGCTGGCGCGTCGGTTCGAAAGCTACAAGGCGCTGGTCGTGCAGCCGTTTTTTCGCGAGCATTTTGCGCGCCTCGACCGCCAAATCGTCCTGATCGACGCCCTATCGGCGCTCAACGGCGGGCCACAGGCCCTCAAAGATTTGGCCGAGGCGCTCGATGCCATCCTCAAATGCTTCCGTCCGGGTCCCAACACCTGGCTACGGAGCATCCTCGGCGGTCGGCGCATCGACCGCGTGCTGTTTGCGGCCACCAAGGCCGATCATCTGCATCACACCAACCACGACCGGTTGGAGGCGCTGCTGCGCCTGCTGGTCGACCAGGCGATCGCCCGCACAAGTCTGGCGGGAGCCCAGGTGCAGGTCTTGGCCTTGGCTGCACTGCGGGCAACGCGCGAGGCGGAAGCCAAGTCGGGCGCCGACCGACTGCCGTGCATTCTGGGCGTGCCGCTGCCCGGCGAGCGGCTCGGGCAAAGGCTATTCGACGGCCGCAGCGAGACCGCGTTGTTCCCGGGCGATCTCCCGGAGGCGGCCGCGATGGTGCGCGCCGAGCCGGCAAACCTGGAATTGGCGACGCTCGACCCCGTCAGCTTCCTGAACTTTCGCCCACCGCGCCTGGCGCTGGCGAACGCTGCCGGCGAGGCGACGGCCTGGCCGCACATCCGCCTCGACAGGGCCCTCGACTATCTGATCGGGGATCAACTCGCATGAGCCAGTTTTCGCCGCCGCGCCCGCCGCAAATCTTCAGCCCCGATGACCCGCTTTTGAGCGAAGAGCCGGTGCCAACCGAGCTCGCGCCCAACCGGCCAGCCTCGGCCTCGGAGGCCCCGCCCGCCGAAGCGGGCATGGCGCACCCGACGTTGGCCGATCTCGGAGCCCACAGTTGGCGCTGGGGCGTACTGTTCGTCTCGGCCGTCGCCGGCGCCACCGCCCTGACGGCCATCGCCTGGGTCATGCGCCTCCTTGACGCCGCGCTTGCGCGCGACGATTGGCTCGGCTGGAGCACGCTGACACTCCTGTTGGTCGCCGCCGCCGCGGCCCTGATGCTGATCCTGCGCGAGCTCATCGGCTTTGCCCGACTGGCCCGCCTCAATCGCTTGCGCAGCGAGGTGGAGGCGGCCCTGATGAACGCCGACCCCAAGCGCGAGCGCCAGGCGGCCTTGCGCATTGTCCGGCTCTACCGCGGTCGCGCCGATGCGGCCTGGGGGGTACGCCGGTTCGGCGAACATGCCCGCGACGTGCGCGACGGTGGCGAGCTGCTCACCCTGGCCGAGCGCGAGATCCTTGTGCCGCTCGACGCGGAGGCGCGGCGCCTCGTGCTGATCGCGGCCAAGCGCGTTGCCACCGTGACGGCATTGAGCCCGATGCCGATTGCGGTTTCCTACGTGCTGATCGAGTGCCTGCGCATGCTGCGCGCGCTTGCCACCCTTTATGGCGGTCGACCCGGCCTCGTGGGTGGCATGCGGCTCGCGCGGATGGTGTTGACCCACATTGTCGCCACCGGGGGGCTGGCCATGACCGACGACCTCATCGGCCAGTTTCTTGGACACGACCTATTGCGGCGCCTGTCGCGCCGCCTGGGTGAGGGCGCCTTCAACGGCGCCCTCACCGCGCGCGTCGGCGTCGCCGCCGTCGAGGTTATCAGGCCGCTGCCGTACCTGGCGGCCAAACCGCTCAGAGTGCGCGAGCTCCTGGGCGAAGTGCTAAAGCCGCTCTTTACCCGCAAACGCTAAGCAAACCGGGATCACGCCGCCACGGCGCGGCCAGTTTAAGGGGCTCGGTGTGGGAGCCGGCCCTTCGTGGCAAGCTCGGGGGGTTCCGTGGCAATCCTTTTGTCGGGTCCGTGGGACGCTTTCGCACGGGGGTTCCGTTTGGACCCTGGTGCGCCCGGCCCGACGCGCGTTGGGAGCTAGCGCGACCGCACGACGCCGAGGCTCTGGGGCCCGAAGGCTCTGGGGGCCCGAGGCTCTTTGGGGCAGGCTCCGCGGGAGCAATTGCATTGGCGGACAGCTCGGCTAGCTTGGCGGCGGGCCGGCTAGTGAAGCCGGCTGCCAGTCAGGTAAAAGTCGGGTCACGTCGGCGCAAAGCCGGGCCGAGGCTTTCTTGATCTGGTACACTTGCGCCGCCTACAACCGTCGACGGTCAACCGTTCTTGGGGCTCTCCCGCCCATGTTCGCCGCCTTTTTTCACGAGCTCAAAGCCGCCAAGGTCCCGGTCACCTTGAAGGAATACTTGACGCTGATAGAGGCGCTCGAGGGCGACCTCGCGCAACGCAAGGTTGAGCACTTTTACTATCTGGCGCGTGCCGCCCTCATCAAGGACGAGCGCCACCTCGACACCTTCGACCAGGTGTTCGGCCACGTCTTCAAGGGTCTTGACCTGATGGCGGAGGCGGTCGAGACGCAAATTCCCGAAGCCTGGCTGCGCTCGCTGGCCCAGCTCTATCTGAGCGAGGAAGAAAAGGCAAAAATCGAGGCCTTGGGAGGCTGGGAAAAGATCATGGAGGAGCTGAAAAGGCGCCTCGAAGAACAGAAGGGTCGTCACCAAGGGGGCAAGAAATGGATCGGCACCGGCGGCACGTCTCCCTACGGCGCCGATGGCTACAACCCCGCCGGCGTGCGCATCGGCCAGAAAACCAACCGCAACAACCGCGCCATCAAGGTGTGGGACAAGCGCGAGTACAAAGACCTCGACGACAAGCTGGAATTAGGCACCCGCAACATCAAGGTGGCGCTGCGGCGCCTGCGCAAGTTTGCCCGCCAGGGGGCGCCCGACGAACTCGATCTCGATACCACCATCAAGGGCACCGCGCACAAGGGTTATCTCGACATTCACATGCGTCCGGAACGCCGCAACGCCGTCAAGGTGTTGATGTTTTTCGACGTGGGCGGCTCGATGGACTGGCATATCAAGCAGGCCGAGGAATTGTTTTCGGCGGCGCACAGCGAATTCAAGCATCTGGAATACTTCTATTTTCACAACTGTCTTTACGAGTTTGTGTGGAAGGACAATGCGCGACGCTGGACCGAACGCACGCCGACTTGGCAGCTGCTGCATAAGTATCCCGCCGACTACAAGGTGATCTTCGTCGGCGATGCGTCCATGAGCCCCTACGAAATTACCGTGCCCGGGGGCTCGGTGGAGCACATGAACGAGGAGGCGGGCGCCCAGTGGTTGCGGCGGGTCACGGGCATCTATCAGCACTGTGCCTGGTTGAACCCCGTGCCGGAAGACCATTGGGGCTGGACCCCCTCCATCAAGCTCGTCCGCGACCTGGTGGAGGAGCGCATGTATCCCCTCACCATCGACGGGCTCGACCGGGCGATGCGAGAATTGATGCGTTGAGCGGCGGCGCTGCGCCGTCAGAGCCCTCATATCGCCCGAAATGAGGTGCCGATTGACGCCGCTGGCTTTGTTGGCACAGTAGGTGCGGGAACGGGGAACGAAAGATGCTTCGATTCGCACGCCTTCTGACCGCAGGCTTGTTGCTCGCCGGGGCCGCCGTTTCGGCCGGCTGTGGGGGTAATGCCGCCGGGCTTACGACCGGTAGCACCGCGGGCGAGTCCAAGATCCCCTCCAACGACGACCCGATGGCCCGGCCCACCTTCGTCGCCTGGACTTCGGCGCGCGCCAAGCGCTGCGGCTTCTTCTTCGATGCGGCTAAGCTCAAAGCCTCCTATCTCTCCTATGAGAGCAAGCAAGGCAAAAACGCCGGCGATCTCGCCAACATCGAACGAATTTATGATCAAACCTTCAAGTCCACGTCGGATTCGGCCTGGGCCAACGACGACTACTGCTCGGATAAGAAGGGTGCCGAGATCAAGCAAGAACTCACGCGCCACCTGAGCGGCGACTACGCGCC
>DATMZT010000123.1:0-15381 GCA_035573335.1 Hyphomicrobiaceae bacterium | reverse complement strand
CCTGCGGCGTCTCCTCGAGCGCTTGGGCGTCGTGCAGATCGATTCGGTCAACGTGCTGGCGCGCGCCCACACCCTGCCGCCGTTTTCACGCCTCGGTCCCTATCGGGTCGACGATTTGCAGGCATTGGCCTACGCTGGCCGAAGCCGCGCCCTTTTTGAGTATTGGGGCCATGAGGCGTCGCTTCTGCCCGTGGCCCTGCAACCGATGTTGCGCTGGCGCATGGCGCGCGCCAGCCGCGGGGAAGGGATCTATAAAGCGCTCGCCAGCTTCGCCCGGGAGCGTCCGGAACTGATCGCGCAAGTGCGACGTGAGATCACCGATCGCGGCCCACTCCGGGCGGGCGACCTTTCGCACAAACACAAAGGAGACGGCGGCTGGTGGGGATGGTCGGACGGCAAGCGCGCCCTCGAATGGCTGTTCTGGACCGGCGCGCTGTCGACGGCGACGCGCTACCAGACCTTCGAGCGCGCCTATGATCTGACCGAACGCGTACTGCCGCAGGCTATCGTTCAGGCCGCGACGCCTACCGAGGCCGAGGCGCAACGCCACCTCGTGCGCATCGCCGCCGGCGCCCTGGGGATCGCCAGCGAGCGCTGCCTGCGCGACTACTTTCGGCTGCCGGTCTCCGATGCAAGCCTGCGCATCGCCGAGTTGGTCGAAGCGGGGGAGCTGATCCCCGTTGCCGTGGAATCCGCCTTCCCCGCCGCCTACCTCTTCCGCGATGCGCGGCAACCACGGCGGATGGCAGCACAGGCTTTGCTGGCTCCGTTCGATCCCTTGATCTGGCAGCGCCAACGGGCCGAGGCTCTGTTCGGCGCGCGCATTCGCCTCGAGCTCTATACGCCGCCTGAAAAGCGCATTCACGGCTACTACGTCCTGCCGTTCCTGCTCGGCGATCGCATCGCGGCACGCGTTGACCTCAAGGCGGATCGGGCGCGCTCGGTACTGCGGGTGCAAGCCGCGCATGGCGAGCCGGGCATGCCTGCGGTCGTCGCCGAACCGTTGGCGCATGAATTGCGGCTGATGGCTCACTGGCTCGGCTTGCACCACGTCGAGGTGCGCCGATCGGGCGACCTGGCGCGCTCCCTCCAAGCAGCCGTGCGCCAGTGAACGCCCGTTTTGCCGCTCACGTCAGGTCGGATTTTTGGGCGACCTGGATGGCCTCGAGACGGTTGCGGACGTTCATTTTTTTGAAAAGTTGTGTGACGTAGTGCTTGATGGTGCCGACAGTTAGACCGAGGCGGTCGGCGATCTCCTTGTTGGTGAGCCCCTTGGAGACGTGCGAAAGAATTTGCTGCTCACGGTAGCTGAGCGCCGCCTGCAGCTTGGCCTCGCGCATCGGCAGGAGGGCGCCTCCCTTGGCGTCCGTCAACAGGCGCGAAGCCAACTCGGGCGTGACGAAGGGCAGTCCACGGTGAATGCTCTTGATGGCGGCCACCAGTTCTGTGCCGCTAATGCCTTTGAGGATGTAGCCCTTTACCCCGGCGGACAAGGCCTTCGACACGCTCATGACGTCGTCGAGAGCCGTCAGCACGACGAGCTTGCAGCTCGATCCACCCCTGGCGATGCCGACCGCAGCTTCGATGCCGCCTTCCGGTATACTGATGTCGATCAGCATGACGTCGGGTTCGGCCTCACGCACCGCCGCGCGTGCCTCGGCCGCCGTCGCGCCCTCGGCGACCAGCAGGAGGTCGTCGTTGCGCGTGATGGTCTGCACCACCGCTTCCCGAAAAATCGGATAGGGATCGACCACGGCGACACGGATAGGTTTAGACATTTGTATTTCCCATATCACCTAGTCCAAAGCCGACGCAGAAGCGGACTTGCCCGTGCGCCGGCGAGTGCACCTGCAGCGTTCCGCCGAGAGCCTCGATCTGATGCCGCACCCTTTCGCTACTGAGCTCGAGATCCTCCGTCAGCCACGACGAGGAGCGCGGAAACTGCGTTTCGTAAGCGATTTCGATCTGTAGCGTCTCCCCCCCAGTGGCGCGCACGTGGAGGCTGCCACAGCCCGTATGCCGCACCGCGGCGGCGAGACCTTCTTCGATGAACTGGTAGAGGCAGGCCTTCAGGGGATAAGCGGCTTCTTGCGGCAGATCGCGAAAATCGCAACTGACGGCCGAGGCCGTTCGCAGTTCGTGCAGGCACACGGCGGTGCTGATCGACTCCGCCAAGGACAGGCTCTCGATTTCGGAAGGGGCCAAGCCAGCCGACACGTCGCGAATTTGACTCAAGCACTCCTTGAGGGCCTTGCGGATCACGTCGATATCGGCAGCGCGGGTGGCCGCGCAATGATCGGGCCCGGACTCAGACAGGGAATCGAGTTTGAGCAGCGCCAAGGCGGCAAGTTGCAACGGCCCGGCATGCAATTCGCGGCCGACGCGCCGCAGATTGCGCTCATTCATTTCCAGGACCCGGCCGTTGGCTTTCAACACACGCCGGCGAAACTGCTCATGGGCCGCCCGTTGCAGGGCCAATTCGCCGATGCGCATTTGCAGTCCATCGGTGAGACTGAACAGCACCAGCAGCAACCCGATCGCGGCGCTGGCGATCACGACGTAACTCGCATATTGGGCCGCGCGGATTTCCCGCACCAGTTCCACGGCCAACTCGGAGATCTCGGCCAGCGCGATGATGCGATTGGTGCCGGTCTGACGGATCGGCGCATAGACTTCCAGGATTGGCGTATTGAGGGCCCGCTCCTGCGCCTCCTCTTCCCCGTCGAGCTCAAAATTGGCGACGACGTCACCTTGGAAGGCGCGCTCCCGGCGGGCGCTGGCGGGAAAACGCCGACCAACAATTTCACTGCGGTTGCTGAAAACGACCCGATCGCCAACCCAGATCCTGAAGGCAACGACGGGTTTGCCGATCGAGGCTGGAGCCAACAGACGCTCAAGCGCCTGACGGTTTTCGCTGGACAGGGAGGGCTTGGCGGCGAGCTCCTGGACCAGGGGTTCCACGAAGCTGTCCATGTACAAGGCCGTGCTCGCAGCCGCCTTGTGCCCGAAAGCCTGCTCAATATGGCGCGCCACGAACGAGCACACGTAGACCACGCCGATCACCACCACCAGCGATAGGGCGACGGTGAGCTTGCGCGCGCGTTCCAGGCCTTGCCACCACACACGAATGGGCGAGAAGATCGGCAAGGCAAGCCGAGGCAGACTATTTGCGGCCATGACCAGCACTCTAAGCCTGTTGTGGAGTTTGGATACGCTGAAAGGCCGCCCTTGGTTATCAGACCAAAGTGAACTCAAAGTATTGGCTCTTTGGCCAATCGAGCCTCACGCTCGTCCGCCGCCCCCCACGCCGCGCCGCAGCCAAGCTTCAGGCAAGGGGCCAACCGTTCGCCCCGTCGCGCTTGAGGCGCACTAGGCGCACGCGAGGCCTGACTAGCTCATGGACCGGGCACTGCGGGCATCGCCGGGGGTGGTGGCGCTGCTGACGCCGCCCCTAGCCTTGAACTCCGATCGCTCGCCCCCGATCGCTCGCCAAAGTCAGCCGGTATGGCTGGCCGTCCCCGCCTGGCGGGCCAATCGCTGCGGGTCGTCGCAAGGCTGTTTCAGGCATGGCGCTGGAGGAGGCACCCGCACCGCGTGGGGGTTGTTAGTGGCGCGCGCGCTCGCCGTTGCCGAGGGGAGGCCAGGCCAGCACCGGCAACGTCCACCAGAGCCAGCGGCCCTCGCCAGTGGGCTCGCGCGATAGGGCGCCAAGCGCGCTCATGCCCGGCGGGCGCTGCGGGGCTTGCGGCATGACCGATAGGGCCGGCCGCGCCACGTCCGGGACCGCCGGCAGGGGCCGATCGCCGGCGTACGCGGCGGCGCGCATCCGACCTTCGCGGGCAACACCCTCGCGCGTGACGGTTGGCGTCGACCACGTCAGTGCCGCCACTTCCGGGGGCGCCACCCAGTGGTCGCGCCGCATGGATTGGGCGGTCACAGACAGGGGTGGGGTTGCCACGTCGTCGCTCGCCGGGGCTTCGATGAGCCGCACCGCCGCCGAGATCTGCGTCAGAATAGCGGCGTTGGCATCAATGACTTCGATCCCGACCATGAACGCGGGCGGCGTGCCGGGACGCAGTGTCGCGGAGAGGTCGTCGAGATCCGCCCGCGCCAGATCCCAAGTGTGCTCATCGCGCCGTTCGCCCCGCGAAAACCACACGGCTTCCGGCACATGCTGCAAGACGACCCGCACCTCGCCTGCGCCCTCAAGGCCGGTAACGAGCAAGGGGAAGGCGGTCGGTCGATCGCTCTTGAGGATCGGCAGGTCCAAAGCGACGGGCCGCGGGCGATCCGGCCACGCGCTGGCGGCAGCAGTGGCGGAGGGGTGGTGGCCGGCCTCGACCTTGAAGCGTGTCGTGATCAGGGCAAAGGCGCCAACACCGACGACAAGGCTCCCGAGCAGGCCCACGGCAAAAGGTCTGAGCTTGGTGGCTGTCGGCGGGCGCGGCGGCAGCGGGCGGTCCGCCTCGCGGGGGATACCGTTGCGCTGCAGCTCGGCCAATCGCTGCATCAAACCCGCGGACCGCCAGCCCCTGATGGCGACCCCGGCAGCCGTATCCCCCATGGCCTCGTCTCCCCTTGACGCACCACGCCGTCCCACCCGAGACGGGTTGCTTTCCCCACGCCCGCCAGGCACGTGCCCCCGTGCTCCGACCAGCATCGCCAGTTTTCCACAACTTTCCCGAGGCGCGCAAATGATTTCGCTTGATTTCCCCAAGTTGAGCACATTTGGCCGATCGGGTCGACCTGCCGCCACCGCCGGGCTCGAGCCATCGGAGGGCCGGGCGAGCGCCACGGTTGTATCGCGGCCCGCCGGTCCACTAGGTTGCGCCGGCACGATGGCCGACCGTCGCCCCTCGCGTCGTCCTTGGAGGTTTCAAATTCATGTCCGTCAATGCCTACACACAACACCTCGACAAGTGTGCCGCCAATTTTCAGCCGCTCTCTCCATTGCCGTTCCTCGAGCGCGCGGCCGCGATCTATCCTCAGCGCATCGCCGTGATCCACGGGAGCCGGCAAGACACCTACGCCGAGCTCTACCGGCGCACGCGGCGCCTGGCCTCCGCGCTATCGCGGCGCGGCATTGGGCCAGGTGATACGGTTTCGGTGATGCTCGCCAACACACCCCCGATGCTCGAGGCCCACTACGCGGTGCCCATGACCGGCGCGGTGCTGCACGCCATGAACACGCGCCTCGACGCCGCCCTCATCGCTTTTCAGCTCGACCATGCCGATGCCAAGGTGGTGATTTGCGATCGCGAATTTGCGCCGGTGATGCGCGCGGCCTTGGCACGGGCCCAGGTCAAGCCTCTCGTCATCGACTACGACGATCGCGAATTAGAGCAAACACTCGAACGCCTGTCGGATCTCGACTACGAAGCGCTGATCGCCGAGGGCGATCCCGCGTTTTGCTGGCGCATGCCCGATGACGAATGGGACGCCATTGCGCTCAACTACACCTCGGGCACGACGGGCAATCCCAAGGGCGTGGTCTACAGTCACCGCGGTGCTGCGCTCATGTGCTACGCCAACACCCTGGCAACCGGCATGGGCGGCCATCCCGTGTATTTGTGGACCCTGCCGATGTTCCACTGTAATGGCTGGTGCTTCCCCTGGACCCTGTCGCTGGTCGCCGGCACGCATGTGTGCCTGCGGTCGGTGCGGGCCAAGGCGATGTTTGCGGCCATTGCTGAGCATCGGGTCACGCATCTGTGCGGCGCGCCCATCGTGATGTCGACGCTCCTCAACGCCGCCGCGGACGAAAAACGACCGCTATCCCACCGGGTCGAGTTCGTCACGGCGGCGGCACCCCCGCCCGAGGCGGTGTTGGCGGCGATGGCGGACGCCGGCTTCAATGTTACGCACGTCTACGGCTTGACCGAGGTCTATGGCCCAGCCGTGGTCAATGAATGGCAAGCGCAATGGGATGGGCTCGCCCCGGGCACGCGCGCCCAGCTGAAGGCGCGGCAGGGCGTACGCTACACCGCCCTCGAAGGGCTCAGTGTTATGCGCCCCGAGACGATGCTGCCGGTGCCGGCGGACGGGGTGACCCTTGGCGAGGTGATGTTTCGCGGCAACATCGTCATGAAGGGATACCTCAAGAACCAAACGGCCACGGCACAAGCCTTCGCTGGTGGCTGGTTCCATTCCGGCGACCTCGGCGTGCTGCATCCGGACGGCTACATTCAGCTCAAGGATCGTTCCAAGGACATCATTATCTCGGGCGGGGAGAACATCTCATCGATTGAGGTGGAGGAGGTGATCTACAAACACCCTGCCGTGGCGGCCTGCGCCGTCGTTGGCAAGGCGCACGAGAAGTGGGGAGAAACGCCGGTGGCCTTCGTCGAGTTAAAGCCGGGCATGACGGCCTCAAACGAAGAAATGCTTGCCCACTGCCGCAACGGCCTGGCCGCCTACAAATGTCCAAGTTTGATCGTGTTCGCCGAGATCCCGAAAACCAGCACCGGCAAGATCCAAAAATTTATGCTGCGCGAGATGGCAAAAGCGTTGTGAGGCGACGGCCCGGCGAAAAATTTCTCGCCGCTCGCAAGCCGTTGTTTGCCCGGACCTATCGCCGGCAAGATGCGGGACCAGGCGCGCGGCGCGCCCGGGCCAGCGTCGGAACAAAGCCAATGGCGTAACGTTCCCCGGCGGCCCCTACGGGGCGCAGCAACAAAAATTGGAGCTCCTTCATGCATTCAGGTCTCGTCAGCGCCGTCGTGCTTGTCGCCGCTACGCTGTGGGCGGGAACCGCCGGCGCCACCCCAATCACCGGCGGCACGCGCGCGCCCGCTGCCCAGCCCCTCGTCAATAAAGTTGCCACTTTCGTGTGCGTACGCGACGATAGCGGCTGGCACTATATGCGCGGCCATCGTCGCGTCACCTGCCGCCCCGTGCGCCCATCGGGCGCCCATTGGGGCTGGCAGTGTGAGGGCCGTCGTTGCGGCTGGTGGCACCGCCACGAACGCCGGTTTTACGACTGACTTTGGACCGTCACTGCCTGTAAGCGTCTTTGTGCGCATCGCGCGATCGGCCCAGAGCATCTCCTTGGCCCATCGCGCGATCCGCGACCCAAAATCGACCCCCCTTTGCCGCCGCGCACTGGCGGTTATTCTGCCCACAAGGCAAGCGCCGCGACACCGGCGGCGATCTTGAGGCCCTTCTGCGCTTGAATGCTCAGGGGCTGCAGAATGATGCCGCGGCGCGAGGCGCCGATCAGCGCATTGGCGCCAACTCCGTAACTCGCGGTTGCTTGCGCACCGATCCCGCCATAATCACCGTTGAGCGATCGCAGCGGCGGGTTCGCGGTTGGTGCCAGCACGCCAGGCCACGGCCGTCATTTCGCGTGCTGCCGAGGTCGATGTCGAATTTGGAAATTGAGCCAGATAAAACTCATCCCGTCCCGGCGCTGAAAGCGGCAGCGAGGGGACTTGGTCGACGTGACGATATGGCCGGTGCTGCCGCGCGCCGTGCAGGTGAGAATACCGACCTCGACGCGCGCCTGGGCGCCCGCCTCGGCGGCAATGGCAAAGCTGGCCAGCACCAGATCCTGTCAAAAGCCGCGCGGCCTTGGCCGGCCCTGGCGCGGCCTGGCCGGTGACGATCGAGGCCGGCATTTGCCTTGGCTTCGGGCGGGCGCTAAAAGCCGACCCTATGTCACCAGCAGCCTCCCGAAAAACGCGCCGACCGGGCGCCCGCCGCGCGGCGGTGCCGCGCGACACCGTCAAGCCTGCCCCCCGGGTCGGCCTGGTTTCGCTCGGCTGCCCGAAGGCCATGGTAGACAGCGAGCGCATCATCACGCGACTGCGGGCGGAGGGCTACCAGCTCTCGGCAAACTACGCCGGTGCTGATGTGGTGGTGGTCAATACCTGCGGCTTTCTCAACTCGGCCAAGCAGGAAAGCCTCGACGCCATCGGCGAAGCGATGGCCAAGAACGGGCGAGTTGTCGTGACGGGCTGCTTCGGCGTGGAAAAGGAACGTATTCTTGCCGCACACCCCGGCGTGCTGGCCGTTACCGGCCCGCATCAATACGAACAGGTCGTGGAGGCCGTGCACGAAGCGGTGCCGCCGCTGCACGATCCCTTTCTCGATCTCGTCCCGCCGGAAGGCTTGCACCTGACGCCCCGTCACTACGCGTATCTGAAGATTTCCGAAGGCTGCAACAACCGCTGTTCGTTTTGCATCATCCCCAGCCTGCGCGGGCGGCTCGCCAGCCGCCCCGCGGCCGAGGTGATGAGCGAGGCCGAACGCCTGGTGAAGGCCGGCGTCAAGGAGCTACTGGTCATCAGCCAGGACACCTCGGCTTATGGCCTCGACATCAAATACGCCGAGAGCAGCTGGAAGGGGCAAATGCTGCGCGCACGCTTCCTGGATCTTGCGCACGCGCTGGGTGGGCTCGGTGCCTGGATTCGCCTGCATTACGTCTATCCTTATCCGCACGTCGATGCGGTGTTGCCGCTGATGGCGGAAGGAAAAATCCTTCCCTACCTTGACATTCCCTTCCAGCACGCCGCCCCGGCGGTGCTCAAGGCCATGCGTCGGCCCGCGCACCAGGAAAAGACCCTCGATCGCCTCGCCCGCTGGCGCGACATCTGTCCCGATTTGGCGGTGCGCTCCACCTTCATTGTCGGCTTTCCGGGCGAGACCGAGGAGGACTTTGCGTTGCTGCTTGCCTGGCTCAAGACGGCGCGGTTGGCGCGCGTCGGCTGCTTTAAATACGAGGCGGTCGCCGGTGCCGCCGCCAACGAGCTACCCGGGGCGGTTGCCGAAGAGGTCAAGGAGGAGCGCTGGCATCGCCTGATGTCGGTGCAGCAGGAGGTAAGCCGCGACCTCAGCGCGACGCGCGTCGGTCAGGGCATCGACGTCATCGTCGACGAAGTCGACGATGAGGGCGCCATCGGTCGGTCCAAATGGGACGCACCGGAGATCGACGGCTCGGTTTTCCTCAACGGCGCCAAGGAACTTGCGCAGGGCGATATCGTGCGCGCCCGCATCGTTGCCAGCGATGCCTATGATGTCTGGGCCGAAGTCGGCGCCTGAGCCTCATGCCGCGGCTGCACGCGCAGATCACCGAGCTTTGCAATCAGGGGCTGCGCGCGCATGATGTTGCTGGGTGGAGGCCAGAGGGGTGGGGATTAAGGATTCATGCCGCAGTTGAGGATCAGGTTCGGCAGCCAGCCGAGCACGGGCAACGATCCGATCGCGGGGGTGGTGTGGATCACGCTAGCCATGGCGCTGTTCGCGGGGCTGGCCATGTTCTCGCGCATGGCTATGAACGCCGGATTGCACCCGTTTGAGGTCGTCTTTCTGCGCAACACCTTCGCCTGCCTGATGCTGGTGCCGTTGCTGATCTACCGCGGCCCGCGGCTCTTCTATTCTGACCAGTTCAATCTCTACGGCCTGCGCGTCCTCATCTCGCTGCTTTCCATGCAGACCTGGTTTTACGCGATTTTTCTCATCCCAATCGGGGAGGTGACGGCGATCAGCTTTCTCGCCCCCTTATTCGGCACCTTGGGTGCGGTTTTTCTCCTGGGTGAGGTGGTGCGCATTCGTCGCTGGACCGCGCTCGGGGTAGGATTTCTCGGGGCCCTCATTATCCTGCGCCCCGTCGGCTCGCAGATCGGCTTGGGGCAGGTGCTTGCCATCTTTTCCGCCATGGCCGCGGGACTGACGGTCGTGCTCGTGAAGCAGCTGACCGCCCATGACGATCCGGACAAGATTGTCTTTCTCACCAATGTCCTGATGACGCCGCTATCGCTCGTGCCCGCCCTGTTCGTGTGGCGTTGGCCGACCCTTGCCGTACTGCCGGCACTGTTGGGGATGGGCCTATGCGCCGTGCTCGGGCATATTTGCGTCGTGCGCGGCTACGCCGCCACCGACGCTTCGCTGGGCATGACCTTCGAGTTCTCGAAGCTACCCTTTACCGTCGGCATGACCTATTTGGCGTTCCGAGAAACCATCGACCTTTTGACCTGGGTCGGCGCCTTCGTCATTTTTGCGTCCGCACTTTATATCACCCGACGCGAGGCCAGGCTCGCCCGCGAGCGCGCACAAATTCGCGCGCGCGGGGCCACCGAACTGGGCGCCTCCTAGGCTCGCGGCGCGCGCGCGCGCCCTGTGCACGCGCCTAGCGAAGAAAGCCCGCCTCCTGCAGGTATCTGAGCGTCCCCGGATGCAGCAATTCGCGGCGTGCCGCGCTCGCCGTATTGGCCGCGGTGGTCTCACGCGCCTGCGGCAGGCGCGCGGCCAAACGCGTTTCGCCGTCGTGGAGCGCGCGAGCCAGCCGATAGGCGACGTCATCGGGGAGCGTGGGTCGCGACAGGATCAAGCTCCAGGAGCCGACCGAAACGATCGGCGCGGCTTGGCCGGGGAACGAGCCTGCCGGCACGGTCAAGGTCTCAAGGAACGGATGCTTGGCCCTGATTTGCTTGATGCCTTCGGCATCGGGCACGATGAAACGCGCCCCGGCGGGCGCCTTGGCCACCGCCGTGAAGCCCGGCCAGCCGCTGCCACCGCCCCACAGCGCCGCGGCCTTGCCGCTCGCCACCATCGCTGGCCCGTCGCCGGCGCGCTCGAGCAGAATGGCTTGGAAGTCGCGGTTGCGATCATAACCCAGACCCTCGAGCACATAGCCCGCCAACAGCACGAGACCGGAACCTTTGGCGCCAAAGGCGACGGGCTTGCCCAGGAGGTCCTCGATGGCGTGATAGGGACTGTCGGCGCGCACGACAAACATGCCGGGGGTAGCGTACATGGCAAAGACGATGCGCAGATCGGCACGCGGGCGCCCAAGACCATTGAGCGCCTCCAGGGCCGCCTCGCCCTGCACCAAGCCGATATCGAGTTTGCCTGCCTCCAACAGCGGAATGTTTTCGGCGCTGCCGGCAGTATGCTGGGGACGTACCTCCAGCGTCGCGTCGGTCTCGTTGATGCACTCGCTCACCGCCTGCCCGTAAACGGGAAAGCCACCGCCAGGCGTGGCCGTGCCCAGCACCACGATGGTCTTTTCCGCCGCCTTGGCACCGAAGGCGACCGCCATCGCCACCATGAGAGGCAAGCTGGCAAGCACTAGGGTTCGCATCCATGCACTCCTTTGCCGCGGGCGTGGCTTGGCGCGCTGGTAGCCAGTATAGTTAAGCCTCGCGTGGCGGCGATCAACAATTTGCCAGCGCGCCTTCGCGCGGGAAGCTTGAGGTGGTGGCGCAATGGGCGTGCGTGGCCTGCTAGGGGTGCTGGTTTTGCTGGTGCTGGCGGCATGGCCGGCGCACGCCGAGGAACCGCCCCTGCCGCCAGCCAGCCTGGCACAACTTGAAAAGCGCGCCGTGCGTCTCGACGCGCTCTTCACCAGGCTCGCTAGCACCGACGACGCCGATGAGGGCGACACCATCATCGAAGAGATCTGGCGGGTGTGGCTGCAGTCCGGACGGCCGGAGATTGACGCCCTGATGCAGAAGACCCTCGCCCTATTGCAGGCAGGGGAACCACGGGCGGCAATGCCCCTGCTTGATACCATCGTCGAGCGCGCTCCGGATTGGGCGGAGGGTTGGAACAAGCGGGCGACCGTTCTCTATGTGCTCGACGAGTACGACCGATCGCTGGCCGACATCGACAAGGTCCTGGCCCTGGAGCCGCGGCACTTTGGCGCTCTCGCCGGCCGCGGTCTCATACACATCGCCAGGGAAAACTACCGCGCGGCGCTCGATGACTATCGCCGCGCTCGCGCCGTAAACCCGTTCTTGCAAGGCGCCGCGCAGATGATACCCACACTGGAACGCCGGATTGGCGAGAGGCCTCTTTGAGGTCCCCTCGCCCGAGCAAGGGTCAATCCTTGTAATCCGGCTCGCGCCGGTCGAGCATCCGCTTGATGGCGTCAAAGTGCCGTTGCGATGGCGAGGGATCATAACTTGGATTACCGCCACCGCCCCTTGTCTTTTCGACCACCGGCTCGGGCAGTTGTTTCAGCGGCTGGCCGGTCCACATGGCATAGATTTGTACCTGTGCGGCGCGCTCGACGTAATAGAGCCGGTCGTAGGCCTCCGCCACCGTCTCGCCCACGGTGGTGATCCCGTGGTTGGCCATGAACAGGATCGTCTTGTCGCCAAAGACCCGCGCCAGGCGTGCGCCTTCCTCCGGTTCGACCGCCGGCCCCATATAGCTGTCGTCGTAGGCAATGGCGTCCATCAACAGGACCTCGGTTTGCCCGATCTCCTTGATGCGCGGGTCCTCGAGCCGCGTCAACGCACTGGCGTAGGGCATGTGGGTGTGGAACACGGCGCGGGCATGCGGCACCCTGTTGTGGATCGGTGCATGAATGCAATAGCAGGAGCGCTCGACGTCGCCGACGCCGCGTTTCACTTTACCGTCATCAATACCGACTTCCATGAACGAACTTGCCTTCGCCTCCGACCAATGCAGGCCAAAGGGAATCTGATAGTAGCGGTCGCGCTTACCGGGCACCGTCAGCGTCAAGTGATTGAAGATGCCCTCGTGGAAGCCGTGCATCACGGCAGCGCGATGCGCCGCGGCCAAGTCGATGCGCGCCTGCCATTCCTGCGCGCTGCACTCCTCACGCGTCACTGGCGATACTTTGAGCTGCATGCCTGTCCTCCTTGGCGAGCCTATCGTTAGGCTCGCTTCAATTGCCGCCAACTCTAGCAAGGAGATGACGCGCACGGAAGATTGTTCGCACGCTTTTACCACCCCAGCTGCGAGCACCGATGTCCTAGTTCAAGACCTTATATTGCTTAAACCAGGCGGTCATCTGGCGCCAAGCATCTTCCGCCGCCTCCTTGCGGTAGCTTGGTCGATAATCCGCGTGGAAGCCGTGCGGGGCTTCCGGATAGATCTTGAAAGACGCCGTCTTGCCGGCGGCCCCGAGAGACGCCCGCATCGCCTCCACCTGCGTGACCGGAATGCCCTGATCGGCTTGACCGTAGAGACCGAGCACGGGTGCCTTCATTTGCGCTGCCAATTCGGTCGGGCTCATCGGCCAAATCGCCTTCTGTCCGGCCGGATCGACCAGCGGGCCATAAAAGGCGACGCCCGCCGTGACATTGGGATTGCTCGCACTGTAGACCCATACCGTGCGCCCGCCGCGGCAGTAGCCGATAATGCCGAGCCGGCTCGTGTCGCCGCCTTGTGACCTGGCCCAGGCGACGGTGGCATCGAGATCGGCGATCAGCTCGGCATCCGGTTTGGCATTGACGAGCGGCATCAGCTGCGCAATCTCGCTGACCTTGGCGAGGTCGCCCTTGCGAAAGTAATAGTCGGGCGCCACGGCAAACGCCCCGAGCTTTCCCAACCGCCGGGTGACGTCCTTGATGTACTGATGCAATCCGAAGATCTCCATGGCGACGAGGATGACCGGTGGGTGCTGGCCGTCCGACGGTTTGGCGAAGTAGAGCGGCATCTCCCCATCGGCCACCTTCGCCTTCCCAGCCTCGGCAACGAGACCGGTCGTGTCCGTCGTGATCACCTCAGCCCTGACGGGGCCCGCAGCCAGCGTATAGCCCGCGGTCGCGGCGGCCGTCGCGGTCATGAAGCCACGCCGTGAGATGGCAGGATTGCTGGTTAGGCCTACGATATCGGAGGCGAGCTTTTCTGCTGCAGACATTGAGTAACTCCAGCTGTTTGTTGTGGTTGCAGGGCTCCCGCTGGCAGCGCCTTTGCACATGCACCGCGGGCGGCCGCTGCGGCGTAATCGGCACGAGGGTAAGCGTCGATCGGGACGCTGCACTGCACGAATGCGTGAAGTCAGGGGGTCGGGGCAACCTTGACCTTGCCGTCGCCGCCGGCCGCCGCAAGCAATGCCTCGATCAACCGATGCACTTTCAGCGCCTCACGTCCCGACACGCGCGGCGGCCGTCGTTCGTCAACGGCCGCCAGAAAGTCGCGCCACACCCCCAGATGATAATCGTGCGGGAACGCCATTGGATCGGCGCCCGTCCCGCCGGCGGAGGCATCCCCGGCCACCTCTTCGCGTCGTCCATCCTGGTAGGCAACGCCGAGCGCGGTGCCGGCGAGTGCAGCGCTACCCAAGGTGCCAACGAGTTCGATACGCTCGGGCGCGCCGGGATAGGCCACCGTGGTGGCCTCGATCACGCCGACGGCACCACTTGCAAAGCGTGCGGCGGCGCAGACGAGGTCCTCGGTTTCCATGCGATGCACGGCCGAGGTTGTGCCATAGCCGCACACCTCAAGCACCGGGCCTGCCAGGCTCAGCAAGAGATCGAGTGTGTGGATGCCCTGAGTCAGCAACACGCCACCACCGTCGCGCGCCAGGCTGCCGCGGCCCGGCTCATCGTAATAGCTTTGCGGACGCCACAATCGGATGGAGGCTGATGCGCTGACAATCTGGCCGAGCCCACCCGCCTTGAGGATGGCGGCCAAGCGTTCCGCCGCCGGCTTGAACCGATGCTGCAAAACCACGCCAAGGGTGACGCCGGCATCGGCGCACACTTCGACCAGCTCGTCGGCACGCTCGCTCGCAACCTCCAACGGCTTTTCGAGCAGAATATGCTTACCGGCACGCGCCAGCGCGGTAACGATCTCGAGGTGCGTGTTGGGCGGCGTCAACACCGCCGCGATCTCAACATTGCTGTTTTGCAACACCGGTTCGAGACTGTCGCCCAAGGCAAAGGCGAAGCGCTCGGCAAAAGCCTGGCGCCGCTGCCGGCTGGGGCTGATGGCGTGGACCACCTCGACCTTGTCTGCGAGATCCATGAGGCTCTTGGCGTGCGGCGTAACGGCCATGCCGAGCCCGATGAGGGCGATCCGTTTTCGCCGCGTCATGGGCGCGCCTCCACAGGGGTGCCGACCAGCCGGCCACCGGCATCGATCACAAGCTTTCGCTTATGCATGGCGGCAACGGCTGGCCGGTGCGCCACGCTGATCACGGTCGCAGCCCCGAGCCGAGCGCGCAGGAGGGCATACATTTGCGCCTCGGCGGCATCATCGAGCGCCGACGTCGCCTCGTCGAGGAACAACCAATTCGGTTGATAGAGCAGGGCACGGGCGAAGGCCAGGCGTTGCTGTTCCCCGCCCGAGAGCATCAGCGACCAGTTGGCCTGCTCTTGCAGACGCGGCGCCAGCGCTGCCAATCCGCAAGATTTCAGGACCTCGCGGCAGGCTTCATCGGTATGCTGTTCCGGCATGTCGGGGTAGCTCAGCACATCCTTGAGCGTGCCGACGGGCAGGTAGGGCTTTTGCGGAAGGAATAGAACGCGGGCGTCCTTTGGCAAGGTGATTCGACCCCGCCCAAATGGCCATAGCCCCGCGAGCACGCGAAACAGCGTGGTCTTGCCGCAGCCAGAGGGTCCCTGCAAC
The DNA here is from genome assembly GCA_035573335.1 of Hyphomicrobiaceae bacterium. GTDB lineage: Bacteria > Pseudomonadota > Alphaproteobacteria > Rhizobiales > Hyphomicrobiaceae > AWTP1-13. The sequence continues at coordinate 57 of DATMZT010000123.1, read as the reverse complement.
ACGACCCGTTCACCTTGACGGATCGTAACGTCGATGTCGTCAAGCAGAACATTGCCG
>DATMZT010000122.1:0-4795 GCA_035573335.1 Hyphomicrobiaceae bacterium | reverse complement strand
TGGTGCAATAGAGGTCCTTGATTCCAAGCGGCAGTCCTTCGAGCGGCCGTGCATCGCCCTTGGCATAGCGCGCGTCGCTGATCCTGGCGCAAGCCAAGGCCTGAGCCGGCGTCGGCAGCACGTAGGCATTGAGCGACTTGTTGCTGGCGGCAATGGCCTCGAGAAACGCCGTGGTCAATTCCGTGGCCGAGAAGCGCTTGGCGGCAAGACCATCGCGGGCTTCAACCAAGGTCAATCTGGTGAGGTCGCTCATGCTAGGTGGTCCCGACTTGGCCATCGGCTTGGCCGATCTCGTGGCCCATCGTTTTGGCGTAGAACACCGAGTAGGGGGACGGCGGGTAATCGAGCACCCGGGGGCAGCGGGCAAAGCCCGCGCGTTCGTAAAGGTGCCAGGCGGCGGGATGCCGGTGCCCCGTCTCCAGTACCAGGCGAACCAAGCCCTCGCCGCGCGCCAGGGCCTCGATTTCGCTCAGAATGCGAGCGCCGATGCCGCGGCCCTGATGGGCGGGCTCGGTGTACATGCGCTTGACTTCGCCGATTCTCCCCGCGTGCCGGCGCAAGGCGCCGCAGGCCACCGCGATGTCCTCGACGCGCGCCACCAAGACGGTGGTGTCGGGTCCCGCCATTTGTTCGACCGTCATGTGCGAGCAATACTCGGCCGGGGTCAGGGCCAACAGCGTTGCGTTCAGTTTCGCGATGAGGCGGCGCACGTCCTCGCTGAGCGGACTTTCGGCGGCCACCGTGATCGTCATGGCTACTCCACCACCTTGGGCACGAGGAAGAAATGGTCGTGTGCGGCCGGGGCATTTGCCACGACCTCATCGGCGATATCCCCATCCGTGACCTCGTCGGGCCGCTTCTTCAACGTCATGGCCACCACCCGGGTCATCGGCTCGACGGCGTGGGTGTCGACTTCGTCGAGTAGCTTGATCCACTCGAAGATGCCCGACAGCTCCTGCTCCAACGCCTTTGCCTCGGCATCGCTGACCTTGATGCGCGCCAGGCGCGCAATCCGCCGCACGGTGGCTTCATCGACATCCATTGCCGGTCCCGCCCTTCATTTTCGGCACCCTGATTGCGCTAACCTCATAACGGCGCTAAAGGCCGGCGGCAAGGAAGCCTCAGGACCCGGCGCGGAGGATACTCGAAATGGCCGACCTCAAGCCTGCTGCCCAGCGCGTGCAGGACGCGCTGCGCGACAAGGGGCTCGATGCGCAGGTCCGGCACATGCCCCAGGCCACCCGCAGCGCCGAAGAGGCGGCCGCGGCCTGCGGCTGCAGCGTCGGCCAAATCGTCAAATCGCTGGTCTTCCGCGGCGCGGTTTCCGGCACGCCCTATCTCCTCTTGGTGTCGGGCGCCAATCGGGTCAATCAAGCCGACATCGCCCAGGTGATCGGCGAGGCCTTGCGCCGGCCCGACGCCAATGACGTGCGCGACATCACCGGCTTTGCCATCGGCGGCATCCCTCCGCTCGGCCACAACACACCGCTCGCCACCTACATGGATGCCGCGCTCCTGGACTACGCGCTGGTCTGGGCCGCCGCCGGCACGCCCGACGCCGTGTTCCCCATCGCTCCCCAACGCCTCGCCGCCGCGGCCGGCGCCAGCATCATCTCCGTCACCTAAAACGGCGCCACCTGCCTTGCGGCTCAGCCGCCCCGCTTTTTCATTTTACTGAGAAATGGACCCAGAATATCGGAGTAGTCATCGGTCCAGGGGCGCAAATCGCTCACATCGAAATCGCTGACCTCCTCCAGCTCGCGGAACGGTTCCAGCGCGGCCGCGGTCTTGGCGAACAGCGCCACCGTCGAGGTCGATTGCGCGTAACTGCCATCGGCGGAATCGTCGGTGACGATAAAACCCTGCGCCTCCGGCAGCACCTTGATGGTGGCGCCCAAAACCGCATCGAGGTCCAGGTAGCGGTTGGAGATGTGCAACAGCACGATGCCGCTCGGTTTGATCTTGTCGAGATAGAGTTTGATGGCCTCGGCCGTCATCAGGTGTACCGGCACGGCGTCCGATGAGAAGGCGTCGATCACCAACAGGTCGAAACTGTCGTTTGCTTCCTTGGCCATGGTCAGGCGTGCGTCGCCCAGCACGATGTCGGGCTTCGGCTGGCAGTGCGCCAGGAAGGTAAAGTATTTGGGATTGCTGGCGATGCCGATGATCACCGGATCAATCTCGAAAAACCGCCAGGCTTCGCCTTCCTGCGAATGACAGGCGAGCGATCCCGCGCCGAGGCCCGTGACCCCATAGCGCCCCTTCTTCTCGCCTAAGGTTTCCCTGACCTTGGCGACGGTGCGGGCAATGGGACTGTTCTCATAGTAGTAGGTGGCGGGACTTGGATCATCGATGAGATTGCCTTTCTCATCCCTGACGCGCTGCGCGCCGTGCAGCGTGGTGCCGTGGATCAGCGTATGGTAGTCGCCGTCGCTGGAGGTCTGCACCCGATAGACACCGAAATAACTGCGTTGGGCATCGCCCCGCTTCACGCCTGAGGGCAGCAGCACCAGCGCGCAAAAAATCATCAGAGCGGCCAGGAGCTGGCGCACGGGCCGGCGAAATTGGCTAAACAGGATGACGACGAGCAAGGCGACCACGACGGGCGTACTGCCCCACTCGTGGAGATCGAGATTGAGCCGCCCGATCGCCCATGGCACCCAGTAAATGGCGAGCAGGCCGCCGGCGATAATAAGCCAGCCGATCAGCATCTCCTGCTTGTCAGCCTCGGTGAGCCGCGACCCGCCTGCCACGGCGCCGCCCTTGCCCAGGCGCCCACCCCAAGCGCTCAGCGTGCCGCCCAAGCGCCGCAGGCCGGCCGGGGCGAAGACGCCGGGGCGGCAAGCCATCGAGAGCGCAAGCAGAAGGGGATACTCAAACACCTCGCTGAAGATCTTAGGCGCCACCAGCGCCGCCGCCAGCCCGCCAAGCGCCCCGCCGAACGACATCCAAAGGTAGAACTCGGTCAAATACCGGGCCGCGGGCCGGGCCTCGTACAGCGTGCGGTGGGCCACCATGGCGGAGGTGAAGAACACGGCAACGCCGGTCGCCGCCGCGATGAACCAGGTCTCGTGCTTGGTTTGGGAAATGGCGAGCAGCGCCACCGCCAGCGCAATCAGGTGGGCCGCCAACAGAATGGGCCGCGGCACCAGGGGCCGCTCGCGGAACACCAAGACGAACGTCAGCAGATAGAGCGAAAGCGGCAACACCCAGAGCAGCGGCGCGGAGGCGATATCGGTGGTGACGTGGGTGGTGAAGGCGGTGAGAAGCGCCGCCGGTACTAGCGCCAGGCCGATCCAGCCAAGCCGATCCGACCAGGTCGGCGGCGCGTCGGTGCCGAGATTGCCGGGGGCCGGCGCCAGGCGATTGGCCGCGGGCGCGCCGCGGCCCAGCATCAGCACAAAGGCCAAGGCGATGGCCGCCAGCAACAGCACGTAGCCGACCGCCCAAAACCGGCTCAGAGCCTTGAGGCCAAAGGCCGGCTCGAGGATGAACGGGTAGCTCAACAGGGCAATCAAGCTGCCGAGATTGCTCGCCGCGTAGAGAAAGTAGGGATCGCCGGCTTGGGCGTGCCCCGTGCGGGCGAACCACGCCTGCAGCAAGGGAGCGTTGGCGGCAACGGCCAAAAACGGCAAGCCAATCGCCACCGTGAAGAGGCCGATTTGCCACAGATAAGGCTCGCCCGCCGGCGGCTCGCTCCAACCGCTCGGTAACCCGATCGGCAAAGCCAAAAAGGCCACGCCGCATACGGCAAGATGGATGATGCCGGTGAGCCGGGGTGAGGCTTTGGCAATCAGCAGATGGGCATAGCAGTAACCGATGAGGAGCGCGGCCTGAAAGAAGAAGATCGCGACCGCCCACACCGAAGGCGAGCCGCCGAGCACAGGCAGCACCATCTTGGCGAACATCGGTTGCACCGAAAACAACAGGAGCGCCGAGAGAAAGGTGGTGGCGGTATAGGCCAACAGCACGAAGTTTGGACTTGGGTTGGCAAAGAAGAAACGGCCCAGCGCGGTCCCGGGCGTCTCCCCTTGGCGGCCGTCGCCGCTCGCGCTGCCGGGTTCTTTGACGCTGGCATCGGGCATGGGCGCTCTCCTGTCTCGGCGCCCGCGATGAAAGCGCCGCCGGCACTATATCTCCCGTCCCGCCGCCCTTCAAAACGGTCGCGGGTGCCTTTTGGTGCCCGAATTTCTGTGCCTTGCCCGGACCACGGGGGTAGGGGCCCCCCGCGCCTGACGCGAGCGCCGAATTGCCCGCCGGCCCCGGGCGCGATAAGAGGCCAGCAAAAAACCACACTCTTTTGCAAGGCGGGGCGCGCCTGTGATTGCCCAAGACCCAGATCGGCAAGCTCAAAGGTTGTCAGAGGACGCGGAGGGCTTCGCGCGCACCCTGCCAGCGGGTGCGCGCCTGCTCGGCATCGACGTCGGCAGCAAGACCTTGGGCCTTGCGCTTTCCGACGTCACGCGCACCATCGCCTCGGGTCTGACGACGCTGAAGCGGGACAAATTCGCACGCGACCTCGAGCGCCTGTCGGACCTGATCGCGGCCCATCAGGTCGGCGGCCTGGTCGTCGGGCTCCCGCAAAACCTGGACGGCGCAGACGGTCCGCGTGCGCAATCGACGCGCGCCTTCGCCCGCAACCTGGCGAAACGCATGCCGCTGCCGATCCTACTTTGGGATGAGCGTTTTTCCACCGCGGCGGCGGAACGTGTGCTGATCGAGGCCTCGACCTCTCGCCGCCGTCGCGCAGCTGTGATCGACAAGGTTGCAGCCACCCTGATCCTGCAAACCGCCC
>DATMZT010000121.1:0-11337 GCA_035573335.1 Hyphomicrobiaceae bacterium | reverse complement strand
CGGCGCCGGCCGCCGGCAATCCGAACAGGATCTGCTTGGCGGTGTCGCCGTCGGGATCGCCGGCGGTGACGAAGGCGATGAAGGCGGCGCGCCCTTCCTGCTTCAGGGCGGCAAAGCGGCGGTCCAGTCGGGCGCGAGGGGTCATGGTGCTGACGCTGCGTACACGACCGCGATGGCTTTGCAAATCCTATTCGCCGCAGCGACCTCGACTGCGGCCGACGAGTTGCAGCCGGGATAGGCCATGCACACCGCGCGCGGGTCATCCTCGCTCACCGGGCGAGACCGGGGGGGAGAGCGGTGGCCCCTCGGCGCCGGCCGGCCGTGCGCCAGGGTGCCGTTAGCCACGCGAGCAACGATCTTGCAAGCCTTGCCAGGCGACGGGTGAAAACTCCCATTCCGTCGTTGGCATCGCCGGTTCAAAGCCCAAGGCTCAGATGCTCGGCGACGGCAAAGATATCCTTGTCGCCGCGCCCGCACATATTCATGACCAGAAGGTTGTCGCGCGAAAGCGTCGGTGCCAGCTTGCGCACGAAGGCCAGCGCGTGCGCCGGCTCCAGAGCCGGAATGATGCCTTCGAGCTTGCTGCACAGCTGAAAGGCGTCCAGCGCTTCACGGTCCGTGGCCGAAACATAGGTGACGCGGCCTGCCTCCTTGAGCCAGGCGTGCTCGGGTCCGACGCCCGGATAGTCGAGGCCAGCGGAGATGGAATGGCCCTCAAGGATCTGCCCGTCGGCATCCTGTAGGAGATAGGTGCGGTTGCCGTGCAGCACGCCGGTGCGTCCGCCATTCATGGACGCGGCATGCCCGTTGGGCACCTCCAATCCATGTCCCGCCGCCTCGACGCCATAAATCGCCACGGCTTCCGTATCGAGAAATGGATGAAACAAACCGATGGCATTGGAGCCGCCGCCAATGCACGCCACGAGCGTGTCGGGCAGGCGCCCTTCCAGCTCGCGCATCTGCTCGCGCACTTCGTTGCCGATCACGCACTGGAAGTCGCGTACCATTACCGGATAGGGATGTGGTCCCGCCGCGGTGCCGATGATGTAGTAGGTGTCGCGGACGTTGGCGACCCAGTCGCGCAGCGCTTCGTTCATGGCATCCTTGAGCGTACGCGCACCCGAGGTCACGGCGTTAACCTTGGCGCCGAGGAGTTTCATGCGAAAGACGTTGGGCTTTTGCCGTTCCACGTCGACCGCGCCCATGAAGATCTCACAGGGCAGACCGAAGCGTGCACACACGGTCGCCACCGCCACCCCGTGCTGGCCGGCGCCCGTCTCGGCAATGATGCGCGTCTTTCCCATGCGCCTGGCAAGCTGGATCTGGCCCAGACAATTGTTGATTTTGTGGCTGCCGGTGTGATTGAGCTCATCGCGCTTGAAGTAGATCTTGGCGCCGCCCGTGCCGCCCGAGGCGGCGGCGACTTCGCGCAAGTGTTGTGTTAGCCGTTCGGCAAAGTAGAGGGGGCTTGGCCGGCCAGCGTAATGGGCATTGAGCTCGCCCAGCTCCCGCTGAAAACTCGGGTCGGTCTTGGCCGCGTCATAGGCCCGCTCGAGCTCGAGGATCAGCGGCATCAGCGTCTCGGCAACGAAGCGACCACCGAACAGGCCGAAGAAGCCCCGTTCGTCGGGCCCGCCGCGATAGGTATTGCGCTTGTCGGCCTGGGTTTGCATCTGCCGGAGAGAAAACCGCCTGTGGTTGGTGGTTGCAAGTCCTATAGCACGCCGCGCTCGCGTTGGAACCGCTGGCGGCCGCGCGCCCCTGCCATCAGCCCTGCTGCTGCGCCTTGGCGACGCGAAGAAACCGGGAAATCAGCGCGGGATCCTTTTCCCCGGGTCGACTTTCAACACCGGAGGAGACATCGACGATGCCCGCGCCGGTAGCGCGGATCGCTGCCGCAACGTTATCGGGCGAAAGACCTCCCGAGAGCATGTAGGCAACCTTGCCCTTGACGTCGGCCAACAAGCCCCACGGGAATTGTGCACCGTTGCCGCCCGGCCGGGTCGCCGTCGCGGGCGCCTTGGCATCGAACAGAATGAGGTCGGCCGCGTCGGCGTAGCGCAACGCCGCCTCCGCATCGCCCGGGGCGGCCACCGGGATCGCCTTCATGACCTGGCGGCCAAAGCGCCGTCTGATTTCGGCCGCACGCGCGGGCGTCTCGCAGCCGTGCAGCTGCAGGATATCCGGTTCGACGGCGTTCACGACGCTTGCCAAGAGCTCATCGTCGGGATCGACCAAAAGCGCAACGACCTTGACGCGGGCACCGCGCGCCTGCGCCGCCAGCGTGCGGGCCCGGTCCAGCGCCACGGCACGGGGGCTTGGCGCGAAAAACACCAGGCCTACGTAGTCCGCGCCGCCGGCGAGGGCCGCCTCCAACGCCAGCTCATGCTTGAGCCCGCAGATTTTGACCTTGGTCGTCACAATCGTCCAACTGGCAGGCGCTGTTGGGCCAAATTTGTCGGGCACAACCTAAGCTTCGTTCCGGCCATTGTCCAACCGGCGGTTGCCGCCCTCCAACGGTGCGGCGGCGGCACGCCGTGGGCTTAGCGGCGCACCGGGGCCAGCGCGGGCGCGGAGGCGAGCGGCTTGGCACGCTCACGCACCAGGCGGTCCGCCTCCGCCTGCCAGCGCACCGCCTCGGCGGCGCGCCGGCGTGCCACCCGTCGCCAGCGGCCCTGGGCCGTCCAGGCGGCCGTGCCGCCTAGGAGGACGCCGACGATCAGCGCAGCCAATACGTAGGCATAAAGCGGCAGCACCAGCGAGATCACGGGGTCGTCAGGCCGGAACGGATCCAATATCAGCCGCACCGGCTGGCGGTTGATCACGGCGAGGGTGGTGAGCACGATCGCGGCCGGAAAGGCCACCAGCAACCAGATGACGCGACGCAGCACCGGGGCCCTTCCTTTCCCGCTCGCTCTACACCTCGTCCTCAGGGACCGCGCGCACGCCGCGCGGGGAGGCTTTTCACGGTCTAGCTTTTGTTCTCCGGGGCAGGCAGGGCAACGGCTTTCGATGCCTCGCGGGCCCGGCAGTGGCCGCGCTCGCCAAACGAGCCGACGCCCTGCTCGGCGATGCCGCCCGTCAAAGCCAACCCGTCAAACGTTGAGGCGCTCGCGCAGGTCCTTGCCCGTCTTGAAGAACGGCACGAACTTTTCAGCCACCGATACGGTGGCGCCGGTACGTGGATTGCGACCTTGGCGCGGCGCCCGATGCTTGACCGTAAACGCCCCGAAACCCCTCAGTTCGACCCGGTCACCGCGCGCCAGCGCCTCGACAATTTCGTTGAAGACAACGTTGACGATGCGCTCGATGTCGCGATGATAAAGATGGTGGTTGGCCGCTGCAATTTTCTGAATGAGCTCGGACTTGATCATAGTTCTGCCTCCCCGCCACTACTCAAAAGTCTTTGTAATTACTCATCTTTCGGAAGCCTGCCAAATGGAGATGAGCCCGTCAAGGCGCAATCTGCCAAGCGCTCCGTCCGCGCGCATGAGATCGAAGAACCGTTCGGCCGCATCCGGACCGATCAGGGCACGCACGGCCATTGAGGTGGCGGAACTGAGCAATCCCCAGTCGCTCTCGCGCTTGGGCTTCCAGTCCTGCACCTTTAGGCCCTTAGGAATATTGCGTTTCTCCTCAAGCCAGCTGACGACCTCTGCCTCGCCGCCGATTTGATCGACCAGCTTGAAGGAGAGCGCCTCGCGGCCGGAAAACACCCGGCCCTGCTCAAGGCCCGCGACGCTGGCCGTGTCGATGCCCCGCCGGGTCGCCACCAGACCAACGAACCAGCGTTGCGATTCTGCAACCATCTGTTCGGCAATGCGCTTACCGGCCTCGTCGAGGGGCTGGAAAGGTGACGGGTTGGCCTTCAGCGGTCCACTTTTGATCTCGTTCATCTTGACGCCGACCTTGTCCAGCAACTGCGAGACCTCGGCCCACTGAAAGATGACACCCACCGAGCCGGTAATGCTGTTGCCGCGGGCGACGATGTGGTCGGTCGCCAGGCCCACAATGTAGGCGGCAGACGCCGCCACCGTACCGAACTGGGCAACCACCGGCTTGGTTCGCGCCAAGTCGCGGATCGCCTCGAACAGGGCCTCGCCGCCGGTGGTGGTTCCCCCCGGACTGTTGACGAACAGGATGACCGCGGCGACGTGCTTGGCCTCGGCCAGCCGCTTCAGCAGCTTAAGCTGATCGCGGTCCTCCGTGATGATGCCTTCAAGGCTGATGCGCGCGATCTGGTTTCGTTCGGCAAGACCGACGCTGTCGGCGGAAGAAAAGGCGACTAGGCCAAGGGCGAAAAGCCCCACCACGATCGCCAAGCCGCGCCAAACAGACAGGCGCCGGCGGAGGCGGCGGCGATCGAGCACAGTCTCGGTTTCAAGCGCCATGCGAGCTCCGCCTGCTGACCGGGGCCTCTCAGGGCGCCCCTGGGCGCCAGCTTAGGACGCCGGCGCCCAGGGTTCAACCAATTGAGCGACCAGTCAAAAGCCCGACGCCCCCGGACCTGTGGATGCACGCCCTCGTCGGGGCGGTGCCACGCACGGAGCCCGCTTGGCCCCCGCGTTTTCGCCAGGGAACCGCGGCGTGCCCGCAGCATCGGCCAATCGGCGTTTGCTCAGGGAAGCGCCGAATTCTATCCACGCCGAAGGGTCTTCACCCTAGCCGTTGTCGTCGGGCTTCTTGTCGTCGGCGCTTTCCTTCTTCTTGATCGCGGCCTTGAAAATGTCGCCGAGCGAAGCGCCGCTGTCGGAGGAGCCGTATTGCGCCACGGCCTGCTTCTCCTCGGCGATTTCCAGCGCCTTGATCGACACCGTGATGCGGCGACTGTTCTTGTCGATATTGATGATCGCCGCATCGACCTTGTCGCCAACATTGAAGCGCTCCGGCCGCTGCTCCGAGCGGTCTCGGGACAAGTCCGAGCGCTTGATGAAGGTCGACATATCACTGTCGGCGATTTTGACTTCGATGCCGCTGTCCTGGACGGCCAGCACCTCGCAGGTGACCTGGCTGCCCTTCTTCAGCTTGCCGACGCTCTCCATCGGGTCGCCGCCGACCTGCTTGATGCCGAGGCTGATGCGTTCCTTCTGCGGGTCGACGTCAAGCACCACGGCTTTGACGTTGTCGCCCTTCTTGTAGTCCTTGATGGCCTCGTCGCCGGACCGGTTCCAGTCGAGATCCGAAAGGTGCACCATACCGTCGACACCACCGTCGAGCCCAACGAACAGACCAAACTCGGTGATATTGCGGATCGGTCCCTCGATGAGGGAGCCTTTGGGATGGGCGGCAAGGAAGTTGTCCCAAGGATTGTCCTGGGTCTGCTTGAGCCCCAAGGAGATACGACGCTTCTGTGCGTCCACCTCGAGGACCTGCACATCGACCTGCTGGCTGGTCGAGACGATCTTGCCGGGATGGATGTTCTTTTTGGTCCAGCTCATCTCGGAAACGTGGATCAGCCCCTCCACCCCCGGTTCCAGCTCAACAAACGCTCCGTAGTCGGCAATGTTGGTGACCGTGCCCTTAAAGCGTGCGCCGACGGGATACTTGGCCTCGATGCCGGCCCAGGGATCGGCCTGCAGCTGCTTCATGCCAAGGCTGATGCGCTGGGTCTCAGGATTGATGCGCACGATCTGCACCTTGACCGTATCGCCGACGTTGACGATTTCGCTTGGATGATTGACGCGGCGCCACGCCATGTCGGTTACGTGCAAGAGCCCGTCGATGCCGCCCAGGTCGATGAAGGCGCCGTAGTCGGTGATGTTCTTGACCAAGCCTTCGATCACCTGACCCTCGGCCAACTTCGAGACGATCTCGGAGCGCTGCTCGGCACGCGTGGCCTCGAGGATCTCGCGACGAGACACGACAATGTTGCCGCGGCGGCGATCCATCTTCAGGATCTTGAAGGGCTGCGGTGAATGCATCAGCGGACCGATGTCGCGCACCGGCCTTACATCGACCTGGCTACCGGGCAGGAAGGCCACCGCACCATCGAGGTCGACGGTGAACCCACCCTTGACCTTGTTGAAGATGACACCTTCGACCTGCTCTTTGTTGTTGAACTTTTCCTCCAGCCGCGTCCAGCTCTCCTCGCGGCGCGCCTTCTCGCGCGACAGCACGGCCTCGCCCAGCGCGTTCTCCATCCGCTCGAGATAAACTTCGACGGTGTCGCCCACTTTCAGGTCGGCCGGTTTGCCGGGCAGGCCAAACTCGCGCAGGGGGACGCGGCCTTCCATTTTCAAGCCAACGTCGATGACAGCCAAATCCTTCTCGATGGCGGTGACCGTACCCTTCACCACGCTACCCTCGAAGGCATCCTCCTCCGAAAGGGTCTCATTCAACAGAGCCGCGAAATCCTCGCGCGTGGGGGTCAAATCCTTCGCTTCACCGATCGCCGTGCTCATTCTACTCCTGCTCCATGCCTGCGAGACCTTCTGCTCGCCCATCCGAACGACAAATCGGCACCGCTGCACGGAGCAGCGTTTGCCGGGTGCCCATCATGTGAGGTGCCTTCCGCCGAAGGATCATGTGCCAACCAGATTGCAGCTCACCCGTCAGGTGCGCCGGCGTTGGCCAACCTTCCTTGCAATCGCTCCGACGGCCATCTCGAATGCGGCTTCTATATCCAAATTGCTGGTATCCAGCAAGATCGCGTCGCAGGCCGGGCGCATTGGTGCCGAATCCCGCCCCGCGTCGCGTTCGTCGCGGCGGCGGATGTCGGCCAGGACGTGAGCGTACTCAACCGCCTCGCCTCGGCCCGTCATCTCCAGGTGCCGCCGCCGGGCTCGGACCTCCGGGGCGGCGGTGACATAAAGCTTAACGGCGGCCTCGGGGCATACCACGGTCCCGATGTCCCGGCCGTCGAGGACGGCACCCGGCTCGCGTGCGGCGAAGGCCCGCTGCACGCCAAGCAGCGCGGCGCGCACCTCCGGAACCTTAGCGACAATGGAGGCCGCCTCGGCAAGCCCGGGGCCGCGCAGGGAGGGGTCATCCAAGCCCACCGGGTCGAGCGCCCGCGCCGCCGTCGCGGCCAATTTTGCGTCCTCAAGGCTGCCGCCGCGCCGGCGCACATCGCGTGCCACGGCACGGTAGAGCAGACCCGTGTCGAGGTGGGGCAGGCCAAAATGGGCGGCAATCAGCCTCGCCAGCGTCCCTTTGCCGGACGCCGCCGGCCCATCAATGGCGATGATCATCCCCGGATGTCCTCAGGCGCGGCAAAGCGCGCGCCAAGCCCATGCATGAGACCGCGAAACTCCGGGAAGCTGGTGGCGATGATGCCCGCGTCGTCCACGGTCACCGGCCGATCCGCGGCAAGGCCCAGGGTCAGGAAGGCCATGGCGATGCGGTGGTCGAGGTGGGTCTCGACCGTGCCGCCGCCGGGCACGCTGCGGCCGCCGGCCACGCACAGTGTATCCCCGTCCGCGCTGGCTCTCACGCCGTTCGCCTTGAGGCCCGCCAGCGTTGCCGCCAACCGATCGCTCTCCTTCACCTTGAGCTCGGCAAGCCCCGCCATGTGCGTTTCGCCGGTCGCGTAGGCGGCCAGGCAGGCGAGGATCGGATACTCATCGATCATGCTGGGGGCGCGTTCGGGGGGAACGCGCACGCCGTTAAGTTTCGCGTGGCGCACCGTGATGTCGGCGACGGGCTCACCGCCTTGTTCGCGCTCGTTTTGGAAGACGAGGTCGGCCCCCATTTCTCGCAGCGTCGTGTAAAAGCCGGTGCGGGTAGGATTGACGAGCACGCCTTTGATGCAGATCTCCGACCGCGGCACCATCAGTGCGGCGGCGGCCAGGAAGGCGGCCGAGCTCGGATCGCCCGGCACCTCGACGCTGCGCCCCTCCAGCTCGGCATTGCCCCTCACCGTGATGAGGCGTTTGCCGTCGCGCTCCCCGATCGTCACCTCGCCGCCGAAGTAGCGAACCATGCGTTCCGTATGATCGCGCGTGGCTTCCGGTTCGATCACGCTGGTTGCGCCGGAGGCGTGCAGCCCAGCCAGCAAAATGGCAGACTTGATCTGGGCCGAGGCCACCGGCGGCTGATATTCGATCGGCAGCAAATCGCTCGTGCCGCGCAAAGACAGTGGCAAAGTCCGTGCGCCATCCGGCACTTCCACTCCCATGCGCACGAGCGGATCGAGCACGCGTCCCATCGGCCTGCGCGACAGCGAGGCGTCGCCGACCAAGCGTACCAGGATATCGTTGCCGGCGACCAAACCCATCATTAGCCGCACACCGGTGCCCGAATTGCCAAAATCGAGCGGTCCCTCCGGCTGGGCCAAGCCACCGACGCCCCGTCCCAGCACTTCCCATGCCCCCCCGAGCCGATGCACGGGGCAGCCCATGGCGGCTAGCCCGCGCCCCGTATTGAGCACGTCCTCCCCCTCCAATAGGCCGCTGATACGGGTGCGTCCGCTTGCTAGGGCGCCCAGCATCAGCGCGCGATGGGAAATCGACTTGTCCCCAGGCACCGAAACGCTGCCGCTCAGGGGCCCCGAGCGTAGGGAAATTAGGGGTGAATTAGCCGTTTGCGGCATGTCGGCGGCGGCCTCAACCAGGGGCCCTCGTTGGCGCTTGAGCTTCGACCCCGAAACCACGTCATAGAGCAGCGGGTCGCCCCCCTGTCAACAATCGGCAAAGCCCCTATATCAGGGCCAGAAAATCTTGCATTTGCCCGGCCGATTTGGTTTTGACACCCCAGCCGGCGCGTGGCAATGAACGCACAAATCCGACAGTCCAGAGGCCTTTTTCATGTCGACGAAAGCCGAGCGCGGCACGAAGCGCACGTGCCAAAACCCCGAATGCGGGTCGCGGTTCTACGATCTCAATCGCGACCCGATCGTCTGTCCGATCTGCCAATCGACCTATCAAGTCGTGGCATCCCCGGTCGCCATGGCCGCGGCTGCGCCGATGGCAGAGACCGCGCGCCGGGCGGCCAAGAAGCCTGCCTATGACGTGGCCGGCATCAAGCCGGAGGACGTCCCCGAGGCGGAGGGCGACGAGCTTGCCGTTGTCGAGGGCGAGGACGAGCCGGCCGCGAGCGAGGATGACGAGACCTTCCTCGAAGAAGAAGAGGAGGACGGCTCGGATATGTCCAACATCATCGGGGGCCCGGTCGCGGAGCCCGACGAGCCGCAATAAGGGCGGTGAAAACGGCGGCGGCGCCGAACCGATAAGTCGGCGCCCTGCCATTGCGGCCAGGCACCCACTTGCACGAAAGCCCGCAGCGGAATACTTAGGCGGACCGGCGGCCGAGGCGGTGCGCCGGTTTCCCATGACACTGGGGCCGTAGCTCAGTTGGGAGAGCGCGTGAATGGCATTCACGAGGTCAGGGGTTCGATCCCCCTCGGCTCCACCACCGCACCATCCCTTCCTTTGCCTCTGATCAGCGCCGGGCGGTGCGGAGCCGTGTCCGGAAAGCGGGCCGCGGCGCGATGCAGCCAGCGCCGGCGCCAACCCTGCCAGGCCCGTCAGCGCCCCGCGCCAGCCGCCCTCGCCGGGCCGCGTGCGCGGATGACTTGCCGCAGCACGTCGCCCCGGCGGGCATGACGCACGGCGAGCAAAAGACATATACTCGGGCAAACCGAGGACGCCACTCGCACACGGCAGGAGGAAGCGCATGAGCCGAAGCACGCAGGCCAGGATTAGGGGCGTGACACGCCGCAGCGTCAGCAAGGGCCTCGGGGCCGGCATCGTTGCCACGGTGGCACCCTTCAACATCGCCAGGTCGCAAGGGGCCGGCCTCAAGGTCGGCGTGCTGTTGCCGCGATCCGGTGTGCAAGCCGGCATTGGTCAGGACTGTCAGCGCGGGGTCGAGATTGCCGCGGGCATTCTAAAGGAGATCGGTCTGCCGCCCCTCAGCGTCATGAACGGGGATACCGAATCCAACGTCGAGACCGCGCGCTCACGGGCCGAGCGCCTGATCAGCGAGGGCGCGCAGCTGCTGGTCGGTGCCTTCGACTCGGGTCAATCCACGGCGATCGCTCAGGTGGCCGAGCAAAAGGGCATTCCCTTCGTGATCAACATTGCGGCCGCGCCCCCCATCACCGAGCAGGGCTACAAGTTTGTGTTTCGCAATTTCCCCACGGCGGGGATGATCCTCGGCGACGCATTTGCCAATCAGAAGGCGATCTTCGAGGCCACCGGCAAGGCGCCGCAGTCGGTCGTCTTCCTGCATGTCAACGACACCTTCGGGGTGTCGATGCAGAAGGGCATCGACGGCGTCTTGCCGAAGTTCAACATGCCCTACAAGATCCTTGACACCATCGCCTACGATCCGGCCGCCCGCGATCTGTCCGTCGAAGTAGCCAAGGCCAGGGCCACCGGCGCGGAGGCCCTGCTGACGGTCAGTCGTCTCAACGATGCGATTTTGCTCACGCGCGAGCTCGTCAAGCAGCGCTGGTCACCGATGGCAATTTTGAGCATGGGGCCTGGATGGTATGAGGATCAGTACTTAAAGACGCTCGGCAAGCTGGCCGATGATCCGCTGAGCTTCGTGCCGTGGTATGATCCCAACAAGAAATTGAGCAAGCAGCTGGAGGAGGCGCTGGCCAAGGCGCACCCCGATATCAATCTGAACACCAACCATATCTACACGTTCGAAGCCCTACTCGTTGCGGCGGATGCCTATAAGAGGGCGGGCTCGAGCGACCCCAAGGCCTTGGCCGATGCCATCCGTGCCACGGATATTGCGGACAATGTCAGCATCGGTCCGGGCATCAAGTTCGACGCCAAGGGGCAGAACGACAAGCTCAAGAACGCGGCAATCCAGAACCGTGGCGCCAAACTCGTCACGGTAGCGCCGCTGGCCGCGGCAAACGCCAAGGCCGTTTGGCCCTTGACCCCCTACGACAAGCGCGCTTGATCCTAGTTCAAGCTTTAGCCGCGCCGGTTGGCACCGGAGCGGCTTCTCGCAGGATCGCTGCCGGTGCCCGCAAGCATTTTCTTGAATGTGGCCGTCAGCGGCCTTCTCACCGGCCTGGTCTATGGCCTAATGGCGCTTGGGCTATCGGTCATATTTGGCGTGGTGCGCGTCGTGAATTTTGCCCACGGCGAGATGATGACCATTGCCATGTACATCGCCGTTGCCCTCTTTTCGGCCTACCGGCTCGACCCCCTGCTCATGCTGGTGCCGATTGCTGCGGTGCTGTTCGCCCTTGGCTATGTCATGCAAGCCGGCTTGATCAATCCCTTCATCAACCGGCCCGAGCACAGCCAATTCATGCTGCTGGTGGCAGTGGCGATGATCATGGTCAATGCATTGCTCGTCATCTTCGGGCCCGATGCACGCGGCGTGCAGACGGCTTATGCCTATGACAGCTTCCAGCTGGGACCACTGATCGTT